>JAFZTZ010000021.1 GCA_017618595.1 Alphaproteobacteria bacterium
CAAGACGCAGTTGGTAATCTGCGCGATACCATTGTTCTTTGGCCATATAGCATAATGCCAGTTCATAACGAACCTTGGCCAAATCGGGTCGTTCATCCAAAATTTCGCGATAGATTTTTATTGCGTCGTCATAATCGCCATTGCGTTGAAAAATTTGTGCAAGCAAGTACCAGCGTTCCGTTTCAACCGCAGTGTTATCTGTTTCTGGCATCATCGTTAAAATTTGTGATGCATGTTCATAGTCGCCCATATCAACCAGTTTACCCGCCATATTAACCGCATCCAGCGCACTCATGTGAATTTCGGTAACGGTTTTTGTATCCGATATATCAGATTCAGCCCATGCGAACATGGGCTGAATTATAAACAACGAAATAAGAACTATAAGTTTTAACATAAAATCTTATTGAATCTGTTGGGGAAATTCCCAACAGATTCGCAAGTATTATTCGGCATCCTTTTGTCCACCGAACGCACCGTACACTGACACTTCGTGTTGAATTGTATTACCGTCATTTGCCCAACGTTCATCCATCCAAACGCCCGAAGTCGCTTCGGTTGGGTTGGATGGGTCTTGGCCATAGTATTCCGCACTGGCACTTCCGTTCAACTTATGGTGTTCTTCAATCAATGATTGTGTCCCGGTCACCATATTGATCGTATTTGCCGTTCCGGTGCTATTCACGATTCTGTCACCTGCGGCGATGCTGTTTGCTTCGTTTCTGGTGATATTACCTTCGGCATCAGCCCTAAAGAACTGGTAATCAGAATCAATCGTTTTACCGGTCGCATCAAATGTAACCGACAAATTCGGATTATCTTCTGTTCCCTGGACAACCATAGAATACCAATCAGAATTTGTGGTAACTTGGCCATCTATTGCCTTTAGGCCGCCCATTGTCAATGTATGACGTGCCTTGTCGCCAACAATATTGTATTGCAACTGTGCGGTAGTATCTTTATACAATGCTGTTTTTCTTGATTCGGTATCCAGTGTCTTGTTTCTATGATGATCTTCAACCGTAACAATCGCGGTTCCAGTAAATGTTGCACCATCCAAATCATCATTCAGCACTGCATTATCCATACGACGATCATCATATCCACCAACATAGGTTAGATATTGTGTTTCGTTTGGTTTACCCGGCATACTGCGTGTCAATGATGCATAACCAAAATCAGAATATTTCAGTTTAACACCATCTTCTTTACCCATACCATGCATTGTGGCAACCTGGTGAATTATCCCCTGGTTTGCAGCCGCAATCGCATCAGTATCAATGCTTGCATTGATCTTGTCAATATACCAATTTGCAACCTCTATGGCGTCTTGCAAATCATCGTCAATATTGCTATCTTGGTTATGTATTTTCTTGTTAATCTTTTCGATTATATATTGCACCAGCTGTTCTTTGGCCGTTTCCGGGGTAAGTGCAGCTTCGCTTGTGATTTCAATTTTCTTCAAATCATCGGGTTGCAACATAGCACTGGCATCATGACCGCTTGTTAACACCAACGCACCAGTTCCTTCGTTATATCTCCCCAGTTGGAATTTATAGTAATGTACATCGTTGCTGAAACTTGTTCCATTACGAACCAATACCCCCGCTTTGTCGGTAAGGTAATCTGTATCAAATGGATTCAAAGTGCCACCTTCGCCTGGACCAGTCTGTACTGCATGACCATCACTAAGTATAACCCTTTTGTTTGCCCATGACGAGCCATATTCAGACGTTGGATCTTCCATCAACGCAACGGATTGAATCTTGCCCGCGGTATCTAATTTGAATTTGAAGAATCCTTCTTCGCCGGTGTCTTTCAAGCGGACATCATCCAATCTGTGTTTTGTGATTTCAAATTCATCATGATCAAATTGGTCCATTTTTTCAACCAAGTTTTCGGTTGTCAGCCCAGCTGATGTTTTGAACGTGGTAAATGCCGTAATCAGTTCGCCTATACTGGCGTTATCATCAACGGTTTGATCCGCCAATTTCAGTGCTTGGATTACACTGGTTCTATAACGTGTAACATAGGTGGTTAATGCGGCAGGATCATCGGCACGCGTCACCAAATCATAAACGACCTGTTTCATTTGGGTCAGCGCAGCATCCGCATTTGCAAATTGTTCGGGCGTAAACCCATCGCGATTTGATTCACGACTTGATGCCGAACGAGTTAATGACAAACCTTTTGCACCGCCCAACTTGGATTGTACATAATTAACCATTGCTTGTTTTGTGGCGTTTTCACTTGTCCCATAATCAACCGTATATGATGACATATTGGTAAGTTCCGCGTTATTTGCGTTTACTGTTGTTCCGCCACTAAAGCCCTGGACCGCCGTAATTGGTGGTGTGGATGAGTGTGGTGTAGAACTGCCCCCAGGGCCACCAGAACCACCACCGCCGCCACCACCGCATGCAGCCAATGCAAAGATAGATGTTAAAACAAGATATTTTTTCATGTTGTCTCCTTTCTGTTGCTTGATTACATTCTACGAAAAATCGCGTTCTCATGTCAACAGCAAAAACGGCGGCGCGCCTGCGCAAAAAAAAAAAAAAAAACAAGCAGAAACAACATACTATTTTATCACCGCGGTTTTAATAATTGTCAAATCTTCCTTGATACCATCTATTTTTAACTGCAACTGCCCTATTCCCGTTTCCAAAACCGTGGTACGATTTTCCAATGTCGTCATTCGAACCGTTAGCCTGTCTAATTCAACCAGCGCATTATCCTGGCGCGCGACCCAATAAATCAGCCCCGCAACAAATGCAATTAAAAACCATCCATTACGCAGGGTATCTATGACCCCCATTATTCCATTATGTTTTTGCATTTTGCCGCCCCCGTAATATTAAACTTTCAATTTGATGAACCAATGCACGTGCGCCTTCTAGTGTGCGCAGTTCCGCATCTGTTGCATTCGCCCCAAGTGTGCGTTCAATTGTTATACGGCGCAGGTGCGATATTACAACCGCACCTGAATCAGACGAAAATGTTTTGGCA
>JAFZTZ010000022.1 GCA_017618595.1 Alphaproteobacteria bacterium
CCATCGTCGCCAACCTGTAATGCCTTGCCCGCGTTTGCGGCGCCCTGGGCTTTATCAACCTTGCCCGCGATATCTACACCAATTGCGCCCGTAATATCACGCGCAACGACATCACCATCATCGCCAATTGCCAAAACTTTGCCCGCGTTCGCACGATCTTGGTTTTTATCCAATTTTTTATCCAAATCGTCGCCAACGCTGTCCAATAACTGATCAACTTCGGATGTGGAATATACGACATTACCCGGGGTTATATGACCCGTCGCGTCAACCATCATAACCTTGCCCGATGCGCCGGTACCCTGGTTTTTATCCAGTTTCGTTTCCATATTCGTGTTAATTGTGCTGATACTGCTGTTGATATTATCAATCTGCGATTGTTTATCCGTTAACGTTTCGTTAATCGTGCTGATATCATTGTTAATCGTGCTGATATCGCCCGCAATGGTATCCAATTGCGTTTGGATATTATCAACCTTGGTATTGATATAACTGTTCACATCGCCGAAATCAACATGACGTTGAATAACATCCCATGAAACCAAATCACGCCATGCCTCTTGGGCTTCGCCATCACGCGCAACATAACGCCATTTGATGCCCGTATCATTATCCGCATTCAATTCAACCGGACGACCATCCGCACCCGGACGTAATTCCAAATCGGCAATAAGGTTATCGGTATTTAATGAAACTTCGTCATTACTAATTGTGATATAACGTGTATCTTTCAGGATGACCTGCTTTTCGGCCTCTAACTGTTCAATTTGATGTTCGATATTTTCAATTCTGTCTTCGCGAATTGTATCGGAACCACCGGCCGCACCACCGGACTGACTAATCGATTTTGGTGCGCCAACATATTTACCAATGGATAAACGCTGGCCGGATCCAGAACGAGATGATGTTGATGTTTTTGCTGTACCGGTTGCCGCCTTTGTTGCACCCGACACAGTTGCCGATGGGCGAACATAACTGCCGGTGGCACGTAATGAACCCGCACGCGATGTATTCGTCGCACCCTGGGCCGCCGATGTCGCGGATGAATATGACCCCGTTCCACCAACATTACGAACCGATGCCGCCGCATGTACCGCGCCGGAAACCGCCACCGCACATACTATTGCAACCAATGAAGTTCTTATTCCCTCTCTCATCTCTTTTCTTCCCTACTCTGTGATATTATATCACATTTTTTCCCATTCTAAAAATTGTTTTTCAAATTTTTTTAACTTTTTTTTTAGAATTCAAAACGCAGACCAACCTTAAACGATGTATCTACGATATATCCTGTTTTGATTTCTACGGATTCCAATGTGCCGAACCCTGTAACGCCACGTTCCCACTTTGGTCCTTCGAACCCGGCGATGCGCGCACGCAAATCCAACACCACGCGATCAGACAAATAACGTGTCCAACCACCCATCAACGCACCCATAAATGATGTTTGACGTTCGGTGCTGGTACCTGGTATGAATTGTATCCAGTCCATAGATGCCTTGGGGAATGCCATACCGGCACCAACACCAAGGTAAAATCCAGTTATGAAATCATAATATGCATTCAATGTCGCATATGGCGCAGACAATTTAAATGTAAAACCATTGTCGGAATCATCAAATTGGCTGATATAACCGGCTTCGATATCAACACGAACCGCCGGGTTCAAATGCAAACCAACAAATATGTCGCCACCCAATACCGGTCTCATAAAATACTCATCATGATCCGAACCCAAATCTGCCGCCGCGGTAATTGGTGTCGCCTTGTATCTGTTTTTCCAAGAAACCAAATCAACACCGATACGGCCACCGATATATCCGCCCGCCATATCGCTGTGTGTCGTTGCGACCGGTGTGGGTTCTTCTTCGAATTGGTCGTCGTATGCTTCGCTATAATCATTATAATATTTTTCATCTTCTTCGAACGATGCACGACGATCATGCATCGCGGCGCTGCGTTCTATTGGAACCATACGGTATTCAGGCCCAACTTCTTGGGTTTCAAACATGCTGTTGTCATACATGGTTTCCGGGTTGTGCGCCGTCACATATATAACGCGATATTTTTTCGGCTTGCACCCGCATTTTTTGCCACCGCTGGTACAGTCAGACGCAAATCCAACGCCCGTTGCAACCAATAATGCACTTATTCCAACCAATAACTTTTTCATGTTTTCTCCTGTTTATTTTGATACACATATTATACCACATTTTTACCCCCCTTGCAAATTGCAATTCAAAATAATTGACCCGTTTTATTTTTTTTACTAAACTGACCCGTATGGAAGACAATACAATCATATCTTTCGCCAATGTGGGCGCGCGTTACGACAATAATCCGGATATTTTGACCGACGTGTCTTTTAATATTAGTGCGGGGTCTTTTTACTTTTTATCGGGCGCATCGGGCGCGGGTAAAACGACGCTGTTGCGCCTTATTTACCAGCTGCACAAGCCATGTCGTGGAACGATAAAATTATTCGGCCAGGTCACAAACGGTATGTCGCACGATGAAATTACGGCGATTCGTCATAAAATGGCAATAGTATTTCAATCCTATTCGTTACTATCGCATATTTCGGTGTTTGATAATGTCGCGTTGCCCCTGCGCGTGCGTGGCGTTGCCGAAGATAAAATTAAAAAATTGGTTACGAAAACTTTGGACTGGGTCGGTTTGGGGAAATATGCAAATGTGAACCCATTAACACTTTCGGGGGGACAACAGCAACGCGTTTCGGTGGCGCGCGCAATTATTTTGCAGCCGGCAATTATGTTGGCGGACGAACCAACTGGAAATCTGGACGATGAAAATGCGTCACGTTTGATGGAACTGTTTATCCAAATGAATAAAATGTTTGGGACAACTATTATTTTGGCGACACATAATTCAAAACTGATCGAAACGTACAAGTTCCCAATTATGCACGTGGAAAATCATAAACTGAATTTCATCGGGCAAAAGGCACCCGCACCCAAGAAAAACCGTACCAGCGCCGATGATGATTACTTTGCGGAACTGGCCAAACAATTTAAAGATATTGGAAGTAAATAGTAATGAAAAAACCAATTGTATTTTCTTTGTTTCGTGAACAGTCTGTCTTTATGACGGCGGTGATGGGAATTATGACTTTCTTGGCCGTGATGGCATTGGGAATTTCCATCGCAATTGGAACCGGTGTTACGCGATGGAATCGTCAATGGGATTTATATGCGACTGTTCAGGTTACCGGCAATGATAATGCCAGCGCGGTTGAAAAAATTATCAAATCCAATGGCGACAAATTTACCGAATCGCGCGAAATATCAAATAATGAAATGGTAAAACTGATGCAGCCATGGATTTCCGGCGGCAGCAGCGTTTTGGAAAAATATCTGCCCAAAATGTACGAGGTTAAATTTAAAACCGAATCAGATATGAAACCGATTCGCGAACAAATCAAACCATATGGCCGATTCGTCACACACCAAGATGCCCTGCGCCCATCGATTTCTGCGGGTTGGAAAATGGTCGGCATTTTGTCGGTTGTGTTGGCGATTATTATCGCAACTATTGGTATTTGTATTTCGTTCATTGCGCGTAATATCGCCGTTCTGCATAAACGGGAATTAGAAATCTTAAATCAAATCGGGGCCAGCGATTCATTCGTCGCGCACCAGATGCAAATTATCGTTGCAAAAATCTGTATGGTCGCGTGCAGCGTTGGATTTATCGTCGCGATTCCAATCATACTTGCAATAATTGGTGTTGCACATTCCGCACGTGTCGGTTTAATGGCAACAATTGGAATATCGGGTGGCGGTTGGTTGGTGTTATGCTGTGTGCCAATTGCAATTGTATTATTTGCAATATTTATAACGAAACGGACAACTATTAAGATACTGAATCAAGAACAATGAAGTTATTCCATCCATCTTTTTGGTTGATTTGTCTGTTTGTGGTTGGGGGCATTGCATTCAAATTGACACGTCCAAATGATTGTGGTTTTATATTGCAAAACGACAGCATTTTTGTTTTGACCGGTGATTTTCGGCGTATTCCATTTGCAATGAAACAAATTGAAAAATATCCGGATGCAGACCTGTATATAATCGGTGCCGGTGCGGAATCCCAATACAAGAATACGAATCGCGCGACAATAGAATCAGAATCAAAATCAACATATCAAAATGCGGTGGCGATACGCAATATTGCGGAAAAATCTGGTTTGGATCGAATCGTTTTGATTACAACCGAAGATCACATACGCCGCGCAAAATATCTGGTTCAATCTGAACTGCCGGCGGCCACAATTGTTGCGTGTCCGGTTGCACTCTCCAATATGCCACCATCACGCCGTTTGGAACGTTGGTTTATTGAATATGTAAAATACATTGCCACAATGCTTGGCATCAAAGAAAGCCCACATTTTTTATATAGATAATATAAAGGTATACAGATGTTTCGTACAATAATATTCAAAATAATTTTGTTTCTATATTTTGCCGCGTGGTCGCCATTATTGCTGATTGGGTTGGTATCAAAAAAATTAACCAGCAAGTTAATTATACTGGATGCAATGGGCGTATTATTTTTGGCGCGGGTAATTTGTGGAATAAAGTATAAGATATTCTATCCACCAGTCGAAGAAAACGGTATTCCCGTAACACCGAATGATAATATTAGATATGATGGCAAGGCGATTATTGCATCCAAACATATGTCTATCTTAGAAGTCGCAATACTTGTTACCAACATTCAAAATCCATTTTTCATATTAAAACGTGAATTGTTATGGATTCCAATATATGGTTGGGCATTTTGGCGCATGGGAATGCAACCGGTAAACCGCGAACGTGGCGCAACAAATATGAAAAAATTGACCGCCGAGGTTGCAAATAAAATTATGAACGGCCAAACACTTATCATCTTTCCCGAAGGAACGCGTGTTAAACCCGGCCACCCAGTTCCATTGCGTCGTGGTTTGATGTTCTTGGCCCAGACATTAAAATTGCCGATTATTCCGGTTGGAACGGATGCCGGAATTTATTGGCCAAAACGTGGCCGTATGAAATCGGGAACTGCAACGATGCACTTTGAACCAATAATTGCATCTACATCATCATTAGAAGAAATTGGTGCGGCCATAAATCGCCATAGCGCATAACATTATTTAATATTACACCATTTATCGCGGCGACCACCATTATACTTGCGACCCAACCCTTCGCGTACAAGGACATTTCCAACATCGCGCCCACGGCTATCAAACACATTGGCATCTATTCGCCCCAGATATTTATCATCTTTGATATTGGTTAATTCGACCATTGTGCCAACGGGAATTATTTCACCCAAGCGCGCACGCGCCTGTTGCGCCTTGGTCTTTTCGTATTCACATTCACCGTTTATTTCGGGCGTATCAACATTGCGTAAACGAACCCGAACAGAAATTTCAATATCGCCTTCTAACTTTACCACACCGGAAAAAGTATCGCCATCTATGATATGGCCGACGCGCGCCGGCACCGCCATTGCGAAAGATGTGAAAAACATCGAACAAACGGCGGCCGTTAAATACTTCATTACGGCAACCTTGGCGACCATGTTGGTTCAACACCGTTTATACCATCTGGCAATTCAATGTCGTACAGATTTTGGCCGGTAATATCAACGCTGCGAATATGGCTCATGCGTTCAATATCGTCACTAGCACGTTCCGTTTCATAATATACCAACCGACGTGAACCAGGTGCCCAAGATGGCGCCTCCATAAACCAACCACCCGCCAAGATTTTTTCGTTTTTACCGTTTTCATCCATTATCCCAACATAGAATGTATCATCTGCCATCTTGGTAAATGCGATGAATTGTCCATCTGGGGACCATGCTGGCGTGGCATAGCGCCCTGCCCCATATGTGATACGTTCTATTTTGCCCGTATCTAAATCCAGGATATGAATCTGCTGGCTGCCGCTGCGATCGGAATTAAACGCAATTTTACGACCATCAGGTGAATAAGACGGACTGGTGTTAATAGAATCGCCCTTGGTCAATTGTCTAAATTCATTTGTTTCAATGTTGTATTCATATATATGTGTAATACCGTTCTTAACCAACGACAATGCGGCACGCGTTCCATCCGGCGAAAAGCGTGGTGCAAAATTCATTCCACCGAAACTGCCTAATCTGCGTTGTTCGCCGGTATCCAAATTCAAAACCCAAACCATTGGATCATCATCATAATATGACAGGAACACAACCGATTGCATATTGGGTGAAAAATGCGGCGACATAACAAATGTTTTGGCATCCGACAGATAACGCAGGCCATAACCATCTTGGTCCATAATCGCCATACGCTTTACACGTTTATCCACGGGACCTGTTTCCGCAATAAATACGATTTGGGTATCAAAATAACCAACCTCGCCGGTCAGGCGTTCATAGATAGCATCCGACATAATATGCCCCAAACGGCGAACGGACTTTTTTGATGCGACCAAACTTTGCGCTTCTATCTGTTCTTTACCCGGAATATCCCAAACAAAGAAATCCAATTGATATTTTTTATCTTCGGTCTTGCTAAGTTTTGCCTGGACAAGCACCTGGGTCTTGACCGCGGTCCATAATTTAAAGTCCGGCATTGCATCCAATTTCACATATTCAGGAAACGCATTATGATTTACAATATGGAACAACCCGGTGCGCTTTAAATTTTCTTCCACGATTTTTCGTATTGTCGCCGCATCAGATGATGACGCCCCCGATCCCAATTCTATTTTTTGAACCGCAACAGAAATTGGTTCGGTTGTTCCGGCAACAATATCAACTTTCAATTCCGCGTGCGCGCGCGTTACAAATAAACCACATACAATAAATAACGAACAAAGAATCTTTTTTATCATAAAAACACCTTTCCTTTTATCCTTTACGAATTGCATTTTATATTATCGCCAAACAAAGTGCAAGCCAAGATAAAAACAAACGCATTTTTACCAACATAAATTTTTATATCCGTCGCCCAAAATTTACAAAAAAATTGCCACGATTTTCGTAACACAAAATACAACACAACCGTAAATACCACAGTAAACACAGCGGTCTAGACATTTGTATTGACAAGTGTAAATACAATGGTATAGTGGGTTGTAAAGACGGTTGTGTTGAACAATGTATAGGGGTCGAAAATGCCAAATGTTATGCAGCAACTTTTTGTAATGAACATTGAATCACTATTACGTGAATATGCAGCGTATCGCGCATTTAATAAATCGGACGCGGTTATAAATATGCGTATTCCACGTCCCGTCCTGGATCGATTAAAAGAATTGGCCGCCGCACAACATGTGCCCTATCAATCACTCATCTCATCTGTTTTATATTCTATCGCGCATACGGACGATTCCGGCAACCAATAACCAAAAGGACTTCACATGAGTATCTATCCAAACGCCAAAGAATTTCGTAATCTTAATGGCGCCCGTCACGATTACCGTTTTCAACACGAATTATCATTGTGGCCAGATTTGGTTCCAAATGGAAAATATATTGTGCGCGCAAACGAATATTGGATGTTAAGCGATTTATTGGATATCATTCAACCCGCCGACAGAGAATATTATTCCGCCCCATTAACATTAGAAATCGCACTTAGCCAAAACACGCCAAAGCCATTTGCAAAAAACCTATCACAAAACCATATTTATTATAATGACGAAAAATCTGACATAGAATTAACACGTTATGCCGCATGGGCACTGGTCAAAGAAATCGGTAAAAAGACACCAACCACATTTTTCCAAGAATATTTTCTTAATCCAAAACAACCAATAGAATATATTTCCAAAAAGGTCAACCAGACCGAACGTCTGGTACTGCGTGCCCAAAGTAAAGAGTTAACAAAACAATTGGATGGCATCTTTTATTCATTGGGCGCCGCCCCAAGACACTTCGCCGAATTTAACCATCAAAAAATGGGGTGGTTATTTTATGGCAAAACAAAACAAGATTTAGTTAAAACATATCAATTACTTCCGAACATCGCAAATCCAAAACCTAAAATACTTGCAGACCCAAGTCGTGTAAACTTGCAAGATTACATGAACGTGCGATTACTTAGTGCGTATATTGACGCGATGAAAAAAATTATTGAACAATGGGATGAAAACCCAAACCAGCACAACTATGAATACCTAAGCAACATCACATACAATGCAATTAAAAGTTTATGCATTGACTTTTCTTGTCATGACACCAGCACACTTGGCAACCTTAGCAGGTTCGGTGTAAAAACCATTGAACATTGGCAAAAAGAACGTGAAACAGATTTTGCCAAAAATTACATAAATAAAAGAATCAGATAAAAAAATAGGCGCCGCAATGGCGCCTATTTAAATCACTATCTTTTATTACGATGCCTTTGTCGCGAACGCGGTTTTGACACAACCAAGATAATCTTGGCCACCGGTTGACGCAACAAATGTCAAGATAAGACCGACACCGAACAACAGGAAGAACCCGACGAACATACCAATACCCTTGTCCTTCAGAACTTCTTTTTCAACCTTACCTTCTTTGATAAAGCCCCACGCCCAATCCATCAAAACAAACGCCGCGCCCAAGAAGGCAAGTATACGCAACGTTCTAATAACTGGCGCAAGTTCACTTATCAATTTGCAAATACCCGTTTGTTCTTCTGCAAATGCATTTTGGGCAAACATAGACAACGAAACAGTTGCCATCAAAAAATATCTTGAAATCTTTTTCATAATTTATCTCCTTGTCTATATAATTCTATCACAAATTAATACGGGTTTCAAATAAAAAAGCACCACCAAATTTGGTGGTGCCTTCCATAAAAGTCAAATATTATTATTTGCCAGAAATTGTATAAAAACGACGTGTTACAGGAACCATTTCCGCACCACATCCCGATGAACATTTTTTGCAAGATGTTGTTTCAACGGCAACTGGGGTCAAAATTTTACGATCATTGCGTTCCATACGACCCGCATTGTCACGTGCAAACAAATCTGCACAACGTGTGTTCTTGTATACAACACGGTTGCTGCCGTCTATGCCACGGATACTTTCGGAATAATGACGTGCATATTCATCCATATGATATACACAATCTTCACCATCTTGGGTATAGCGAACACCGCCCTTGTAATAGTCATAGTATGTGCAGCCAGCCAATACTGTCAACGCAAACACAGAAGCCAAAATTTTTTTCATCGCATTATCCTTTTATATGTTTACTCTCTGAACCACTCCCGATTCGTTCTGTCATATTTTCGCACAAAATTTTCGCTAGTCAACTATTTTGTATCTTTTTTTCATATGGATAAAATCATACAGAATTAACAAAAAATATGCTATAATTAGCTTATCAGAGTCACGCGGAGGGGGATTTTCTATGAAATATCAGAAATACGGTCTGGTTAATACAACCGATATGTTTAGTGATGCACTGGCGCATCATTATGCCATTGGGGCGTTCAATTTCTATAATATTGAAACCCTGTCCGCCGTTTTGGGTGCCGCCCGACACACACACAGCCCGATTATTTTGGCCGTATCGGAATCCGCCCTGGAATATATGGGCGACGATGTACTGATGGCAATAATTGGTGCCGCCCACATTACCCCAAATGAACGCGTTGCATTACATTTGGATCACGGGCATTCATTTGAAACGTGCGCCCATGCCATAGATTTAGGTTTTTCCAGCGTCATGATAGACGCCAGCAATTTACCATTAGATGAAAATATAGCCATGTCGGCGCGTGTTGCAAAATACGCACACGAACATGGTGTCACGACCGAAGCCGAACTTGGCACCCTGCGCGGTCGCGAAGACGAAAATACTTTTTCCGACAATGAACTTTACACCAACCCATCGGATGTCGCTGAATTTGTTGCAATTTCTGGGGTTGATTCATTGGCGGTCGCAATTGGGACCAGCCATGGTGCATATAAAATGAAATCGCCAACCCAGGAATTACGTTTTGATATTTTGGACAAGATTATGGCCGCAGTTCCAGATTTTCCGCTTGTCCTGCACGGCGCATCGTCTATTCCATCGCAAATTGTTCAAATCATAAACGAAAATGGTGGCGACATCAAAAACGCACACGGCATTCCAACCGCACAATTGCAGCGCGCCACCACAACAAATATATGTAAAATAAATGTGGACAGTGATTCCCGCCTTGCGTTCACGGCGGCCATCCGCAAAAACCTGCGCGATGCCCCCGACAAATTTAATCCACGCGAATATCTTGGCCTTGCGATGCAGGCGGTATATGATAACACCATTGACGAAATAACAAACATCATGGGTTCTGCCAACAAGTTGGCATAACAACTATCTTGATTTTTCTATTGGTGTCAACCCGTGCGATGCACGATATCTGTCGATTTGTCCAATTATATCATGCGTTGGTGTCAACAGCCATGCCGACCGTTCTTCAAACGTATTTTGATACAAATCAAAATCGTCCTGCACCATACTGGAATACAAATTCCATCCTTGATTTTGCAAATTTTTACTAATACTTTCAGATGGCATATCTATAACATAATGTTGTTTCAGCAACGGCGATACGGCTTCTACAACCCTGGCATCCATCGCCGCAGTCAATCCAGCATGAGTACATTTTTGAATATCATGCATAAAATCTTTCATAAGTTTGCCATACAGCCCCAATGAAGAAAAATTGGTATTTGCATAATGCCCAAATACTTCATGCTTAATGGTTCCAATTATACTATCTACACTTGGATTTCTTCCACCCCAATATGCTGTATTCAAATCAACCGTACCCGTATCTGACATGCATACACCACCCACGCCAATTTTCTGTTTATTTAAAACCAAATTGATAGACAATGGTTTATCGGCCTTGTCAAACACATCCGCATTTAACCGTTTTTCCAGTAATCGTATAAAACGTTCATGTGCGTCCGGATCGGTTTCGTTTGCATCAAAATTTTTAACACATTCCGTCAACCTATCATCCGATGCCAATATTTGAACCATTTTATCATTTACAAATTGAACATAGTTATCTTTGATAACCTGTGGCACCGCATCCCATAAAACTTTATCTTGTTTATCACCCATGGTGGCCAACGCATCAAAATATAAATAGAACAAATAAAAATATTCATTCATCAAATTGGCCGTTGCTTCGTCAATAGTGGTCTCCAATTCAGCGTCTTTGTCCCGAAAAAGAGTATTTGGGTTCAACAGCCCAAACTTATCTTTCAAGGGTTTAAATTTTTGTGCCAATTCTTCAATATACTTTCCATCTGCATCCCGAATTGCTGTAATCTTTTGACGTATATCATCAAAGTCATAATACATACATGCATCATCTTCGATTGATTTCCACATTTCTGGATGCGCATATAATATTTGTTCTAATTCTTTTTTCTTACTTGCGCGTTCAAGATACAGTTTTTTTAATTCTGGATATTTGTCGACTTCTGGGATAAGGTTTTCATTATCATCAATCAATCTATCAAGTCCGGCATCATCCATCATATTGGTAATATCAGCAACAGAATTGCAAACAAATGCGTATAATTCTTCGGCATATTTACGCAATTCTTCAAGATTTTTGGCTCTGGCCCCAGGCAACGCCGCATTTTTTTTCTGACTACGCGCCCGAACCTTGTCCACAAAACGCTTTATAAACGGTTTCATTATTTAACCTCTTCGCCCAAATAATTAACACAAAAAATATTTATTGTCAATAAAAATCTGCCTTTAAAACACACAAAAACGGCCGCATATCTGCGACCGTTTTTCCTAATAACTGACATTTGCCACTAATAACTATTTTGCACGTTCAACATATTCCAATGTTTCTGTATTAACGACAATTTTTTCGCCTTGTTCAATAAATACAGGAACCTGAACACGTACACCGTTATCCAAAATTGCCGGCTTGCCCCCACTGCCTGTTGCGGTCTGGCCTTTTAATGCCGGTTCTGTTTCTACGATGGTTGCAACAACGGTCTTGGGCAAAGTAACCGAAACCGGTTGACCTTCGACATAATTGGTGCGGACATTCATTTCTGGTGCCAAGAATTTAACCTGTTCCCCCAGTGAATCCAACGGCATTGTGAATTGTTCATAATCATTAAGGTTCATGAAATACGCATCTGTACCATCAGAATACAAATATTGGCATTCCACATCTTCGACCATCAATTTTTCAACTTTGTCTTCAGCGCGCCAACGATCACCACCCTTGTTTCCAGAATCAATATCGCGCAGGTCGGCCTGAACGAATGCACCGCCCTTGCCCGGTTTTACCTTGGTAATAGAAGTAACTGTATAGCGACGACCGTTATGGGAAATAACCCAACCGACACGCATATCATTTGCTGTAACTGATGCCATTTTTTATCCTTTTGATTATTTTTAACACGCATAGGGTATAAAAAAGTTCGGCCAAACGCAAGTTTTTTTGCATAAAAAATGCGCCACACAGGCGCACTTTTTATTTTTCTTAGAACCGATACATAAACCCAAGTTTAACGATTGGATAGAATTTGATTTTATCAATTTCTTTTTGTGCATCATCCAATTCTTGTTGTTTCGCGGTTTCCAATGCGGCCTCTAATGCCGGGGTATTCACACTAACCCACGTTGAACCGTCCCATTGTTTCAACCCTTCAACTGGGATATCTAAATCTAATTCTGCCTTTTTGCTGGTAAACACAACACCGGCATCCAGGTATATTTTGATTCCCGCGAACAATCCTAAATCAAAACCTGTTCCGGCGTATGGTCCCGAATATTTCCAGTCAATTTTCGCCTTGCCCTGCATCGCGCCGACATATTTGTATTGGTTGCCACCCAATTCAAATTCATATTCACCACCCGGCAACGAAGTACTTGTCACCAAAGAATTCGCTTCGATATTCCCCTTGTAATAACCACCGGTCAAACGCCATCCCCCAAGGAACCATGTATTTCCAAATGGATAGATATCGATCATTGCGGCGACATGTTTTGCCTTGATTGTTGGTGTGGCAATTTTTAATTCATCACCAATTTCAATATCTTCATCGCCGACATATTTTTCAACCAATGAATTTACTTGTGACTTTATTGGTGATGTTGATGCGAAATCAAAACGCACCCCTAAACGTTTCCACCAAAAAGAATCAAAATTTTTGTTCGCATATCCGACAAAACCATTTAATCCCGATGTCGCGGACAACCCGACACCAATTTGCATCCCTGTCGGGAAAGAATTAGAACTTTCCGCCAAAACAGACGTTGCCATCAATGCACCTGTGAAACAGACCCCAACGGTTTTTAAAAATTTGGTCATATTTTCTTCCTTTCTTTACTGTGTGACAAATGTGAATATATTCACGAATTTAAATTTAATCAAAAATAGGAAAAATATCAACATAAAAACAATTTTATGTTTTAAATATGCGCTTTTTATGATACAATTCTATATTATGAAAGCGAAAGTTTTATTTTTATCATCCATGATTTGCATTTGTGGAATGGTTGCGGCGCACGCATCAGATTGCATTGACGATGAATGCGATTTTGATGATGAATTATATCTTGTCGAAGAAATAACGCCCGCCTGTTCAGATTGTGAATCAGACATTCCAACCATTGAATCACACAGTCTGGTTGATGCAATTGTTGCCATCGCAGGCAAACAAGATGATAAAACCGAAATAAATCAAACCGCAATTGATTTTAATGATGGATGCCCATTTGAAACAGAAATGGAATGTGACATCTGGCGCAGCAAACCAATTATTCGTGAAACCGTTGCACCACGCAGTCCGAAAATCCGCAATGATAAAATGTTTGATTTTCTGTCTGAAATAAATTGCACCGGAAACATCGATGCAAATTCTGTTGCGGCGGCACCACTAATTGAACGCTATAAAATGTTAATGCGCACAACAAACGCATGCTGCACCGAAGGTATGGTGTATCAACTGCGCCGCGCGGGTGCGTCTGATGGTTTGATATATAAATATATGTCGGACGACGCGAATTTTTATAATATCGGTAATCGTTGTTTAATGACAACAGATGCCGAATTGGACGAAATGTATCCAGAAACCGTAACTGCATCGGTTATTTCCGATGTTCGTGATGGATGCCTGTGTCGTCGTCGCGAATGGTTCCGTAATATGCTTGCACCATTTGTTGATGCATGGAATGCATCACCGGAATTTGCGTCATCACCATTCCTGTGGACATATACCGATGGCCTGAAACGCCAAATCACCGTTTCAATAAACGATGACGTCCGCAAAGTCCTTGATAGGTTAGAAACCTGTCCATAAGAAAAGATATACAACAAACAAAAACGGTCGCATTTGCGACCGTTTTCATTAACAACTTATACACTATTTCATAACCACTTACATACGCATTGGCATCAAAATGAACAACGCGTCTGTATCTTTGTTGGTTGACTGAATAATCGTTGGCGATAATGGGTCTTGCATTTCCATCTGGAATTTTTCGCCTTCGACCTGGCCTGCAACATCCATCAAGAACTTTACATTAAATGTAACCGTAAATGACGCATCGCCATTGTATTCAATGTCTAATTCTTGGGTTGCAGTTCCGGCATCTTGGCTGGACGCATTGACAACCAATTTGTTCATCGAGAACGTCAACTGAACAGATTTTGTTTTGTCGATACTGGCAACCGAAACCAAATCAACCGCACTTAAGAATTGCTTTCTGTCCATAATCGCGATCTTGTCGTTACCCTTTGGAATAACAACGCGATAGTTTGGATACTGCGCATCGACCAATTTGCTGGTCAACATTGCGGCACCAATGGTAAAGCGTGCCTTGGTATCAGACAATTCAATATTCACATCATCAACGGTTGCGTCTTCCAACAATTTGGACAATTCACCAATTACACGACGTGGCAAAATCACAGATGGCATTTCTGCAGATCCCGCCGGTGCATCCATCGCACACAGCGCCATACGTTGCGCGTCCGTTGCAACCGCGGTCAATTTATTTGAACCATCGTCATTTGCAATGTGGAAATAAATTCCGCCCAAATGATAACGAACATCATCCGTTGGAATTGCAAACTTTGTTTGGTTAATCAGGTGCGCCAAATCACCCGTTGTCATTTGAAACTTTGTTGTTAAATTACTGCCCGCCATGGCCGGGAAATTTTCCGCCGGCAATGTTGGCAAATGAAATACAGCGCGGTTACTGGAAACGACCAATGAATCACCAGATTGTTTGAACGATATTTCTGCATCATCTGGCAATTTGCGCACGATATCATACAACATTTGTACCGGAACAGTTATTTTGCCCCCAAGCGTGACATCCGCCGCGACATGTTCAACCAATTCCAAATCAACATTTGTCGCAGAAAGGATCAAATCATCTGCAACTTCCAATTTAACATTCATCAAAATTGGCAACGTTGCGCGCTTCTCAACAATGGACTGCATATGTCCAAGTGCCCGGATTAAAACCTGACGAAATACCGAAAATTCCATTTTATGCTCCTGTTTATTTATGTCGGTTCCTACATTCTTACGGTCAATTTTACCAAAAAATGCCGATTCGGTGCAAGAGTAAAAGAATAGAATTTGTTATTTATTTGAAACACCCGCAGAATCAGGTTTTATAACCCCATTTGCCAAATCCAAGGCCGATTCATCAAGCCATTCTGGGTCATTACGCCGGGCCGGTGCGCCCTTTTTCAATGCGGTTTTACAGGGATGCTCGTCGGCCAGCCAGTTTTCCAACAAATCCCCCGCCAATAATCCAACACCTGCACCCGCAACCAAACCCAAACCACCGGTAAACGGTGCAAGTAATAACCCCAGACCCGTTGCAGATAACGCCTTGCCGGCGACGGCGGCGCCACTAATTTTAATATCGGGTTCGGCCAAATTACCGCTTATCGTTATCGTGTTAACAACATTTCCAGTAATAGATAATTTTAATCCGCGCACCGGTATCGTCGTCAAAGACATACTCATCTTTTCACGTCCTAAATCTAAATTGCCATCCAGCATAACATTTATCGCGTTCGTTTCCACCGCGACACCGTTTTGCGTTTCAATCAGCCCATTACGCAATTTCAGATTTGTCGCCAAACAATGAATTTTCATTTGGTCGTACTTTTTCTTGGACGCGAACAAATCGTGAATATTTTGTTGTAAACTGGTCAAGAAATCTGTCCCATACATATACGCCACCAAATCAGAATGCGCGTATCCACCCGCCGCAGAATACACCCGCACCGGTCCATTTATTGTATGCATAACTTCGGACATATTTGTTCCTGATGCACGAACATACATTTCAAAATCAATTGGCAATTCTGATATAAAATCATTTGTGTTTATTTGTTCCAGCAATGTTCCCATAACCATGCCACGACCAACACCGCCCATTTCCAGATTAATACGACCATCGGCATCTATATCACCATTTATCGCCGCGGTGACATTTCCATCTGCGAAACCAACATTTGCATCTATGCGCAACACAGCATCACGAACACTGGCATTAACCTTCATCTTGTTTAATGATAATTTGCGATAGACAATCATTTGACCGACATCGACATTTACGACCGCATTTGTGTCATGCAAATACTTTCCATACAGCGGCATATCTTTGAATACATTCGGTTTGTATTTTCCCAAATGTGGTGTGCTGCCATATATTTCGGGGAACAATTCCATCAAATTTATTTTTTTGGAACTAATATTTGCAGTCATGTTTAAACGTTTTTTTGACCAATCCAATGCACCCGAAAAATTAATATCGCTGCCCCGAACAGAAATCGAAGATTTATGTACTGTTACCTTGCTATGTCCCAAACCGCCTGAGATATTTACTTTAATTTCCGGCATTTTAGGCAATTCAATATTTAACATATCACCTATTGGACGTACATCCGGAATATCACCTTTGATGATAAAATCAATTGGTATTTTACTGGTCCCTTCTAATGCAATATTTGCAATCAATGTATCCCCTTCGGATGAAAAAGCAAATTTTACCGGATACACTTTTCGTTCCGCATTATATTTATCAAACGACAATATAAACGGAATAACATTCTTTTTTAATTTTATCCATCCCCTGTATTCACGATTCTTTTCAAAGTTCCCTGCCCTAATATTTACACGTGGTAAAAAATATTTTTCATCATCGACATTTATTTCAAAATTAACAACATCTATACCCCCAAGCCCGGGATCCATAAATGGATATTCTGTTTTTTGTATCTCGCCCTGTGCCGCAGATTCCGCCGTATCGGTGTTTTTATCATCTTTATTATTTTCCGCATTTATATTATCATTCCAAAATAATTTACCGTTCTTGATACGAACATGTTGAATTGTTGGTCTGTTTCTAAACAAAGATAATAAATTTAATCTTACCTCTAATGTATCTGCCTCAAATAAATTTTTGTGCTTTTCACCCGGTGCATTTGGAACCGTAATTTTATTAATAACCACATGGGGCCGCAATGACAGTTTCCACGAAACATCACCCGCGATTTCAACTGGCATTCCCGTAGAACTGCGCAATATACCAAGTATATTTTCACGTAAACTATTTGTATCTATTTTGGATAACGCAACAACAACCGCAACAACAGACACCGCAAAGAACAAAAAGATTGCGCGTGCAATAATTAAAAATTTTGTTCTGCGTGTCATACGCCTCATGTTTTTATCCTTACTTTATGGTAATTGCAATTCCAACAAGTGCATCACCGGCTTCATAAATTCTGGTACTGGTGCACGGAAAGTTACAATTTTCCCTGTTGACGGATGTTGGATTGTAATCTTGTACGCAAACAAAAACAAATTGTTTGTTGCCAAAACAGATTGCAACCCTGGATCCATTTCTTTACCACGACCATATAAATCATCACCAACTATTGGTGCGCCCAAACAAAACGCGCTATGCATACGCAATTGGTGTGTGCGCCCGGTCTTTGGCATAAACAACACCCATGTCAGCATACCCGATGCACGCGACAATACGCGATATTCTGTAACCGCATGATGTGGCCGCGCGCCCGTTCCATTTTCACGTGTTGGCGCATCAAATACACGGCCCTTTAATAAATAATTGTCTATGGTTCCGCGCGATTCGGCAACATCGCCATTTAACAGCGCCAAATATTCTTTATGCGCGGTTTTATTTTGAAATGCGTGCGATAAAACCTGGGCTGCATGTTGATTTTTTGCGACCACCAACAGGCCACTGGTTTCCATATCCAACCGATGAACCAATGATATTTTTGCATACGGAAATAACGCCGCCGCCATTTTATCTATGGATTTACGAATACCCGTGCCACCTTGGACTGCAAGGCCCGCAGGTTTATTAAATACGACAATATCATCATCACTGTGAATTATGGTTTGGCGCAATTTTTCCAAATCTGTTAGCGAAAATTTTTCCCCGGATTCATCTTTTTTTGGTGCAACCAAATAACTGCTAATTGTTGGCGGAATGCGCACGGCATCCCCTTCGTGCAAAATCTCCATACCCTTGCACCGCGCAGAATTAACGCGCACCTGACCACCACGGCACAAACGATAAAATTCGCGTTGTGGCATCGACGGGAAATGCCGCAAGAACCACCGCAGCAGTCGTGTTCCATCTTCAACCGGCGAAACAATAATTGTATCCGCCATAGACTATTCGCCGTATGTTATTTTCACAATATTTTTTCCGTTGCCCAAATTGCACATACCTGTTGCACCACTTTGTTTGCCATCGGAATTCATATATCCAACCGAATCGGCCCAGGCCTTGGTCGCAAAATATTCACAATCCGCATCGGCCAATCCAGTAACAGACACAACAAATTGACGCGAATTTGCCGGATCAACAGACAATTCATATGTCCCACCATATGGATTCTTGGAAGACATACCCATAACACTAAATATTGTTGAACTGTTTATGTTGGAAAAGTCATCATATTCGCCCAATAACTGGCGCACACCCATTACAATCTGTATGACTTCTTCGTTTACCGTGTTGCGCTTTTGCGTACGCATTGCACTTGAAATCAAAAGAATTGCACCGCCCGTGATGACGCCCATAATGGCAAGCACCCCAAGCATTTCTATCATTGAACGACCAGATTCATGTTTCATTTGTTTTTCCTTTATTTGCTATTTTAATACTTTTATTCTATCATAATCACTATGAATATTCAATTCAACGATTTAATTGTTAATGCCCCAAGTTCGCCGGGGGTATATCGTATGTATGGTGCCGATGGCACCCTGTTGTACGTGGGCAAGGCAAAAAATCTTGCCAACCGGCTGAATCAGTACGTGGACGTGTCCAAATTGGAATTGCATAAACAGGTTATGCGGTCATTGGTTACGCGGGTCGAATGGGAAATCACACCCACGGAATCAGACGCGCTTATTTTGGAAGAAAAACTGATTAAAACCGAAAAGCCTAAATACAACATTATGCTGACCGACGGGAAAATGTACCCAATGTTGGCATTAACAAATCATAAATTTCCACGTCTTTTGAAATTCCGTGGCAAAATATCACAAAAACGTGATGTATATGGTCCATATCCATCGGTTCAGGCCCTTAATGAAACCATCAAGATGATTCAAAAGGTTTGTCGCATTCGGACCTGCACCGATACATTTATGAATAATCGCGTGCGACCATGTTTGCTGTATCAAATTGGACGATGCAGCGCACCATGCACAATGCAGGTTCCCGACTATGATGAAAATGTAAAACTTGCACGCAGAATTTTAACAGGCGATAGCGAACCAATTATTACCGAACTATCCGAACAAATGAAAAAATTATCGGACAATATGGATTATGAAAACGCAGGAATAATTCGTGATAAAATTGCGGCATTAACAAAAACATCTATTCGTGGCATACGAACAAATCTGCCGTATAGAACAAAATCTTATGATAACACAAATTGGAACGAAACTGTATCAGAAATGGAAAAATGGATCGGCAAAAAAATAAATTATGTTGGTGTATTTGATAATTCACATTTGTTCGGCACAAACCCGGTTGGTGCAATGATAGCATTTGGCCATGATGGTTTTATAAAAAGTGGGTACCGTCATTTTAAATTACGCGATCGCGCACGCGCCGGAAATGATATTGCAATGATGCAAGAATTTGTATCACGCGCCATCGAAAACAATCCAAACATAGATTTAATAATTGTTGATGGTGGACGCGCCCAATGGAATATTGCACACGAAACCGCACCAAACATCGCGGTCATTGGTGTCACCAAAGGCGAAGTCCGCAATGGTGATGAACACTTTATTATGCCAGATGGGACCGAATATCGCACCATGCCAAAAGATTCAAAATTATTTTTATTACTGCGCCATGTTCGTGACGAAGCGCACAGATTTGTTATCACATACCATCGCACAACACGTGCAAAATCTATGACGGGGTCATGTCTTGATGAAATAGATGGTATCGGCGCAACACGTAAAAAGTTATTATTAAATCATTTTGGTTCTGTTCGTGCGATTATGGACGCAGATATAAATGCATTGGTTCGTGTCCCGGGTCTTGGGAAATCGGCGGCACAAAAAATATATAACCATTTTCATTAAGTATATGTTATAATTTACAAGTAAATAACAAAGGAGAAAAGGATATGAAATTTTTTGTAAATTTTCTTTCATCGTTTCGCATTTTTGCATCTTTTGCAATTGTCGGGACAATGATGTGTGATAAATATCTGGCAACATTTATTCTATTCTTGTTGGCGGCGCTAAGCGATTTCTTTGATGGATACCTTGCCCGCAAATATAATGCATGCACAAAATTGGGGTTGGTTTTGGATAGTGTCGCCGATAAATTTTTGATTGTTAATACATATATTATGCTGTGTCTTATAATGCAAAGATGGTTTATAATTATTCCAATTATTGTCATGATTGCCCGTGAATTGTATGTTAGCGGTCTGCGTGAATTTATGGGGACCCAGAAAATAACATTGGCACATCCAAAAACACGCCTTGCCCCAGGCAAAATTAAGGCAACAATGCAAATGATTAGCATTATCGCATTTCTGGGTTGTTTATGGATAAGTGTATCCCTTGGTGGCGCAATTACAAATCTGAACCTGTTCGTTTACACACTATCTATCTTGTTCAACGTTGGTATATTTTCATTGTGGTTCGCATTGGCGACAAGTATCTGGTCCGCAGCACAATACACGGTTGATTTCGCAAATCAATTAAAGAAAATAAAATAATGAATTAAAAAAGTCCCGGCAAATTGCCGGGCTTTTTTTACACATGCCTTTTTTAAAACCAACCCTTTTTGGCACTTTTGGTTTCCGCAAATTCGCCAAGAATCTTTTTCTGTTTTTCAGTCAATTTCGTTGGGATAGTAATTCCAACATCTATATACAAATCACCAAACGACGAACCGCGGCCCGTTGGCATACCATGCCCACGCACACGCAGTTTTTCACCAACCTGGGTACCGCTTGGCACCTTGACCGATAATTTTTTATCATCGATTGTTTCTATTTCTATATCCCCCCCAAGCGCAAGCGTCGTAAATGGCAAATCAACATGCATAATCAAATTTGAACCGCTGCGCTGAAACTTTTCATCGGGCCGGATGCGCACATCTAAATAGAAATCACCCGCCGGGCCACCATTTGCACCTGCTTCGCCCTGACCGCCAAGACGCAACCGCGCGCCATCTTCGATGCCCGCCGGAATTTTAACATCGATTGTTCTGTTTTTATGTATAACACCGCTACCGTCGCAATCTGAACATTTCTTATCTATCTTGTGCCCCAGGCCATTACATTCGGGACACGGTGTTTGCATCGCGAAAAATCCGCGTTGAACATTGACATAGCCCGTTCCATGACAACGCGGGCATGTCGGTGCAGGTTTCCCATCCGCCGTTCCATACCCATTACATTTTTCACATTTGACATTACTTGAAAATTTAACCGTATGCGTTTTACCAAAATATGCATCACGCAACGATATCACAACCTCGTCCAATAAATCGCGGCCGCGTTGCTGCGCGGTGGCACCACGCGCCCCCCCACCATCGAAACCACCAAAACCGAAACCACGCATCGCTTCGCGCAGGATATCTTCCATTCCGGCACCGCCGCCCATATCAAAATGGAATGCCCCATTACCAAATGGATTACCCCCCATACCCGCCGATGCGCCATTACCCCCAGCAAATGCGGCATCACCATAACGGTCGTACGCAGCGCGCTTTTGCGGGTCTTTTAATATGTCAAATGCGTTGTTTACTTCTTTGAATTTTTCTTCGGCAGTTTTATCCCCGGGGTTTTTATCAGGGTGATATTTCATCACCAATTTATGATACGCCTTTTTGATATCAGTATCCGACGCATCACGCGCCACCCCAAGTACTTCATAAGGATTTTTATTCATTTTTACGGTCCGTATTTATTTCTTGCATAAATATATAATGCACTTTCTGACAAAATCAAGCCCACAGAATTCTTATTATTTTTTCGCCAAAATGTATGTTTTTGGGCTTGCGTAAAATAAAATAATGTTCTAATAATATACCGTTATGGTTGATAAAAATACACATTCTTACGATGCATCTGATATCCAGGTCCTAGAAGGTCTGGAACCCGTTCGTCTGCGTCCGGGTATGTATATTGGCGGCACCGACGAAAAGGCATGGCATCACCTGCCCGTTGAAATTATGGATAACTCTATTGACGAAGCAGTCGCGGGGTTTGCCAAGAAAATAACTGTACGCCTAATAGATTCAAAAACAATCGAAATTACCGATGATGGTCGTGGTATCCCGGTTGATGAACACCCAAAATATCCCGGTAAATCGGCATTAGAGGTTATTTTGACCACTCTGCATTCGGGCGGAAAGTTCAATAATAATGTGTATAAAACCAGTGGCGGTTTGCACGGTGTGGGCAGCGCGGTTGTTAACGCCCTGTCATCAAATATGGATGTCACAATTACCCGTGATGGATACGAATGGCATCAAACGTTTTCACGTGGTCGCCCAACATCAAAAATGGAACGCGGTGCAGCGTCTAAAGCACATGGAACATCTATTCGTTTCACATTGGACGACGAAATATTTGGCGCATCCGCGGTATTTAAACCAATAAAAATTTATCGTATGGCACGTGCCAAGGCGTTTTTGTCGCGCGGCGTAAAGATAGATTGGCATTGCGCACCAGAACTGCTGACCGCCGATATGGAAATTCCAACTGATACAACATTTTACTATCCGAACGGTGTCGCAGATTTCTTGGAAGAAAAGACAAATGATAAACCGCGCATTCTGCCACGTCTGTTTTCTGGTTCCGTTGATTTCCCAGACGACAGCGGTCGCGTAGAATGGGCGTTAACATTTTTAACCGATGAAAATGGTGCGGCATCTGACGATGGATTCTTTGCGTCATATTGCAACACAATTGCAACAATTGACGGTGGCACACACGAAAGTGGTTTTAAATCGGCAATTACCCGCGGGATTAAGGCATACGGCGAAAAGGTTAACAACAAGGCCGCGGCAAATATCATCGGTGATGATGTATTTGATTCGGTTGCGGCAATTGTATCTGTGTTCTATAAAACGCCTCAGTTCCTTGGACAGACCAAGGAAAAACTGTCTAACCCAGAAATCGCAAAGTATACAGAGAATGCTCTGCGTGACCCATGGGAAATGTTTTTGGCATCTGATCCAAAAACTGCAAACGCATTGTTGGAGTTTATCATCAACCTGGCCAATGCACGTATCCGCGTTAAACAGGTCAAAGAGGTTGCACGCAAAACCCCAACAAAACGTATTCGTATGCCTGCAAAACTGGCGGACTGTTCAAAACACGGTATTGCGGGAACCGAATTATTTATCGTCGAAGGTGAATCGGCGGGCGGAACCGCAAAACAGGCGCGTGATCGCGCAACACAAGCGATATGCCATTGCGTGGCAAGGTGTTAAATGTTGTATCTAATTCTGATGAACGGTTCGGAAATAACCGTGAATTGAATGATTTGATCGATATCATTGGTGCCGGGACCACAAAAGATTGGGACGATGGCAAATTACGTTACGAGAAAATAATTATCATGACCGATGCCGATGTCGATGGCAGCCATATCGCATCATTACTTATGGCATTTTTCTATCAATTTATGCCGCAGTTAATTTACGGGGGACATTTGTATCTATCATGTCCACCACTTTATAAATTAACCCATGGCACCGAATCGGTATATGTGGACAGCGACGAAGAGCTGGACGCGCTAACCAATGGCAAATACAAAGGCAAAAAGGTCGAAATATCACGATTCAAAGGGCTTGGCGAAATGATGCCAAATCAGCTAAAAGAAACGACAATGTCGCCGAAAACCCGCAGACTTATTCGTGTTGACCTGCCCCCACGCACCGACGAAGGTGCCGAAGACACCGAAAAAACACGTACAATTGTTTCTGAACTGATGGGTAAAAAGCCAGAGTTCCGTTTCCGGTTTATTACTGAACATGCACAATTTGTAAAAGATTTGTTTGTGTAATCATTGACTTTCCAAAAAAATACTTTATATTTTACCTCTGTTGTAAAAAGAGGTTTTGGTATGGCAAATGAAGATACTCCTTTTAAAAATACCTATGTAATAGATATGGGTAAATTATTAACGCACCCGTTTAATTTTATGCCAAACGGGACGATATTACCAATCGAAACGAAAAACGGTGAACATGTGACAGACGAAGTACCAAAACTTTTTTCTGAACGTCTGGTAAAAAAGATGATTAATGAATATCCAGATTTGTCTGATAGTATCGGCAGTCTTACCGCCCGCACAATCATTGAATATATGGATGTCAACGGCCAACCAGTTTTGACGCTTTATCCAACAAATGACACAGAACTGCATACTAATGATTGGACACACATCGACGGTCGCGTTCTGCCAGAAATTCAAAGTATCATTGCACAAAGGCAAAAACTTGTTAGTCGATATAAACTAAGTCATCCAAAATAAAAAAATTTCCGATTTATATCGGAATTTTTTTTATTTATATTCATCAACCAATTGGGCAATTTGTGCGGACATAACCAAATCATTTTCTTTTAATTTTTCGATGCGTTCTATTGCATACATAACCGTCGCATGATCACGCCCCCCAACATATGCACCGATTTCGCACAACGACATCCCTGTTACCTTTTTCAAGACAACCATCATCATCTGGCGCGCCAATACCAACGCACGGGCACGACCATTTCCACAAATTGCATCGTATGACACACCCAACTTTTCACACATAGAACGAACCATCGCAACTGGTGATTTTGATTTCTTTAACGTGTCCGCCAACAATTTTTCAACAATATTTTCAGTAATCGCGCCATCCATCAATTCCATATAGGTATGAATTTTATTAACCACACCTGATATCACATGACCATCTGAACTGATACGACCCGCGATTGTGTCCGCAATTTTTGTATCGACCCCTGCGTTAACTAACATGGTCTTGCGAACCGCACGTGATGGTGCCGCAACATCAACCACCAACCCAGATGCAAACAATGATTGCAATCTGTGTTCAATGCCCGACAAATTACCAGGCGCCGTATTCGCCGTCAAAACAATATTCTTGCCCGCATCACGTAATTCAATAATCAATTGTGCAAATTCTTCACATGTCGCGCGTTTCCCAGCAAGGTTTTGAACATCATCTAATATGAATGTGTCACAGTTACGGCAATAATCTTTGAACGCAAAAATTGTTTTATCATGCAACGCACGCGCAAATTCTGCAACAAACTGGGCCCCGGACATCATTACCACACGACCATCGAACGCAGCGTTTATACAACCCGCCAACATAGTTTTTCCGCAACCCGCCGGCCCGTATATAAACAGGGGTGAAAATGTTGCGGTACCTTTTGCCATCTTTTTGCATGCCGATACAACAAATGCATTTTCTTCAGATACAATAAATGAATCAAAATCGCCGGTTCTTTGATCTTCAACAACCGGCGCAGAATATGTTTGTGTATTATTATCATTTGCGGTTTTACGAATTACGTTTGCACATGATACGATGCGTATTTTTACCGACATTCCATATTCGCCTGCGACCGCATTCAAAACATTTGAATATGTTGTGCTAACGAAATCCGCGGTAAATTGATTTGGAACATTTATTATCAAAGAACTATCAGAAACATTAAATTCAAGTGGTGCAATCCATGCAGAAAAACCGGCCGCATCTATTCTGGTGGATAATTCACTTTTGATCGCGTCCACCGAAACAACCTGTTTTTTTTCAAATGTCGCCTGCATGACGTTTCCCCTTCCTTGTTGCAAAAGAGTTTCCTGCCGGTACAAGTGTGCAAAACCCACCTGCATAGAAATACCAAATCATACCGCACTTAATGTTTCGATAAAATTTAGTATCCCTTTATGTTTCCTACTTTTCACTCTCTCGCATATATTGTTAAAACCTAAATCTACCTATCCTTCCGATCAGAACTTGATAACCTTCCTGACTACGTGAAAACAATTTATAAAATTCATTTCGATTTGCAACAAAATGTTAATGATTTTTTTCAAATTTATTTTTTGACACCGATTCGGATTTTTCCCAGTTTTCTGCCGTTTGTATATACATTGTATATACATATCTTTTCCTAAATTCGAACATAGCCCGAATCGGTTTTTCTTATTAAACCTTGCAATTCCAATATGACTAACTCGCGTTTAATTTCCATAATATTTTTTCCGACAACATCTGCCAATACAGATTCAGACAATGGAACTGTTCCTAATTTATCCAAAACCGTATTTTCTGATTCGGATTTTTTTGGTTGGTCGGTCACTATTTTATCATCATCAAAGAAATCTTTTGCACCCTGACATAAAATTGCCACACCTTTCCGAATCAGAGAATTTGGTCCTGCACCACGGGAATCCGCCGGATGTGACGGTATCGCATATATTTGCCGGCCATATGAAATTGCAAAATTAGCGGTTTTCATACTGCCTGATTTTAAATCTGCCTCGGACAATATCAGTTTTTCGCCGATTCCGGCAATAATACGATTACGTTGAACAAAATTTGTTCCATTTGGCACAAATCCAACCGGCATATCACTTATTACCACACCGCGTTCCAGTATTTCGTAATACAACGATTCGTTTTCCGGGGGCCATATATAATCCACACCACCCGCCAAGACCGCAATTGTGTTCATGTTTCCATCTGCACGCAATGCACCCATATGCGCCGCATAATCTGTTCCAATTGCCATACCTGATACAACTGATATATTATGTTCTGCAAAACACCGTGCAATATCCGCGACAAATTCCATTCCTGCGCCAGTTGCATGTCGCGTCCCAACAATTGCGACCGATTCGCGCGCCAATGTTGCAATATTTCCACGCGCGGTTAATACAGGTGGGTGATTTTTTACATCACGCAATTTTTTTGGATAGCGTTCATCATCATCAAATATAAATTGTATATCTAATCTGGCCGCCGTATCTATTTCGCGCATTACCGCATCACGCAAATCGTCGCCTGGCACCAAAGATTCTAGTACCGCATGCACATCACCAAATTTCTGCAGTAATTTATTATACGACACCGGCCCAATTCCAGGCGAACGTAAAACCAATAAATGTTCAAACAAGTCTTTCATAGCTATCACTATATTATTATATGCGGAAATTTGGCAAGAAAAAACACCCGCTGGCGGGTGCTTTTTCAAATATATGATTACGAACTATTATATATTCAACAGCATATCGTAATTATACTTGTTGCATTCTTCAGGTTTCTCAGATGGATTCTTGATTTGTTCGCACTTTTCTTTCAAACTTCTTAAATCATTCATGATAGTTGTAAGACGTGAATCATTATTCTTTTTCAAAACCAACAATTGTGAACGTAACAATTCCGTATCCTGCAAGGCCTTTTGCCCTTCTACCTTGCCACCAATAAGTTTATTTCCAAACAATTCCATCGAACCAACACCAAGTGCCGCACCACCAACTGCGCCACCAACTGTTGCCCATGTACGATTTTTCTTCTTGGCGTCTAATATGCGTTGTTCAAGCATATTTTCATCTAGCCATGAACCACAATTCACAACTTCGCCCCATTGGAAATAACGGCTTTTCATATCAGACAGATTAATACGCGCATCTGTACTTTTTATATCAACCTTGGCAAAGCATACATTGTTTTCCGGATTTTCAACATCTTCTTGCATTGTTGCATAACTGCCAGTATTGCTATAACGTGATGCCCAAACAAATGTGTTACCAACACCAATGTTATTATTCAAACATGCTGCGCGTTCCGCTTCACGTGAATCTTTCTTGGTTTCTTCGGCCGCCGGCTTCAATGGCGGGATATTCGAAACATCCTGTATGCTTGGTGAACGTTCTTGGGTTGTGCTGATTGACACATCCGCCGTTGTTAACTGATTTTTAGACATAATATTTGCCGCCCTATCTTGTGTAGGCGCAGGTGCAAACCTGTTACTGTTTGCCATTCCCAATGCCCCAACGCGCGGATCACGTGGCGCAGCGCCCGCAACAACCGGCAAACACACCAAAAATAAAGCGATAAAACTTTTAATCATAGAAAGCTCCCTCTTGCTATATCAGGCATATTATATCACAAAAAGGAGCCCAAATAAAGAATAAAACTAAAAAATGTCTATTTTTTCCACTTCCACGTCAATTTCGATTCGGTTCCGCCAATAAGACGCCCTATATTTTCCATATGTCGCACCAAACACAGCACACAACTTGCAAAAATTGCAACACCAACCGTTCCACCAATTGCAAAACCCAACACAGATGCAACCAAAAATACCGTCAACCCACCAAGCGATGAATATCCAAACGAAAACACAACTACTAACCACGATGCACCACAAATTAAAAACATCAATGGGTCAAGCGCAAGCAACATACCAAACAAACACGACACACCCTTGCCACCGCGGAATCCCAACCAAATTGAAAAGCAATGTCCAAAAACGGCCGCAAAACCGCACCACGCCGCCAACGCGTCACCACCCATTGCCGATCCAATTAAAACCGCCAGTATGGTTTTTAACATATCTGCCAACCATACCGCCGCGCCAACGCGCAGGCCACCAGCCCGCATTGCATTTGCCGCACCGATATTTCCGCTGCCCACTTTGCGCAAATCACCACGGCCAAACAGGCGCGTCAACAAAATGCCAAACGGTATACTACCTAATAAATATCCTATAATTATTCCAAAAATGTATAACATTGTTATTTTTCCTTGATTTTATGTTTGTTTTCTATAAAATAGCAGAAAACAAAAATAAATAAAAGGAAAATAAAGTGGCAAACCACAAATCATCTAAAAAAAGAATTTTGGTCACGGCAAGAAAGAATACGGTTAACACCGCACGTCGCAGCGCCGTAAAAACGGAAAACAAAAAGGCCATTAAGGCTATCGCATCTGGCGACAAGGCCGCAGCAGTTGCAGCGGTTCGCAATGCAGAAAGCAAAATGATGAAGGCCGCTGGCAAAGTTATGCCAAAGAAACGCGCATCACGCAAAGTTTCTCGTTTGACCAAGGCCGCCGCCAAATTGGCGTAATAACGGCCAACAAGAAATTTGGCATGCATTTTTATGCATGCCTTTTGTTGTATAACAAATTATTTAATTCTATTTCTGTTCAACTTTTTCAAATCTAGGTTTTCCGCCTACTATTTCTTGCCACATTTTTAAAGGTCGACACCATACCTGGCCAAATGGAAAATCTGCCGATTCGTATAATGCACGATACACCACGACATCTTCCATGGTTTCGGTATGCTTACCAACCGCTATTACCTGATAACATTGATGATTTTTATAATGCCTGTAAATACCACCAATTTCTGGCATATGACCTTCCTTGTAAAAAAAGACCGCCATAACCGGCGGTCTTGAATTTATTTTAATTTAACGGGGCACCCCAATGTTGTTGGATACTGCGTTCTGCATCCATCGGGCTAACCAACACTTGCGGTGTCAGGATAACCACCAACACATCACGTTGTGACGCCGTTTCACGCGACCCAGACAACAACATGAAATCAGGATCACCCAAACCATAACGTGTATCATTATTTGTCTGCTTTTCAAACCCAGACACAACCAACATTTGACCAGATTCCATAATAATTTCCTGCATGAAACTACGTTCTTCAACTTCTGGTAACTGCAATGTAACCTCACCAATTGTTTGGCTGGACATCTTCAGCAATTCACGAACAGACATTCTGAACAACAGCAAGATTTTACCATTTTCCAAAATGTTCGGTAACAACTGCATTGAAAATCCTGTTTCCAAATTATCTTGGTCGACGGTACTGGATTCAACAGTTGTAAAGTTACGCGACTCGAAACGTTTGATATAGCCAGTACTCTTGGTATTATTCACCGGCGCAACACGGTTATTACGTGTTGTAACACCAACATTTGTGACCAACGAAACCTTGCCCTGCTTTGCCAACGCTTCTATCAATGCGTTGCTGCCTGCGACACCCGACAAAGAACCATTATTTATTTGATCCGCCGTATATGCCCCGGCAACACTAGTTCCACCTTCCATATGTGTCATACCGGTTAACGAAGAAACCGCATTTGACAGAACCGCGATATTCATAGAACTTGCTTCGGTCGTGGCTAAATTATTTTTCGGATTCGCAACAATATTTAATCCCGACGCAGAATTTATCGCCGCGGCCAAATTCAAACCGAACGCAGAATCGTTTGCAATGGATACCTGCAACACCTTAACATCAATTGTAACCAATTGTGATAATCTTTTATTCTGGCGCGCGATATAATCGCCAACACGACTTAACACCGACGGTGGCGCGGTCACGGTTATTGTTCCCAAACTGCGCGATACTGTGAACTTGGCATTTTCGGCCTTGCCAATAATAGATGAAATCGTGTTTTCAACTTCGTCCCATTCTTTTAAAGTGGATTCAAGGAACACCTGGTTGCCATCATCTGTCTGGACAGACGACTGATATGAAACATCGGTCCCGAGTGCATATAATGTAAATGTCTTGGTTTCTGTTTCATAGAAAACAATTGCGGTCTTGTCATAATACCATAACAAATCTAAATCTGTTGCTACCTGGGATAACAGCCCCGACAATTTACCAGTATACGCAATGTTCATCGTCTTTTTTAATTTTTCTGATGCAACCTGACTATCAATTTTAACAGGGATACGTGTAATCGAATTAATGTTATTTGCCAATACTTGTAATGTCACAGGTTCATTTAATAATATTGTAACCCCTGCATCTGTTTCAAATGCACGTGGCAAATCATTTTTATGTTCGACCAACATCGACTGATCGCCCAACCATACACCTTCGGACATAGAAACTGTATCGCTGCTTGTTACCTTGGCACGCGGATTTTTGGCCATTTCAAAAGCGTCATACACATTAACAAAATCTTGGTCCACCGATGCGGCGACCTTTGCAGATTCATGATGCGTACAGCCCGCAAAGCCCAAAACAGAAATTACTGCGGCAAAAATCTTTATGTATTTTGTCATATATTTTCTCCTACCTAATATATCAAACTATTCTTCGGTCGTAGACACAACAAGAACGCGATTTCCCTTATAAAACTTGGCATACGGAACCGGTATTGCACGTCCAAAGTTACGCACAACCGCCGATGCAACATCAACAAAACGTCCCTTAAATACGGCACTTGCCTGAATTGGATATTCACGTGATGTCGCCCATACCAAATCCCAACCTTCTTTGTCGCACCATGACTGCAAAACCTGGCGCAACGTTTGACCATTGGCCACAACCCACGATCTAACCTGGTCTTGAACTGTATTTGCCGGTTCTGCATCTGCCGATAAATCAACCGCGATTTCTGTATCCCCAGAAACAAGCATTGAACTGTTGTCATAAACCGGACTTGAACCACCAAACATCGGTACCGTTATATCGTTTGAAACCAACATAGTATCTTGGGAGTCTTGACTTCTAACACTAACCACGCCATTTTTATCAACACTAACAACACCCGCGCCCGTTACCATTTCACCTGATGCTGTTTTTTCGGTCAAACCATTACGTGCCAAATACGCATCATATCCATCTGCGAATTTTGCACATGTTCCGCGACCGCTGCGTGAAACGGCCAAAACACTGCCACCATCATCTTCCAACACTTCGCGATGTAACAACGGCATTTCCGCGCCACGTTGACAGTCCAAATCAAACCCAACCGGTACCTGATTTCCATGCAACATATTTGCGCCACCAGACCAACCAGTCCCAGCGCGTGCACCCAAATTGAAATTATTTTCCACGACCAAATCATCACCAATTTTTGACACGATTTTTATGTTATCCGCTGATTTAGTACATGCGCCCATATCACACGCAACCGTCACGTCGGCATCAGAACCCGCCAACGGCCACGCAGGAATATTCACCGGCATTTGTGGCTGATATTGCACCTGGGCATCACCCTGATAATAATCCTTGGTTTCTTGAACATATGTATTTTCATCTTCGTCCACTTCGTCATCATAGAAAACTTCGGATGTTACAACCTGGGGCAAATTACCGGCCGCAAAGCAATAGCCAGCGGCGGTTGCAAGCATTGCAGCAATTAAAATCTTGCGAAACATTGTCTTTCCTTTCCTAATATTTCTTATATTTATATTGGTTATTATAACAATTTGACCGAATCTGTGCAAGACCTAAAAATAGTTTTAAGGGTGTTTTTTTATAAATTTTCTAACTTTATGATACGAATCGGAAAAAGTGTGGTATACTTTAACCGAATAACCAAAGGAAAAACAGATATGTCCAACACGATTTTATTTATTTTACTGGGATTTTCGGTTGCTTTTGCAATCGCGACAACAATTATTGGTATTTTGGCACATCGCCGCTTGGGGACTATTGAACGAAATATTTCGTATCAGTATAACCTTATCGTAAAAATTCAGAGCATTTTAAAAAGCAAATCTGCAACCAATGCCGTTGCCGAACATGCCGAAATGATATACCAAGATTTGTTGCAAAATCTGATTCCTATTTTGGCGGCATTGGATATTATGCCACGCAACACATCGGAACATCCGCTGTGGCGAACATTGGGTGGTTTGTTGGATGAATATACCAAGAATCCATTTGTTATGGAACAATTGCGTCGCGCAATAAAACTTGATGCGGGGGTAAAACGCAATGTTTCAAATTATATGAATCGCGCAGAAAATTTACTGGACCATCTTAATACCACCGAACCAGACGGCATTTTGACAACAACATTTATAAACGGCCTGCTGGGACAATCACTAACCTTCTTTACCCAGGCATATCAACTTGCCACGACCACCGACGAAGGCGATAAATGATCGGACCAACCGAAGATCTTGTCCGGGAAATTTCAACCAGACGTGGCGAACCAGAATGGTTGACCGAATGGCGCATCGCCGCATTACATGCATGGGAAAAAATGACCGAACCACATTGGGCGGAAATAGATTATGCGCCCATAGATTATTCGGCATTAAATTATTACAACACCCCAACGCCCATTGATAACAGCGATTTAAAATCTACCTATGAAAAAATGGGATTACCGGTTGGCGAACAAAACGCGCTGTTGGGAATGGCCACCGATACGATTATTGATAGTGAATCTGTTCACACGTCCTATACGGCGGAATTGGCGGCACGCGGCATTATATTCATGCCATTTTCATCGGCGGTTCGCGAATATCCGGAACTGGTAAAAAAATATCTTGGCACCGTCGTTCCACCCACAGATAATTTTTTTGCGGCGTTAAATTCGGCGGTGTTTTCCGATGGCACATTTGTTTATATTCCACCCAACACCGAATGCCCAATTGATTTGGCAAGTTATTTTCGAATCGAAACTGCAAAAATTGGTCAATTTGAACGCACCCTGATTATCGCCGACAAAAATTCAAAACTTAGTTACATGGAAGGCTGCAGCGCACCACGCCGCCCCAACCATCAATTGCATAGCGGTGTTGTCGAAATCATTGTAAATGATGGGGCACATGTTAAATACGCAACTGTTCAAAATTGGCACGCCGGCGATGCAGAGCGTGGAGAATATAATAAAAGTGGGATTTTAAATTTTGTAACGAAACGTGGAAAATGTTTTGACAACGCGCGTCTTGATTGGACTCAGTTCGAAGTTGGTTCGGCAATGACATGGAAATATCCCTCAACTATTCTTTACGGTGATGGTTCGGCTAGTGATTTTTATTCGCTGTCTATTACGCGCCGCGGGCAACAGGCAGATACCGGGACAAAAATGTTGCACATTGGAAATAACACCACATCCAATATTGTTTCATACGGTGTGGCATTGGATTGGTCACGCCAAACATTTCGCAGTTTGGTTCAATTTTTCGGGACGGGTGGTAAAAACGCATCAAAGTGCGACACACGCATTATTGGGAATTCGGCAATTACAAATGCCCTGCCCGACATTAAATATGAAAACACAGATAACATTCAAACGCACGAGGCAAAAACTGGTGCCATCGACGCAACACAAATTATGTATCTAAATATGGCGGGGATAGATACAGATACCGCAACGGCACTAATTATTGGATCAATGGCAACACCGATATTATCACGCCTGCCGATGGAATTTTTGGTTGAATCAAAACAACTGATACAAATGGCACTTGCAACAGATGGGGGCAAAAAATGATTCTAGAAATTAAAAATCTTGATGTATCGTTCGGTGATAAAAAATTACTATCGAACATAAATTTAAGTATAGAACCTGGTGCACGCCATTTGCTGTCGGGGCATAATGGTTCGGGCAAATCAACATTGGTGGGTGCAATTGCGGGCAACCCCGAATATTCCATAGATTCCGGGCAAATAATTTTTGATGGCCGCGATATCACAAATGAAAATGCAACCACACGCGCATTGATGGGAATATTTTTGGGTGCGCAAAATGTGCCGGAAATTCCAGGGCTGACCATCATCAGTTTCCTAAAACATTCACTTGCCGCACATCGTCATTTTGAAACAGACACCGATTTACCAATGGGCGAATTTTTGGAAATGCTGGAAAATGCACGCGAACAATTAAACATTCCGCGCGACTGGCTAAACAGATGTGTTAATGTTGGTTTTTCGGGTGGTGAACGGAAACGATTGATGTTATTGCGTTTGGTACTGACCAAACCGAAATTGGCCATTTTGGATGAACCAGATTCTGGGGCGGATGCAACGGTTCGCACACAAATTGCGGACATAATGCATTCTATGCCAGATACGACGTTTCTATTCATCAGTCATCAACCAGATTTTACCGCCGCGGTATCCCCATCGCATATAACCACTTTGTCAAAAGGCAAAGTTATGATAGAATAGACATATATAATATACGATAACGAAAGGTGCTTTCCATGAACGGTATTTTATTATTTGCCGGTGCGGTGTTTGTACTGTGGCTTGGCAGTTCGATTTTTATTCCATTACTGGTTGCGACATTTTTATGGTATTTGATAAACGCGATGTCCACGTATTATCGAAAAATGTTCCCAGAAAATGGTCATAAAATATTGTTCACATTTTTATCAAACATTTTATCACTTGGAACATTCGTTGGGTTAATATATTTATTCGTGACACACGTTCGCCCGATGTTTTCAGAACTGTTGGTTGCAATGCCCGGGATCCAGGCTGGTTTAAATTCCCTGTGGAATTATATATCAAACACATTGGGAATCGATTTAACAGATATCGCAATACCAAACATAACATATATTGTATCTAGTGTCGGTTCATCTGTTGCACGCATTGCGGCATCTATGGGCATGGTAATTGTATATATGATATTTATGTTTGTAGAACAAAGTACATTTCATAAAAAATTTGCAGAATTATTCCCGAACAAAAGCCAGGGTAAAAAGGCACGTTATATTCTGGAAAGTATCGATGAAAATATGAAAAAATATTTATTTATGAAAACACTAATATCGGGAATAACGGGATTGGTATCATTTGCATGGATGTATATGTTAGATTTGGAATTCGCAGGCATCTGGGCATTTGCGATATTTATTTTAAGTTATATTCCAACAATCGGTGCGATTATCGGTTGCGCAATGCCAATATTGTTTGCGGCAATTTCAGGGGCAACATTAAATGAAATTGTACTGATATCATTGGGACTTATCGGGTTGCAGATTATATTTGGAAATATCATAGAACCAAAATTAACCGGAAAAACATTGAACCTGTCCACGCTGGCCATACTTATCAACTTGGTATTCTGGGGATTAATCTGGGGTGTCGCCGGTATGTTCTTTAGTGTTCCATTATTGGTGGCAACATTTATCATCACGGCGCAGTTTGATTCTACGCGTTGGATTGCAATATTACTGTCCGCCGATGGTAAAATACCAGATAAAAGCGAAGATTAATTCAAACCAAAACACAAAAAATGTAAAGTCTTTCACAAACCAAACTTGACAAATAATAAATTATGTATTATTATAGTTAAGAAAATAAGGATAAAAAATGCAAAATAAAAAGACGAAATTTAATATAGCTGACATTAGAATCAAACTTCAACAAGTGTTTTTAACTTTTGTTTCTTTACTGTGCGTCGGCGGCGCTGCTTCGGCCCAGACCAAAGACCAAAACGATGGCGAAAGATCTGCACAAACGGAAGTTAAGGTTGGATTTAGTAATATTTCTGCCCTTGAACTTCAAAAGGACAAAACTGTATTTTATAACGATATTATGCCGACATTTAGTGCAAATGTTGAGAAAAATGGTTTTTACGGGAATTTTTCGGCTGCGGAATTGTTCATTGTGAACAACACCGATTTAAAAACAATTAACAACAAGTGCCTTTTGGAAATCGGTAAACATTTCGGTCCTAATACTAAATTATTTTTAAAATCTGGTCGTGATGTAACAGAACTTGGCACCGTGTTTCTTAACGGTGTTCAAAATATGAAATACGATACTGAAAAAACACTTGCGATGTTCGGTAACCTTAGTGAACGTGTCGTATTGGGCGTCCAGGCAAACGGTACCATGATTGAACTTGGTATGATCGGTGGTTATGGCCAGGGATTTTTCATTATCCCAAATCCAAATCAGGCAGATTTTTGGGCCAAGGTAAGTCAATCTTTTACCGCGGACGGATGGAAGTTTGTTTTTGCAACCTCGACAGAAATCGGTAATACAAATAAACTTTTTGCGACCGCAACTGCGACCAATGGTCAAATTGGTGTAACGACTGGTGGTAATTACAATTTCGACACCAAGGCTTTCAATGCCTTTGTTCGTGGTGCATACACGACACTTGATAATAATATGACATATGTTGTTCAGGGGCTTAAAAAGAACGAAACTTACTCTGTCATGATTGGTGCCGGCAAAAACGGTGTCCAAGGTTTTATCGGGGTTGAAAACATAACCACAACCCAAACAGATAATCCGGAATTTATATCGACCCCAACAGTTAGCGTCGGTGTAAGTTATAATTTTAACAAGGGTAAAACACTTTAAAAAACGGTCGCAAATGCGACCGTTTTTATCTTAATCGTTTATTGTCCATAACCAACAATTCGCATCGGTATGTGCCGCGCCGTCTGGCCATCCCGCACATGTCATTTTATTCGCTTTGGTTTCAACAAATGCCGCGGTTGCAATTTTTGCCGCATCATTTGTCGCGTTGTATGTTGTTGACCCATCATATGTCGCAACTCCTGTTCCTAATGCACCGTTTGCATCATAATTCGCCAATGTATTCGCCGTTCCGGTTGGCACACGCGCATTTAATGCCGTAATAATCGCACCGGTCGTTGGTATTGTTGTCGCGGTGGCATCGCTGCCCAATGATGTTACAATGCCGCGTGTTCCCGGGGTACCAAGTGTTCCGTATGTAACAATACTGCCATTCGGATATGTCGTATCATCATTCGCCAAAAGTTTGTCTTGCTTGGTGTCTAATGCCACACTCGCCGCTGTAGCCGCTGTATTCGCCAGAACATATGCATCGTCAGCTCTCTGTTTTGCAACAGTGACAGCACTAGCTGCA
>JAFZTZ010000004.1 GCA_017618595.1 Alphaproteobacteria bacterium
GCACTTTCTTCGATGTCCGCTTCTTCTTTTACAAAATCGTTTAAAAACTTGGTCGCCGCGGCAATTGCATCAATACGTGTAGATGTATCGGCATATAAATCCAAGAACTTTTGTAATTCTGCTTCGGTATATATTTTTGACATTGTTAATGTTTCCTTTCCTTTATTAAGGGTAAAATATGGCATACCCCACCGGCCAATATTATATCATTTTTTGAACCATATATCAAGGCATTGGTGGCAAGTAAATTTTTTATTAAAACTTTTTATGATTTTGTGTATCATTGTGTGAAACAAGGGGGAAATAAATGAAAGCATTGGTTGTATATTTTTCACATACTGGGCAAAACTGGTTCGGTGGCGGAATTGTTAATTTGGTTAAAGGTAATACCGAAGTTGTTGCCGAATACATTCGTGATATTGTGTCCGCGGATATTTTTAAAATAGAAACAAAAAACGAATATCCAAATGACTATAATGAATGCACCGATATCGCGAAACAGGAAAAAGATAAAGATGTACGACCAACGTTAAAAAAATTACCGGCTGGTGATTTGTCAGAATATGATGTTATTTTTGTCGGCGGTCCGGTATGGTGGGGAACATACCCAATGGCCGTGTTTACATTTTTGGAACGGTATGATTTTACAGGTAAAATAATTATGCCGTTTGTGACGCACGAAGGTTCAAATCTTGGCGAAAGTGTCGAAGATTTAAAAAATATGTTAACAGATGCAACAATTAAAGACGGATTGGCGCTGTATGGTTCAAATGTTGCCGATGCGCGCGGTACGGTTGAAAAATGGATAAAAGAAAATCTGGGGTAAAGGGCTTGCAAGGCGATATAGTAAAATCGCTGAATGCGTTGCAAGATATTAAATACCGCGATTTCCAAGCGGGGTTGATTCCGACCGTGGATGTGGCGCGTATTATTGGCGTTCGAACGCCTGCGCTGCGTGCAATGGCGCGCGATATGCGTGATAACTCGGCGGATTTTCTAAAAAATCTACCCCATGGGTATTTTGAAGAAAATCAACTGCATGCATTTATAATATCGAATATTCGCGATTTTGAATTGGCCGCGTCTGCGGTGGATAAATTTTTGCCATATGTTGATAATTGGGCAACATGTGATCAAATGTCGCCGCGCGTTTTTGCAAAAAATACCGACAAATTATTGCCTTATATAAAAAAATGGATTAAATCACAACATATCTATACGGTGCGGTTTGCGGTACTGTGTTTAATGCGATATTTCTTGGATGATAAATTTGATACAAAATATGTCGATATGGTCGCAAATATAAAATCAGATGAATATTATATAAATATGATGCGTGCATGGTATTTTGCAACCGCCGTCGCAAAAAGATGGGATAAAATTTTGCCGTATTTTAAGGGCAGAGCACTAGACCCATGGACACATAATCGCGCAATTCAAAAGGCGTTGGAATCATATCGTGTAACCACACTGCAAAAATCTATATTAAAACCGTTAAAATTGAACGGTTAAAAAAATCCTATAATATCTTGACCTGTGCTTTTTATTTGGGTAAAGTTTCCCACGTAGGTGGGGGGTAATATATAAAATCCCCGTGAATTCGGGCAAAACAAAGGAAGGTTACAAATGAAACTATCAAAGAGAAACATGTTATATGTATGTGCCGGGCTTGTCTGCCTGTTAATAATAATATTGTTGTCTGTGACATCTGATTGGCGCACGCGTCGTTCATTGAAATCTCAATGTATGCCGGGGGGCGGAATGGATTGCGCATGTTTTGCCAATATTATTGATAACAGATTAAGCGATGAGGAAGTACGCATTTTCGCACGGTTTTCAAAGGAACTGCGGAATCGTCCACATACAAATATCCTTGAATTTACAGATGAGGTAATCGCACGTAAAATTTCGTTGGCCGTATCTGTTTGTCGCCCGGTTCAACAAGTTCCACAAGAAACAAAAAATCAAAAGGGTAAAAAATGAAAAAACTTTGTTTAATAAGTTCTTTGATCGCTATTTCTGCCGTAATGGGCAGTGTGGCATACGCAGGAACTATTACTGGGGATGACGCAACGGTCTATAATGTTGCAACAAATGGGACAGAGACGGGTGCAACCGCTAATACGATTGCAACATATCAGGCAACCGAAGCCGCTATTGAAACGGCGTGGAACAATGCAGAGGCGTGGATTGGCCAAGAATTAGGCTATGACACCACAACAACAGATGCACATACCGCTTTACATGCTGCTGGATTTACCGCAAATGATTTCTTGGGCGCGGTTACAGAAAACAAAACGGCAATTGCAGGTAAACAAGATGCGTTAACAACCGAACAATTGGCGGCGGCAAACTCTGGTATTACCGCAGACAAGGTTTCAACCTATGATGGTTATGCAACCAGTAAACAAGATGCCTTGACAACTACACAGTTGGCGGCGGCGAATTCTGGTATTACCGCAGACAAGGTTTCAACCTATGACGGTTATGCGACCAGTAAACAAGATGCATTGACAACCACACAATTGGCTGCGGCGAATTCTGGTATTACCGCAGACAAGGTTTCAACCTATGACGGTTATGCAACTAGTAAACAAGATGCATTAACAACCGGACAGTTGGCGGCGGTTAATTCTGGTATTACGGCGGACAAGGTTTCGACCTATGATGGTTATGCAACCAGCAAGCAAGATACATTGACTACCGAACAATTGGCAGCCGTTAATTCTGGTATAACCGCGGAATTGGTTGGTCAAATCACAACGAATAAGAATGATATTAACACCATTAATAATAATATCAATGTTGCATCCAATGGAAATTATATCACGGCGGGTAAAAATGTCGCGGCAAACCTTGGGGCACTAGATACCCAGGTCAAAGCGAATGCTGATAATATCGGTAATTTGACATATGCTAACAATGCGGCTGTTAATTATAATGCCATTGCGGCGAATACTAATTTGACGACCGCTGTATCCCAGATAGCGTCTAATATTGGCGCTGCGGCGACTGGCACAAACGGTAATGTGTTGGCGAATAATACCGTGAATGCGAACCTTGATAGAATTGATAGCAATATGGGTAATTTGTCAGCTATTACTAATAACGCGTTTGGTGGAACGAACACCAATATCACAGGTGCAGTAAATGCATTGGCAACAAATGTTGCAAACGGAATGGGTGGAACATTTGCGACCAATGGTACATGGTCGGCAACCATTGTAAATAATGGTGCGGTAAAATATCAAAATAATGTTGCCGCAACCAGTTTAATGGGTGCGGTTAACCAGGTGGCAAGCAATATTGGTACCGCGGTAACCAGCACAAATGTTGTTGGTCTGACCAATACGGTTAATCAGAACTTGACCGCAATAGATACGGTTATTGGCGATTATCATAATGTTGCAAATACCAATGGCAATTTATCTGGCACAGATTTGACAGCAGATTTGGATATGATAGACACGGTTATCGGTAATCGTGCTGCGTTGACATCATCTAATGCCGCGATTAATAATGCGGTTGCAACAGATTTGTCCACAGCGTTCAATACAACCGGTAATTTAATCGGTGATATGGACTTTACTGGAACCAATTATGTATCTGCGGCGACAAGTTTAAGCGACGCGGTACGTGGTTTGGATACCAGTTTGCGTGATGTTGAACATAATATGCACAAAATCGAATATAACATGAAGAGCGGTTTGGCCGCAATGTCCGCATTGTCAGCATTGGTACCGAATGCACGTGATTGTGGCAATACCCAGGTATCTGTTGGTACGGGGGTTTATTCCGACCGTGTTGGTGTTGCGCTTGGTGGGTTCCATTACTTTAACGACCATGTCTTGATGAACCTTGGTGCATCATATGGTGGCACAAAAGACTGGGCATTCCGCGCAGGTGTGACATTTGGCATCGGTATGTAATGTGTCATAAATTATCTTGGGGGTTGTTTGCCCCCAAGATAAAAAACAATAATCAAAAAAGGATTTGGGTATGAAAAAGATTTTTTTATGTTGTTTGTTGGCACTGGGGTTGGCGGCATGCGCAGGGGATTGTGCGACACATGAACAAAATGCCAAGGCGCCTGTGTTTTTTAAGCATAATTCTGTAGAAATTTTGCCGGATTCTTTGGCGCAATTGAATGATGGTGCAATATATATGACGGGGCATCGGTTCAAAACAATTCAGTTGGATGGATATGCCGACGAAACAGGGGTTGATGCCGCATATAATATGGACTTATCAAAACGCCGTGTAGAAACGATTCGTGACCATCTGGTTAAAAAGGGGGTCGCCAAAGATCGTATTAAAACCAAATGGCATGGAACCGAACGGGGACATCCATATACCAAACATCGTCGTGTTGATATTACGGTTAAATAAAAAGGTTCCCCACGGGGAACTTTTTTTATGAAATGCTTTTTGCTTGATTTTTACGTGGGGTTGCGTATAATCGGGTGGTGATTTGTAAGTAGCCCTAATAGTCTAGTGGTAAAACACGTCCTTGGTAAGGACGAGTCGCAAGTCCGATTCTTGCTTAGGGCACCATGAATTTCCCAATTATTTAATAATTTATAAAAATAGATATGTGCGTGTCACTATCGGTTGATAATACACCAAAATTACGGTATAATATCCCAAAAGGAGTTTTAATATGGAAAACAAAAATTTATTGGTCGAAGTTGTAAACGCATTGCGTAGTAAAAATGAAAAGGTTATGGTGGAAACGACATATGCGGCACAAAATTCACGGGCTGCATCGGCCGTTATGGATACACCACAAATACCAACAAATTTTGGAACAAGAAAAAATGGACCAATGTCAGAAAATACGGCATATGCACGTAGTATCAAAATTGGAAAAATATCTATTTTAAAGAAAAATCCGGAACAGACCGGTTCAAAGTATATTGTTAGAACGCCGAATGGGGACGCCGAATTTTCTGGAAATGATATAGAAATTGTATGGATGGCGGCGCGGTTCAAATGCGAACATCCCAATGATACGGCACGTGCGGTGGAAATGTTGGGCAAGAATCTGCGTGATGAAGATCTAAGAACATTGGCCAAGCAGGGTGTCATAGAAGGTGATAAAAAGTCTGTTTATGAAGACGCGTCCAAGCAACTTAGTGCGCTTGGTGTTCGCAAGCAACCGCATCTTGAAAAATTAAAAGATAATGCGATGGGCAAATAATTTAACATAAAATAAAAAAAGGATAAAAAATGGCTAATACAGGAACATTGGGTTTTGCATTAAAGAACTTTTGGGTTGATTATACCGGGTGGGGTCGCGCACGGCGTAGTGAATATTGGTGGGTGGTTTTGTTTTACTATTTCCTTATCCCGTTTGTTATATCATTTTGTTTGAACTTTGTGGGAACATTTTGTGGGCTTATTTATAATTCTGATGCCATAGACACATTCTTTAAATCGCTTGATTGGTTGGTGTCTATGTTGTGGTGGTGTGCAACATTGGTGCCGGGATTCTGCCTGGCGGCGCGTCGTTTGCACGATACGGACCGGTCAAATTGGAATGTGCTGTGGTCATTATTGCCAATAGTTGGTTGGATAGTACTGTTGGTGTTCATGGCAAGTGAAGGGGAACCTAAGAAAAACAGGTTCGGTGCACCACGTAAATAATAAAATCCGGCGTATGCCGGTTTTTTTATGCGCAAAATTGCGGGGCAGGGCATAAAATCATAATAACCTTGCAAATTGAAAAAAATCGGTATAAAATACCTCCAACAGTTTATTGGTGGCGGTGTTGATGTGACCAACAACCACGGAGCCAAAACCAAAAGCAAAAAAGTGATAAATTCGGGTGGCACCGCGCATGCACAGTTTATGCGCCCCGAAATATGTTTAACCAAATGGGTGCCAAAAACCATTATGTTTTTTGTCGCCCAAAGATAAAAGGCGAAAAAATGTTATCACTGAAATCAAAGTATAGAACACATACTTGCGGGGAACTGACCGCGAAAAATGTTGGTGAAACCGTAACGTTGTCGGGGTGGGTACATCGTAAACGTGACCATGGTTCGTTGTTGTTTATTGACTTGCGCGATAATTATGGAATTACCCAGATTGTTATTGACGGTGGAAATGATGATTTGGAACGCGTGCGTCCAGAATCTGTTTTGCAGGTTGTGGGCAAAGTTGTTGCGCGTGATGCGTCCCAGGTAAATGAAAAAATTCCAACCGGTGAAATTGAAATAAGTGTTGAAAAATGGGATGTTTTAACATCTGCCGAAGTTTTGCCTTTCCAGGTATTTGGCGATGATGATACTAGTGAAGAATTGCGCTATAAATTCAGATTCTTGGATTTGCGCCGTGAAAAATTGCATTACAATATTTTGATGCGTAATAAAATGATGAAGTGGTTGCGCGATAAAATGTGGGATTTGGGATTTTCAGAATTTCAAACGCCGCTGCTTACCGCGGATTCGCCCGAAGGTGCGCGCAGTTTCTTGGTGCCATCGCGTTTGCATCATGGAAAATTTTATGCGTTGCCCCAGGCACCACAAATGTTTAAACAGTTGTTGCAGGTTGCGGGGTTTGATCGTTATTTCCAAATTGCACCATGTTTCCGTGACGAAGATTTGCGTGCAGATAGATTGCTGGAATTTTATCAGTTGGATTTAGAAATGTCCTTTGTTGATTTGTCTGATATTCAGGCGGTTGGCGAAGCGGTCATTCCAGAAATGGTGAAAACGTTTGCGCCTGATGCAAATGTGTATCCAGAAATTCCGCATATATCGTTTGATGACGCAATGTTGAAATATGGGTCTGATAAACCTGATTTGCGTAACCCAATTTTAATCAGCGATGTGACCGATGTGTTCCGCGGGTCTGATTTTGGAATCTTTGCAAGTGCAATCGAAAATGGTTCGGTTGTGCGTGCGGTTCCGGCACCAAACAGTGCGGATAAACCACGTTCATGGTTTGACAAACTTGGTGAATATGCGGTAAAAGAATTGGGGCTTGGTGGACTTGGCTATATCGTATTTGCAGAAGAGGCCAAAGGTCCAGTTGCCAAAAAATTGGATGCAGAACGCATTGCAAAATTGCATGAAATTGCGGGCGATAACGCATCATTGTTCTTTATCTGCGATAATGTAGATACCGCATCCAAGGCGGCTGGTAAATTGCGTAATAAATTGGGCGCAGATTTGGGGTTGGTTAAACCACGTGATTTTGCGTTCTGTTGGGTTGATAATTTCCCGTTCTTTGAACCCGATGAAGAACGTGGTGGTGCGCCAATGTTCACACATAACCCGTTCTCGTACCCACTTGCGACATTAGAAGAATTGTCCACTCGTGATCCGTTTACGATTAAGGCGGCGCAGTTCGATATGGTGTTGAACGGTATTGAAATTTGCAGCGGGGGCCTGCGTAACTATAACCCAGAGGTTATGAAAAAATGCTTTGAAATTGCGGGTTATCCAATCGAAGCGGTGGAAAAGAACTTCTCGGGCCTGTATACATCGTTCCAATATGGTGCGCCACCACACGGCGGTTGCGCATTTGGTATTGAACGCGTTGTTTCAGAAATATTGGGCAATGGCGACAGCTTGCGTGAAATTGTCGCGTTCCCAGCGAACCAACGTGGCCAGGATTTGCTGATGGGGTCACCAAACGAGGTTACCGAACAGCAACTGCGTGATGTTCATATCCAGGTTCGTAAAAAGAACTAAAATAAAAGCAAAAAATCAAACGCCCGCGGAATTGCGGGCGTTTTTAATTGACATTGGTGTGCTTTGTGCTAAATTTTTTGCATTATTAAAACAAGGAACCAGAATGACGGAAAGAACCAGATTACCAAATGGCCGATATGTTTATGGTAATGTTGAACAGATGTATCTTCGCGACCAGAAAAAACAATTCCAAGATGTAGAACGTATTAGTATGGTGCGCGATATTTGTACTTTGCCGAGTAGTGCAAATTCGGAATTGGCGGAAAAATATGATATGGGGCCACATCAAAAGGTGGGGATGTATATCCAAGAATTAACAGAAGCAATTAAAAAGGGGACCAATAAATTAACACCGGCCCAGGCACGACAAATTATGCTGATAACATTGGCGGGTGTGCTGTATGGGGTGTACGAGTTTGATAAATCAACCCGTTCGACCAATAAAAACGCATTGGATGCCAGGGTATTTTTATTAGAAGATGTTTTAAAATTCAAAGAATGGATTGGACATACATTAAGCGAATTAGAAATAGATGCCCGTTGGAATTGGGAACGGATGAATTCTATGGATGTAATGGGGTATACATACGTAACTGATTATGGCGCGGACCCTGCCAAGACAGATAGTTTGCAAAGATTTGGCGCAGATTTATCCAAATACTATAAAGACAGGCAAGGTAAAGAATCTGAAAAATTTTTCAAAGATTTTGGTCGTATGTTGTGTCGGCATGTTACACATGGCTATGATGCCCGGAAAAGTATTTTGGATATACGGTATTCTGGGAACAAAGTTTATGATATAACATCGCTTATCCAGGCGGTTAAAAACATTGGTGATGAATATGTGTTGACCCCTGCGGTGAATTTATACATAGATGCAATCATAGGGCAATTGTACGATGACTATGCCATGCATTATGGTCGGTTTGTTTATCCACGTGGAAAATCATCGCATTAAATTTATCTAAAACTTATCATGTGTTTTAATAAATTCGCGCATAAATGGTGGGTCAAAATGCTGTGTGATTTCGCCCATTGAATAATTGCGGCGACCATTTGGTGCAATTGCAACCGATACATTAACTGGGTCAGGTGCCGTTGCGCGCATGGATATATTTAAACGCGTTGTCATCAAATTATCGGTAATATTTAATGCACCAACAATGTCTGCGTGACGAACAGAAATCGTAAGTGGGGTCGTGGTTTCAAAATTGCCACGTTCATAGTTCCCAATGATGCGCATATTTTTAATTTTGGTATTACCACTTTCCAGGGCGCGTATCAAATAATCTTCTACATTAAGGCGCGACAGATTTGTGGCGTTCGCATAAAATTCATCCAGACCAATGCCGTTCAAGTATCCGCCATCAAATGTTAAATCCATGTTTCCCGCCATATTGTACCATATATCTTGTGCAATATGCCCCGATGTGTGCAATTGCATTTCTGCGGTTATGGTCGTGTCAGATATATTCAATGGGAAATTTTTCGTTAATAATTTGCCGGTAATAATAAAACGATTTAATTGCAAGAATATATCGTATTCAGAATGTTCGCGTATAATCGTTGCCAATAAATTACCGCGTGAATTGTCGGTGATAGAAAACGTCTGTGTGCCAGATTTCAACGCATAGACAAAGTTTCTGTATGTGTTATGGTCGTATGTTAATGTGTCGGCACTAAGGTATATATTACGGTTAAAATCAAATGGAATAAGAATAGGCGCGTTTGCCAAAAACTCCATTTCTTCGTAGTTGTCAAAGAAGTTCTGATTTAAGAAAGTATCAAGTGTCAAATTATCCGTGTGCAATGTAACAGAATCTGCATTTGCGGCGCCGGTGAATACATGGCCCGCAATTTTTACGGTTAAATCAGAAATGTCGCCTTTATCATTATAAAACCCCGATGCAACATATGCAAAATCATTTATCGCGCGCAGGTCAATTTTTGGGAACCATTTTTTGATACTGTTACCGGTCAGGTAAAAGAAGTTGTCTTGCAGGGTCAATGACCATTCATTAGAATTTGGAATAAACGAAATGGTTTTGTTTGTCCATATAATATTACCAACATCTTTCATCATAAATTCAGGTAATAATTTTATATGTGGATTCAGCCAACGCAGATTTTGGCCGTATACATAATCATATTCGGTTCTTGTTCCGTTTTTATCAGATATTAACCGCCCACCCATATTGGCAAATTTAAATTTGATATTTAAATTCTTGTCGCCAAGGCGTGATACATAATCACTAAGCTCCGCTGGTGTAATATTTGAATTGGATGCAATATTTGCGGTTATAGATTTTTTATCTGATTTTATTGTCCCGCTAAGTAACCCATATCTGAACTTTTGGCATTCCCATTTATTTGGTGTTCCAGAAAACAGGCATTGAATAGGTGTGCCATCAAGTGTCGATTTTATCATAATTTCATGGGCGCCATTTTTATCGATAGTTCCACCGGTAAATGTTGTTTCGTCGGCAACGATTTTATTTACCTGGACATATTGTTCGGTTCCAACAACATCGATTTTTACATGGTCCAGATCGCGATTTTCAAATTTTAAATTACCAGAAAAATCTATATTCATACGCGTGTTTTTAAGGACTTTTGTGGGGCGTGCCAAAAACGAAAAGTCAAAATCGGTATCATCCGAGGATAAATTTATTGTTTTCCAACCATTTGCATCAAGGTCTATATTTCCATGAACATTATTTGCCGTCATATCAAAAAAGCGAAAACCATATCCACCATCCCACCAAAATTCAGTAGACAAATTAATTCGTCTTGTTAATTTCGGTTCATCAAATTCAAACCAAGAATTTATTTTATTGGTTGATATTTCCAATGTGCCACTTGCCGCGCCAGATGGATATAATTCGCCGTGAATGTTCAAATCCACATTTTTATTTTTAATGGTAAATTCTTTGTCATTAAATCTTATATCGTATTTATGTTGCCCGGTGCGAACGATGCCGTTAAAGGTTCCGCTTTTAAAGATTCCGTCTATGATATGGTAATCTTTGTCCATAAAACGAACAACTGAATTTTGGACCGCCAAATCATATTTCAGGTTTAATGTAGATAGCGAGGTTAGGGTAATATCCGCACCATAGGCAGAAATTTCACCATTTAATTTTAAACTGTTGGGGTTAAACAGACCAATAAAAGGTATTTTTACCGCCAATTTTTTTGCGCTGCCATGGGGCAGACGCACATCGTGTGCGATAATGGTGGTTCGGCCCAGAACCCCAAAGGTTATATCGCCGTCTATGTGGGCGGTAACCCCGGTTTGTGCCAATATGGCGGATTCTATGCGTCCGCGCATATTATTCAGGTTGATAAACGATGGAAAAACCAACAGGCCGATTACAAATATCGCAATCAGCGTTGTGATTATCCAAAATGTTCTGCGTTTATGGCGTGGTTTAATAGGCATTCTCTCGTCCTCTTGTTTTTTAATTATAATGGATTATACTCTATGATGTGAACAAAAAAATTTTTAATCTTGAAAGTGATTATAAACCAATGGGCGACCAACCGGCCGCCATATCCGATTTGGTTCGCGGTATCCAAGATGGGCGACGGTCCCAGGTATTGCTTGGGGTAACGGGGTCGGGCAAGACATTTACAATGGCAAATGTTATTGCGGAACTTGGGCGACCGGCATTATTGATGGCGCCAAATAAAATATTGGCTGCGCAGCTGTATACGGAAATGAAATCGTTTTTTCCGCATAATCATGTTGAATACTTTGTGTCATATTACGATTACTATCAACCCGAAGCATATGTCCCAACAACCGATACATATATTGACAAGGACGCATCCATAAATGATCAGTTGGACCGTATGCGGCACAGCGCAACGCGTGCGATGTTGGAAGAACGCGATGTTATTGTTGTGTCATCGGTGTCATCTATTTATGGGCTGGGGACACCAGAACAATATTCAGAAATGAAATTGGCGTTGAAAGTCGGGGATATGATTGGCCGCGAAGATGTTATGCGCGAATTGGTTAATATTCAATATAAACGAAATGATATTGCATTTGAACGTGGTTGTTTCCGCGTGCGTGGTGATACGCTTGATATCTTCCCATCACACAGCCAAGATCGCGCATGGAAACTTTCATTTTGGGGTGATGAAATAGAAGAAATATGGGAATTTGATACATTGACGGGGGCAAAACTTTTCAAAATTGACCGTGCAGTTGTATACCCAAATACGCACTACGCAACCCCGATGCCGTCTGTGGTTCAGGCAATTGGCCAGATACGCAGCGATCTTAATGAACGACTGCAATATTTTCACGAAAATATGAAATATATCGAAGAACAGCGGTTGCGTGAACGTGTAAATATGGATATAGAAATGATGGAAAACACCGGGACGTGTCGCGGTATTGAAAATTATTCGCGGTATTTGTCTGGGCGCGCCCCAGGACAGCCGCCACCGACATTGTTTGAATATTTGCCAAAAGATGCGATTTTATTCATAGATGAAAGTCATGTAACGGTTCCGCAAATATCTGCTATGTCGCGTGGGGATAGGGCACGTAAAGAGACGCTTGCGCAATATGGATTCCGGTTGCCGTCGTGCATAGATAATCGGCCATTAACTTTTGATGAATGGGATGCGATGCGACCACAGACAATATTTGTTTCTGCGACGCCGGCAGAATGGGAAATGAAACAGTCGGGTGGCATCGTTGCCGAGCAGGTTATTCGCCCAACGGGGTTATTGGACCCCGAATGTATTGTTCGCCCAATTAAAAACCAGGTTGATGATTTATTGGCCGAGGTCAAGGCGATACAGGGCAGGGTGCTGGTTACAACGCTTACGAAAAAAATGGCTGAACAATTAACAGATTACTTTGTTGAAAATGGTGTTAGGGCGCGTTATTTGCATAGCGATATTGAAACATTGGAGCGTATAGATTTGTTGCGTGATTTGCGTATGGGAAAATTTGATGTGTTGGTTGGAATAAACCTGTTACGCGAAGGTTTGGATGTTCCCGAATGCGAATTGGTTGCGATAATGGATGCCGATAAAGAAGGTTTTTTGCGGTCGACACGGTCGCTGATTCAGACGATTGGTCGTGCGGCAAGAAATGCCAATGGGCGTGTAATACTGTATGCGGATGTTGTGACAGAATCTATGAATGCGGCGCTTAGTGAGACGGCGCGTCGTCGTGAAAAACAAATGGCGTATAATACCGAACATGGTATAACACCAAAGACAATTTCCAAGGCCGTATTTGATGAAGTCAAAGAAAAAGAAGAAAAAGTAGATAAAAAGCATAAGTTCTTGTATAGTAAAGAAGGTGTGTGGGACGCGGAAACAATGCGGCGCGAGATTAAGAAACTGACACAGAAAATGCACAAGGCAGCCGAGAATTTGGATTTTGAAACGGCGGCCGAAATTCGTGATACTATTCACAAAATGGAAGACGATTTGTTATTATTGGAGTAGGCAAATATGAAAACATTTATAACAAAAAATATTGACGAGACAAGAAACTGGGCGCGTGAATTTGCCAAGACTTTGCGCCAACCGATGACAATTGCATTGCATGGCGATTTGGGCGTTGGAAAATCTGAAATTGCACGAACAATAATTCAAACACTTTGTGGTGCAGATACGGTTGTCCCAAGTCCGACATTTACATTGGTTCAAACATATATTGCCGGTGATACAAAAATTTCACATTTTGATTTATACAGAATATCTGATGTTGCGGAATTGGTTGAAATCGGCCTTGGGCATGCGGTGCAAAATGATATAACACTTATTGAATGGCCCGATATTGCATCTGATATGTTACCAAATGATACGGTACATATTGATATTACCGAATTAGATGACGGACGAAAAATAACAATTAGATAAAATTATTTTTTTAGTAATGATTGAACCGCCAATGGAAAATCGGTTGCTTTGCCAAGGTAAGAACCACTAACCAATACATCGGCGCCCGCGTTCCAGCAGAGTTTTGCAACATCATCGGTAATTCCACCATCTACAGATATTACAAACTTTAATCCATATTTTTTGCGTGTTGCGGCAAGTGCGGTTATTTTCTTTAACACACTTGCATCAAATTTTTGTCCGGCTGCGCCTGGTTCAACCGCCATAACCATTACTTCGTCCAAATCGCGCAAAATGGTTTTTAATAATGATATAGGCGAATCCGGATTAATGGCAATACCAACGCGTCGTTTTGCCGCGCGTACATTTTGAACCGCGGCACGCAGGCCCGCCGTATTTGTGGATAATATTATCGTGTCGGCACCGGCGTCAATTGCACCACGCGCCCATTCGGTTGGGGCCTCGGTCATTAAATGAACATGCAAATGCCCATCCCATGACGCACGAATTTGGCGCAATTCATCCAAACCGCCCGCAATTGTATCAACATACAGACCGTCCATTATATCAACATGAATCGCATTTATTCCCGCAGATTTAAACATTGTATATGTTTCGGGTGCCCGCATATCAAAGCATAAAGTGCTTGGCATAATTGGAACAATTTTTTGTTTTGGTTTGCGTTTCTTAATATGGAATATATTTGATATTTTGTCGGTAAAGCGTTGAACACGTGCGATACGTGCCAAGTATTTTTTACGGTGTGGTTCTTGGGTATGCCATATATAGTCTGCCAATGCGCGTACGATAACATCCTGGGTTCCCACATGGATTGGTAAATCAAATACATTTGCCAACATATCAACCAAACCGTCAATATTTACACCGCCCCCGGTCAGAATAATTTGTGTTGGTTTATACTTTTCAATTTGTGGTGCGGCGTTTGTTTGGATTTGTTGAATCAAGTCAGTATAGAACGGAATCACAATATCATTAACATCCGCGCAGGAAAAGGCATAGGCGCTATCCGCCGGACTGAACCGCGCCATATCATTTGATTTAAGGTTCGCAACATTGCGTTTGATGCGTTCAGATTCAGCAAACGAAATAGCCAAGTTTGTAGATATTGTACTGGTTAAATCATTTCCACCAATTGCCGGTGCATCATACCACACCAGGCCGCGCGGTGTCCAAATAGATACGGTTGTATTTTCGGCGCCCATATCAATAAACATTATTGGTTCTTGGACAGACGAGAACGCGGCATGTTCCAAAAAGTGGGGGGCGTAAAATGCCGCAGGTTGAATATGCGCATGACGCAACAGTTCCTGAATCTTGTTCATATATTCACTATCAAAACACAATACAGAAAATGCAGATACCAATTGTCTGTCTGTGTGGCCAACAGGGGACAACATATTCCGTATTTTTGGTGTATCATAACGCAACGGTATAATATGCATCGGATAAAAACCGTCCGGAATATCAATTTTCCCAATCTGTGATTTTATATCATTTGGTGCAATTTTGTGATCGGTCGGCCATACTGTATTTTGTGGCGACAGCTTAAATAATGACGGACCGAAATTTCCAGTTATATATGCGTTATCGAATCGCATACCGATTTTTTGTTCTAATTCATCAATAACAGATTTAAGTGCAAATACCGTATCAAAGTTATCTATGGAATAATATGCGCTGCGGTCAATGGTTGCGTTGCGTACACGATGCGCAATTCCACGGACACCACATGTGCCAATATCAAGACATAAAAATGCCGAATCTATCATATTCATTTTATCAAAATCCGTGCGGTATCCCGCATATCAATTACTTTGATATCTTTCTTTAATATATTGTATTTGTTGTTCAATACCACCAAAGATGCGATTGCTGCGACCGGGTCTTTGTTTTGGTCGGCAACCTCTTTTTCAGGCAACATTACCGTAATGCCGCCCGTGGTTACAAGATTCCACCGGCGATTATCTATGAATTCAAGATAATCAAGATCTTGGATAAGATTTGTTGCCGCCTTGGTTATGTCACCAATATCTTTTGGAACATTTCCACGAAATACGACCGTCCCAGGTGTTTTGTCTTCAGATGGTTTTTGAATTTTTTTGCCGTCGGCGGAAAGTGGGTAATAATAACCCCCTTCGTTTAATGCCGCGACCGCGCGATAAAGATGTATTTTTACAGATAAATTTCCATTTGGTAATCGCCGAACCGCCGATTCGCGAACCCATGGGGTTGTAAGTAATCGTGCATTTACCAATTCAAGATTCACCGAATGTGTATTTGTTCCCGACGAAATACCCGTTGCCGCCGCAATTGTGGTTAAATCCTGGGTTTCGGTATCCGCAGATATGTGTATATTTTTAACCTTGGCAATTGGGCCATATCCCATAAATGTCATAATGATTCGTGTTGCAAAGTATATTGCAAGCAAAATAGCAACAATAAAATAAAGCCAAAACCAAAGGTTACGTTTCATATCGCGTATTATATCATACTTTTATTGAATATGAAAGGTTTGATGCCAAATTTTTATACGGCACGCAATAAATACCCACGTTTAAACATACATTTCCGGTATGAACCGACAGATTTTGATGTGGTATTGCGCGGAACGGACAGCAATGCGCGCTGGCCAACATCGCGGTATTCGTTTGACTGAAATGTTACCCACAGACCGTCCCATTCGGGCATACGTGTACTTTGATTTGGGGATAACAATTTTGCAAGACGTGAACGCGGCATATACGATGGTTGATTTATTCCCAAACACGCTTTGTGGTCGCGAACAAATTGCTCTGTTGTGACTGATTCGTTTTCCCAATTTAGAATTGTGGCATTATCTATGCTGCCGCCGTTGGGTGACGAGCATGCGCAAAGTCCCAATATCCCGGCAAATAAAAATAATTTAAACATTCTCATGCTTTCTATTATAATTTAATTGCCTTTTTGTAGCAATAGTTTTTATAATGTATAAAAATACTGGGGGAAAAGAGATGGCATTAACAGTTGATAATTTTATAAAATTAGCGAATTTCTATAACAGTACCGCCAAGGTTATGTCTGCGATATGCGTTAACAAGGGCGGAATTGCGATGGAAAATTATGTTGGTCGTTTTTTTGCCGCAGATGTGTTAGAATTTGTTGTAGAATATGGCCAGCGTTTGCTAAAATCAGAAAAAGAGATTGATGCGAACGTCGTTTCTGTTATTGAACGGTTCCAGGCACAGTTTGAACATGTGCGCAATTTAACAACACCGTCGCAAAAACCAATATATGAAATGACGCTGGAAGAATTTGAAAAAGTAATGAATATATAACCACGGGTGGTGAATATGAAGAAATTATTGAGTTTTATTTTAATTGCGCTGGCGATGGTTGGCTGTAATACTGGTCCAAACGAAACCAACACGATTGAATATGATACAGTTCAGGTAATAGATAATTTGGTCATAGATGAAAATTCTGTGCCGATTTTCCCCAAGAAAGCCGCATTAACAACAGATACGGCGCGTCGGTTTTCGGTTGAATTACCACGTCGTTGCACTGTGGATTGGAATAACCAGTCGGTTGTGTCGGTTGTGCCCGAAGAAAAAATAGAAATGGTGCGTGTTGATAAAGGTGATGAATTACCGGCGGATTTAACTGTATCAGATTATGAGTTTAAAAAGCAAAGTGTGCCATCCGCATTGAATAAATTACTGGAAGGAACAGATATCGCAGTTGTAGAGCAAGAGCAGGTCATAGAAAAGGTTTCTGGGTCAATTGCATCAGGTAATTTATCAGATGCCGTAGATTTAATCGCACGTCTTGGACGTGTTTACTATACATATGATGCGGCACTTGGTGAAATCAAATTGTTTAATCGTGCAAAATGGTTAATCAAGATGCCACATAACGATACAATTGTTATGGCATTATTAGATGCTATGCACGGGGCGGATGTAAGAAACTTAATTGTTGATTGGGCGGATAATACATTGATATTCGAAGGAAATTTCCAAACAGAGCGCGAGGTCGCACGTATAATTTCTGATATATCGTCCAAGAAATATGTTATGTCATGGGATATGGATGTTTATCGTGTGTATCCGCGGACAGATAATCCAATTATTTGGATGAATTTGTTGCCGGCATTTGGGGACAAGAATATCAAGATGTCTATCCCGGGTGTCGTTGGTCGTACATTGGTTGTTGGACCAGAAATAAACACCAAAACATTACAGGAATTTTTATCACAACAGGCAAATGTGGTCCTGGTATCCCAGGGGCATTTCGTTGTTCCGGACGGGTGGCAGTCGCGGTTTGATATTGGGCAATGCAGCAAAGAAGAAAGATTAGAAACAGATTTGATTATTGGGGCATCTGCGAAATATAGCGATTTTGCGGGTCGTAAAAAAATAGATGCAAAAATTGTATTGCGGACAAGTAACGGCGAACTTTCTTCGTTCTCGATTCCGTCCAGCGTCGGTGATAATTACATTATAATTGGTATTCCAACGCACTCGTTTGTGACGACACCGGAAACGTTGATTAGTCCGTTCGCAGAAATGGTTGTGTTTATGTCGCCACGCATAGTATCTATTGTTGATCCAGAAGATATAGATGATGCGCCATTGGCAGGGGATGCGTTGCGGAATTACTTGCGCAAGTAATATGGTATGATAGAATAGAAGTGATACGATGTTTACAAAACTAGAAAGAAAAATTGCATTCAGATATTTGGCCGCCAAAAGACGTGGTTTTGGTTCGGTTGTGTCATGGGTTTCACTAATTGGTATAATGTTGGGTGTTGCGACACTAATTGTTGTGATGTCGGTAATGGGTGGGTTCCATGATACATTGCTGTCACGAATTGTTGGAATGAACGGTCATGTCGTTGTTTATCACCAAGATGGTGCAATTGCCGATTATGATTTCCTTATTAGCAAAATGCGCGAAAGCAAAAAGATTTCTGGTGCGGTAACATCTATTGTGCCAATTGCCGAAGGTCAGGTTATGGTGACGGCAGATGGTAATAATTCGGGTGCGATGGTGCGCGGAATTCGTATGTCTGATTTGGCAGAAAAAACAACAACCGGAACACGTGTATACGGCAAAAAACTTACCGAAATTCGTGATGGCGAATTGGTGGTTGGTGCAACATTGGCACGAAAACTTAGTGTCGGTCGCGGTGATAATATTTCATTAGTGTCGGCAAATGGTGCAACGCCGACCGCGTTTGGAACAATGCCAAGAATTATGTCCTATCCGGTTGAAGCGTCATTCTTTATGGGGATGTATGAATATGATTCGGGCTATGTGTTTATGCCATTGGAAACAGCGCAAAAATATTTGAATATTGGAAATTCGGTAACACATATAGACTTATTCCTAAAAGATGCGGAAAATACAGATTCGGTTCGTGATGCATTGATTTCTGTGTTGCCAGATGGCTATGTGGTGCGTGACTGGCGTGATTTGAATCGCGGGTTTGTTGGTGCATTACAGGTTGAATCAAATGTTATGTTTTTGATTTTGATGTTAATAGTCATTGTTGCGGCATTTAATATCGTTTCATCACTTGTTATGTTAGTCAAAGATAAATCGCGTGATATCGCGGTGTTGCGGACATTTGGGGTTTCGCGTCGTTCAATGATGCGTATATTTATTTTGTCGGGAACCAGTATAGGTATTATTGGCGCGATACTGGGGACGGCATTGGGTGTAGTTGTTGCAATTTATATAGAACCAATTCGTAAATTCTTCCAATGGATAACAGGGCGCGATTTATTCCCGGCGGAATTGTATTATTTATCAGAATTGCCGTCGCGCGTTGAACCGATAACGGTAATTGGTATTGCAGTTATTGCGATAGCATTGGCATTCTTGGCAACAATTTATCCAGCATGGAAGGCCGCAAACACTGATCCAGTAGAGGTGTTGCGAAATGAATAAAGAATTGAGCAAGGAACTTCATGCAAAAATAACAACATTGGCATTAAAGAAATCGTATGCCTATGGTACAGAAGAATGGGAATCTTCCAGCAAAAATATACAAGATGAATTAACGGCGCGTGGTATAAAGGATATAAAATTTTATTATGAATATAAGATGCCGGGGGGGCTGTTACCTGCGGCTTATATGGTAAGGCTGGCGTTGTATACGTTTTATCTGGATTTTGATTGGCTGATTAAAAAAGACGATTTTCAGCAAGAATTTAAGAATCTGATACCAAGTGAAACCGAGAGATCGCAGGTTATTGATGAAATAAAATCAAAATCAAGAATATATGACAATGATTTAACAAAAGATTGTGAAGAATTAATAAAATTAAACCCAGAATTGTCGGTGATAACTGACAAGCATACGCATCGTGATGATATTTTGTGGGGTGCGGTGTTTGGGACTGCGCCCGTAAATATAGAATATTTTTGTAACGGTATTTTTAAATCGAATTGGGACGCTAATAATGCTAAGCAAGAAGTTATACGAGAAAAGCTTAAGAGTTATGGTTTGACTAGGGTCGGGGTGTTGGACCCAAAGTTTGCAGAAAAACTTATTTCTGTACTGGAAAAAAATAAACAAAGTGTTATTATGGATAATAACGGAAGGGAAATAAAGTAATGGCATCTATATTAAATTCTTTATCGCGGGCAAAGCAGGGCGAAGTCGTCCTGTCGGTGCGTGATATAAAAAAGACATTTATAGAAGGTGGCCAACCATTACATATTTTAACTGGTGGTGGGTTTGATTTGCACCGTGGCGAAATTGTCGCGTTGGTCGGACCATCGGGGTCTGGGAAATCGACATTGTTACAATGTGTTGGATTATTGGATAAACCATCAGGGGGCAGTATTTTGGTATCAGGTACCCCGGTTCATACAATGAATGATGAAATGCGCACAATGATTCGTCGTCGCAAGATGGGTTTTGTATACCAGCGGCATAATTTACTGTCTGATTTTACGGCGGTGGAAAATGTTATGTTGCCAATGTTGGCAAGTGGTGTGGCCGAAGATGTTGCGTATACGCGGGCAATGAAATTATTAAAGCAGGCGAATGTTGCACATCGTGCATCACATTTGCCGGGACAAATGTCGGGTGGGGAACAACAGCGTACGGCGGTTGCGCGTGCATTGGCCAATATGCCGGATATATTGTTGGCAGATGAACCTACGGGCAGTTTGGATCCAAATCACGCGGTTGCGGTATTTGAATTGTTGCTTGATTTGGTGCGCAAAAATAAAATGGCGATGCTGTTTGTGACACATGATATGTCATTGGCGAATCGCGCTGA
>JAFZTZ010000023.1 GCA_017618595.1 Alphaproteobacteria bacterium
CACCTGTTTTTCCAACCGATGAATATTGATACAGACCAGTTTCTGCGCGATCATATACAACCTCTTCTTCGATTCCTGGACGCATTCCCAATGCCTTTTTAGTGTTTTTTAATGCATCGGCAATTTGTTTGTATTCCGTATAATACGTCAATAAATCATTACCACCAGGTAGAGTGATTTCTTCGTTGCCCGCCTTGGTGGTTTGCCCTTTGCCATATTCACAACGGAATGTTTCCAGATATGCCGTCATATCTTTTTCTGCGGCTTCATCTGCTTTCTGTTCAGAATATGCTGCTGCCGCGTTCATCAGCCCCAACCCTATTGCAGCGGTTGATGCCGCGCCCAATGTTCTGTTTGCTAATGACTGTTCGTTTTCTTTGGCCTTTTTATACGCGTCTTCGGCTTTCTTTAGTTTTTCTTTTTTATCTGCAACATTATTATTTGTTACGTTATTTGTGATATTACTTGTAGTATTACTGATATTGCTTGTTGATGCGGTGCATTTTTTTGTCGTTGAATCAAACGTCATATTTGTATTTACGCATTCGCATAATGTGTTGTCATCATTGGCTTTTAACCCATTGGTCGTATCACATTTACATGTTGTGCCGTCTTCATCGAGTGTGCCACCACTTGTTTCACACGTTGTGTTTGTGATTTCTTTGTTACCGTCGGTATTTGCGAGTGTCTCGTCTGCAGTTGTTGGGGTTGTAGTCGTACCTGAATCGGGAATGCCCCATTTTGGTCCAGTGTTTAACTTTGGACACACGTTTTCGTTACAACTGAATTTATTTGGTTCCGCGCAATCTGAGACGTTTTGATAACAAACTGTGTCACGAATATAACTGTTATAGGTTTTTCCATCGGACAATGTTGTATTCATAGTGCGACGCATTGCAATGATGATGCCTTCGGATTCATGTAATATGTGTTCAAAAGAACCGTATCTTTCACAGAATATAGCACTTGCACCACTCCACATACATGTGCGTCCACTTTTAAGTTCTTGAATATTTATAAGGGTCCATGTGCCAACCTTGGTGGTCGGATCCACAGTGCATTTATATACCTTGTTATCTATGCTAACAACGTGGCTATCATTACCACAATCGCGTTCGTTGGTGAATCCACCACAATATAACCAATTATCATCGGTTGGTGTGTCCGGTTTTGCGCGCAGCCCACTGGCCGCCCTGGATGGATCTTCGGGTTGCAAAAGACAGGCCTGATAAAATACCCCAGCTTTATCTTGGGATAAATATTCCAATTCAAGTTCTGTTTTTGTGCTTAACGCGACCGCAGAATACAACGCACTAACGTGATTATCCGCCACAATCCTTACATAAGATGTATTTTGCAAAGCTGAAATTGTAAATACCCCATTTGCATTAGAGGTTGTTTCATGTAATTGACCATCTTCGTCATAATAACTGATTTTTGCACCGCTAAGTGTTTGGCCATTACTGGATTTAATGGTTATATTTATAGGAAATGTTTTGCCTTTTTCAACGCAGCCAGCTTGCTTGTTCAATGGATTTTGCCATATAAAACCCGGTTTACACATACATCCAGTTTTAGTTTCTGTTTGAACCAAATTCAAATTACTTGGACATGCGCAAGGGGTGCCGAAATCCCCATGTCCGCCACTTGCGGTGCATACCATGCTTATGTCGGCGCAACCTTCGGATAAACCTATGTATTTTAAATCAGCGGTGTCACACATACATCCACTGTCTGTAAATTCATTGGAACGGTAACGTGGACAATTACAGGTTTGAGAAGAATCGTTAAATGTTCCACCCGTAGACAGACATAATTTCTTTTTATAAGGAATGCTGAGTGCAGAGCTGCCTTTTAATTCATGCGCCCATTGCGATTCGGTGCCACCATAAAATGTAGTGTTGTATGACGTCTCGTTTGCACAAGACATCAATAAGTGATACGAGTTTGCAATGATATCGTCATTTATGTAAACAAGTTTTCTATCACAGTTTATTTGTGTCTTTTCGCCACATTGACTTAGTAAGTTCCTGGGAATAAGATATGCATGACCAGCAGGCGGTTTCCATGACCTTGGGGTATTACAATTTTCAATAGTTGTTATTGAGGATTGGTCACCCAAAATTTCGCAATGCGTGGCTTGTCCTTCGCATTTAACTGAAAAAGATGCGTTTTTAATCGCCAACGCCGCGGTGGTTGACGCAAAAAATATAGTAAAAACAAATAGCGCGAACTTCTTCATCCCTCGCTTTAATCCCCTTGCCTATGTATTCTAGCAAAATTCGAATTTTTGAACAAGATTTTTTTATCAAAGCGCAAATAAAAAAACGGTGCGTTGCACCGTCCTTTTGTTTTTTTTATTGCTTACATTTCATTTGGTATTTTAAGGCCCATTAAATCGAGTGTCTTGGTTAACACATTAACTGCAACTTTTACCAATGTTAGACGTTGATTCTTTGTTTCCGAATCGACGTCGTCACGTAAAATTGGGCAATTATGATAGAACGTATTTACCAATTGACACAAATCATAGGCATAGTTTGCAACCAGATCAGTTGCCCTGCTTTCAAATGCAGCAGTTACGGTTCTGTCAAAGTCCAACAATTCCATAATCAAATTGCGTTCATCTGTGCCAAGGTTTATGTGCGACGGATTTGTAAAATTACCAGCGCGACGCAACACCGAATTCAAACGAACCGCGGTGTATAAAATGTATGGCCCGGTGCGACCTTCGAATGAAGTAATTTGTGCCGGATCAAAAATATAATCTGCGCGCAGGTCGTGTGATAAATCATTGAATTTTAATGCCGCTAATGCGATATTATCAACAGTTTCATCATCAAGTGTTTTGCCTGATTCTTTGATTCTGTCGCGTGCTGCAGATTGAACCATTTCAATAACATCGTTTAGGCCGGCCGCATTGCCGTCACGTGTTTTAAATGGCTTGCCGTCTGCACCGTTTATTGTTCCATACCCAATATGTTCCAATGCATCAGCCGGGAACATATTTAATAATTCGGCGACACGGAACAATTGTTCAAAATGCAACGATTGCCGTTTGTCTGTCAGGTATATAACCCTGTCAGGATTATCGGTAATTTTACGATAATATAACGCCATAATGTCTGTTGCATCATATGGAACCGCGCCACGTGAATTATAGAACATCACCGGTGGCATTGGTTTGTTGTCGGTGTCACGTTTTACAATTACAACTTCGGCGCCATCGCTTTTGACCAATAAATCTTTATCGCGCAACATTTTTTCAACAGGTTCGGTGTATTTCGCTGCGTTGCGTTCGCCCAAATCATTATCAAACGGGACAATATTTAATAACTTTACGGTTTTATTCATAGATGCCAACGAAATCGGCATAAATATTTTGTACAATGCATTGTATCCGGCATGTCCCCGTTGCAATTCCGCAGTAATTATTTGTGCGTGTTCCAAGAAAGCTTCGTCTGATTTGGCCAATGCCGCCGCAGATGGATAATAAGTATCCAATTCGGCCGGGTCAAATGTATACCCAGAATAATCGCCATTTGGATCAAAATTATCTTGGAAGAATGGCCATTCAGGATGCAATTTTTCAATCCATGCAATAACAAAACCCATTGAACGCCCCCAATCGCCCATATGATTATAAGAAATCATTTTATGGCCCATTGCACGTCCCAAACGGTATAAAACATCACCGACAATAGATGTTCGCATATGGCCAATGTGCAACGATTTTGCAACATTATAGGCGCCATAATCCATATCTATAACCATTGGTGTCGCAGATTGTGTTATATCCGCGGATGTTTTGGCGGCATCCCACAGAAATTCATTTTTTACAAATATGTTTATGAATCCTGGCCCGGCGATAGAAGCAGATTCTACAAAATCCAATCCGGATATTTTTTCTAAAATTTCACCCGCCAATTCGCGTGGATTTTTCCCGGCGCTTTTTGCCATAACCATCGCGGCATTTGTAGAAAAATCACCAAATTCACGATTGCGTGGTACTTCTAACTTTGCTTCAAATCCAAGTGCGTTATTTAATTTTTCTGATATATATTTATAAAGGTTCATTTTTTACTCCACTAAAACTTAAATTGGTAAAACGATGCGAATACGTAAACCGCCAAGTTCGCTGTTTTCCAAGAATAGTTGGCCACCATGATTTTCAATGGTTGTCTTGGCAATGGACAACCCCAGACCTGTTCCACCGGTATCTGATGCCCGTGCATCGTCCAGACGGACAAATGGCCGTAATGCATCGGCTTTCTTGTCATCTGGGATTCCGGGACCATCGTCTTCGATTAAGATGGTGGTTTCATTGGCATTATCCATTTCTGTTAATTTTATGGTCGTTTTTGTATAGCGTGCGGCATTTTCAATAATATTTCCAAATGCGCGCGCCAATGCCATTGGACGTGCATAAAATTGAACAGGGCTTTCTGGAAATTCGGTAATAATTTCCTTGTCCGTCGCTGCATCACGTGCAATACGAATAAGCATAGGCGGCAATTCGGTTAATTGTTCAATTTCCGGGATTTCACCACGCGCAAATGATAAATAGCCATTTATCATTTCAGACATTCTGTCGATATCAGACAACAAAACATCTTTATCTGCACCACCTGTTTCAATTGCAAGGCGCATACGGGTCAGCGGCGATTTTAAATCGTGGCTTACCGCGTTCAACATATCTGTACGGGTGCGGTTATATCTGTCCAGTCGTTCTTTCATGGTTATCATTGCGGCGGCGGCATCGCGAATTTCCTTGGACCCGGTTGGTTTGAACCCTGGTGCGTCAAGCCCGCGACCAAATCTATTCGCCGCGTACGCAATTCGTCGGATGCTGCGGTTATGTAAGATTAAGAAAGGTGCGATTAACACAGACACAATAAGCACCGCGCCAATCAACCATATCAAGAAAACTTCGGTGCTGGTTGAATAAATGCGATACATACTTGTATCAAATGTTGCGATTTGTCCGGATTTTGTTGGGACATCAATCGAAATCATACGTGGTTCGCGATCAACATATACCTTGGCTGTGCGGTTAAGACGCCGTGATAATTCGCCGGCAAGTTCCCCACTTTCGCGCGAATGATTATCTGTTCTTTTTGGACGTTTTAATGCAGAATCAAGGGATACTTCGATTCCAACATCGTTTGCCATGGTTTGCGCCGCATCCATATTCCCAGAATCCATAAAATTCATAATCGTGGCAATTTCACCCGCCAATGAACGTGTCATTGTTGCGTGAACACGGGCCCAATGGTTACCGAAAAACACATTTGCCATGATAAATTGTGCGATAATCAATGGCACCAATATCAACAGAATTGTTTGCCAGAAAAAATGCCGTGGAATCAATTTCATAATATGTGTCCTTTGGTTAATCTGTACATACCATTTTGTATCCATGACCACGTACGGTCACGATATCTATGTTAGATAATACATCATTTAATTTGTTGCGCAAGCGTTTTGCAACCATCGGTGGTGCCGCAACCACATTCCCAACGGGATATGTAAGGTTGTTTAGCAATTTTTTTTCTTCGCCTGATAGTGCCAACATCATCGTGTTACCGTTTGCGGTTTTGATAAAAAATTCATCATCAGTCATAAATAAATTTTTTGGCATCTTGGGTGCTGGCGCTGGTTCGCGATGCATAATGTTGTTTAACCGCAATACCAGTTCTTGTAATTGAAATGGTTTCGCAAGATAGTCATCTGCACCACCCATAAGGCCGTCAATAGTATTTTCTGCGCCGCCCATTGCGGTTAAGATTATTGTTGGTGTTGCGTTCCCGGCTGCCCGCAGATTTTTAAGAAATGTTAATCCGTCCGTACCGACCATCATCCTATCCAATACCATTGCATCAACGGTTACGCGCGTCAGAATTTCGCCCGCAACGTCGGCGCTTTCCGCCGTCAGTACGTCAAAACCCGCGTTGCGCAGTCCCCGTGCCAACGGTGTCCGTAATGCGCTATCATCATCAACAACAAGAATTGTCTTATTATTTGCCAATACCACGCCCCTTTTGTATTATAAGGTTCGGTTCATTTTAGCAATATTTTATATAAATTTCAAGTTAGCAACGAAACCAGTTATTTACGCAATGGTTCAACCGCATACTCACCCGGTTGGATGGTTTGAATTAGGTTGTCGTTTTCATCAGTTGCCGCGCGGAAATGCATACCGCCCGTGGTAAATTCTGTTTTGAACAATGCATAACCTGTACCACCACCAGCGGTTGGTCCCTGGGTCCCAAGGGAGTAATAACCACCCAAAATACCATAATCCAGGTCAATGTAATCAAGATTTACAAGCAATGAAACATTGCTAAATCCATCGCTGGTTAAATTGCATGTAAATTCGCGGTTTGACAGTGTCGCCGCCGAATTGTTCGGTATAACAATATCCATAATTGTTGGTTCGCATACACGGCTGATACCATTGACCAACATATCATAGGTCATATTTACGGTTGCACGGGACAAACCGGTTGAAACATTAACCTGGGAAATTGTGGCCTTTGGAATTTTTACCAGCGCGTTTGCAATTCCCGAACGAACCGGAAAAGAAATGCCAGATTGCAAACAGTCGCGCGAAAATGGATCTGCTTCACATATATATATACGGGAATGGGCATTCATCATGAATATGTTAACCAAACTGTTGAATAAAAATGTTCGTGTTATTTGGTCGTTTAAGCGTGTGCAACCAAAATTACGACATACAACCATTGGCCGTTCCGCAAACATTACCCCTGGATTAAAGGAAAGTTCCGCTTCGCGCGCGTCTATTATATTCTGGTCATAATCTAAACTATCATCGCGTTGCATAAATTCTGTTTCCGGAACAAAGTTCGGATCATCGGGGTATGCATAGTATGACTGAACCGGTGTTTCGGTATAAATGGTTTGAAAATTTTCGGATATGTATTGTGTCGCCGCACCTGCACCGTTCATCAAAAACAGCGTAAATAGCGCAAAAATAGTAGTTTTTTTCATTTTTATGCCCTTCCCTGATATATTTATGTTCTTATTCTAGAACATTATTGTTATTCGTGTCAAAGCAAAAATTTTTATTGAAATTTGGTATCGGTTTGTTCTATAAAGAACTATCATAGATATAATTCTAATTATAAAAGGTGTGTGTTATGGTTGATATCATAATATCTGGTGAAGCAGGCAAATTGCATGCAGTATATCATAAATCATTAACCCCGGCGGCACCGTTGGCGGTTGTTTTATCTGGAAATCCACGGCAAAAGCATCATATGAATGACAGGTTGTCTTATGCGATGTTCCGTGCGTTTATGGATATTGGTTTTTCGGTTGTTCGTTTTAATTATCGTGGGGTCGGTGATTCCGAAGGGTCACTTGGAACAACGGCGGATAATATGTTGGATATCGCCACGGTTATAGATTGGATACAAAATCATAACGAAGATAGTGAAAAAATCTGGATTGCCGGAAATCAATTGGGCGCGTGGTATGTATTACAGATGCTGATGCGTCGTCCAGAAATTTCTGGGTTCGTATTGGTATCGCCTGATCCGGCGGTTTCTGATTTTGCATTTTTATCACCACGTCCGAATCGTGGATTATTGCTTCAGGGTGCAGAAGAAACCGAAGATGCCAAAGTATTTGCGGGACAATTGACCCAGGTGCTTAAAAAACAGGCACAAATCAATTTGGAAACTATACGGGTTCGTGGTGCGGATGCAACATACGGTGCCCCGGCAGATTTACGCCAAATGTATAATGATTTAAAGGCTTATGTTGGTCGTGAAAACGCGGATACGAAACTATTATAAAACGGAATACAGATGCAAGGAACTATCCAAGACAGATTTGTTGATCCAACCCTTCCCGATGAAATGGCGGCCACGATTCGTCCGCGGACGCTGGCGGATTTTATTGGGCATGATGCGTTGAAACAAAATTTATCCGTATTTATATCTGCGGCGCGCGCGCGCGCGGAACCAATGGATCATGTATTGTTATATGGTCCCCCGGGACTTGGAAAAACTACGTTGGCACACATTGTTGCAAATGAATTGGGGGCGAATTTCCGTGCGACATCTGCCCCAATGCTTACCAAACAGGGCGATTTGGCGGCAATATTGACTGCACTGGAACCGATGGATGTGTTGTTCATAGATGAAATACATCGTTTGCCTACGGCAATTGAAGAAGTTCTTTATTCTGCGATGGAAGATTTCAAATTGGATATTATGTTGGGCGAAGGGCCGTCTGCGAAAAGTGTGCGAATTGACCTGCCCCCGTTTACATTGGTTGGGGCAACCACCCGGACGGGTTTGTTGTCCAATCCATTGCGCGATAGATTTGGTATAGATTTACGCCTTAGTTTTTATTCGCCTGCGGATTTGGCCAAGATTATTCGGCGTAGTGCGGGAATTTTGGGAACAGCGATCGATGATGCCGGCGCGTTGGCGTTGGCAAAAAGTTCCCGTGGAACACCGCGAATTGCGAACCGTTTGCTAAAGCGTGCGCGTGATTTTGCGTCGGCGGCGGGTCGTGATACCATTGATGCGAACACGATAAAAACAACGTTGTTTCAATTACATATTGACGATAGCGGTCTGGACCAGGTTGATCGTGAATACCTGGATGCAATAATAAAGCATTATGCCGGCGGTCCGGTTGGAATTGATAACTTGGCGGCGGCACTTTCGGAACCTGCTGATACCATAGAAGATGTAATTGAACCTTATTTAATGCAACTGGGACTGGTTCAGCGGACACCGCGTGGGCGCGTTGTAACAGACGCAGGATATCGCCATATGGGACTGGAAAAATAATGCAGATACAAAAATTTAAGTTTTCCGTCGCCTATGCCGATACTGACGCGGGTGGTATTATGTATCACGGACGTTATATTGAAATTGCGGAGCGCGCGCGTATGGCGTGGCTTGGGAAAACTGCGCGTCCGGTTCCAACAGATGTCGGTTTGGTAATACGCGAATTACATATTAAATATATGCGACCATTATTTTTGGCTGACGAATTTGTCGTAGAAACGGTTGTAACGGCCGTTGGTGCGGCATCTGTATCTGTTGAACAAAAATTCGTGAAAAACAATGAAATTTGTGCTATACTTACCGGGACGGCGGCGTATCTTAATGGCGACGGACGCCCGGTTCGCATGCCAGATGTTTTAAAAGACGCGCTTTGCGCGGGGCTAAAAAAATAAAAAGGATAAAAAATGAATAGTTTTTCTTTTTGGGGTTTATTTACATCAGATGTTGTTACGGCAATTGCATCCATCGTATTGGTGGTGTTTAGTGTTATGTCATGGGCAATAATCGTTGAAAAAATAAGGTTATTTCATAGAACAAAACGTGCGCACCTGTCGGGCAAACCCGAAGAAGCAATTCGTCCATACGACAAAAATTTATGGTTTTTGTCGATGGTTGCGTATGTATCCCCATTTATTGGATTGTTTGGAACCGTTTGGGGCGTTATGGATTCTTTTGCGTCAATTGGCGCGAACCAATCGGTTAGCATTGGTGTAATCGCACCGGGTTTGGCAATTGCGTTGGGAACAACGGCGCTGGGGTTAATTGTGGCGATACCGGCGGCAATTGCACACCAGATTTTCACCAAGAAAGCCGATGATTTATATGAAAAATTGGGGGGCAAATAATATGTCGCGTTCACGTCGCAGATTTTCTGATGCCGCGATATCGTTGACGCCGATGATTGACGTTATGACGGTGTTGTTGGCGGTATTCATGGTTACGACCCCGATGATGACAAACGGTATTGACCTTGATTTGCCGAATGCGGGGACGACGGTCCTAACGGGAACAGATCACGCAATGCAAATCAGTGTGGATACATCGGGCAATTATTATATTGGAACGACACAATACCCATTAGACGAGGTTGTCACACGTGCAGTTGCGATGCGTGGTGAAAATCCAAACCTGACAATTGTTATAAATGGCGACCGTCGCGCAGATTATGGTGCGGTTATGGCGGTTATGGGCAAATTAAAGACGGTTGGTTTTGAACGCATTGGTTTGCGGACGAAACTTGATAACTAGGGACAATTATGGCCAAAATAAATAATTTTACATCGGAAAACATAGGATTTTCGGTTCTGGGGCATTTGGTTGCCATTGGGGTTATTGTATTCTTGACTGAGGTTGTCATAGATTTTCCCGAACGCTTTATTGCACCTGACCGCATTCAAATAACGATGATAGATTTGTCCCAGGTTCGTGTTTCGGGCGACGAAAGTATTTTGTATAATACCAATGTGCCCAAGGAAATAGAGAAAAAAGAGCAAAAACCGGAACCAGAGGCAAAACCAGAACCGCCAAAGGCCGAAGAATCAAAACAACCAATTGAATCTACTTCGTTAATTTCCGAAGAAAAACCAAAGGAAAAACCGAAAGAAGATTCAAAAACCGAAGAAAAAAAGCCAGATGAAACACCGGCGCCGAAAAAGAAAACGGTTGTTCGGGTAAATCGTAATGTGCTGTCTTTGGATAGAACATTAACGGTATCGGTGGTTGATGCATTGCGTGTTGCGATGACGCGTTGTTGGAATATTGATACGACACGGTCTGATATTGCCGGCATGCGCGTTGTTGCGCATTTAACGATGCGTAAAACTGGTATGGTTGGGGATGTTTGGTTTGAATCTGCGGCGCGTGCGGAAACAGATCCGGCATTTGCATATGTGTTGGATACAATTCGCGCGGCGATAAATACATGCCAGCCATTGCGTATGTTGCCGGTAAATGAATACGATAAATGGAAGAAAATTCAGTTAACATTTTACCCAACCCAGGGTAAAGTTATGTAATATTTGGTATGAATTTGATAATTTTAACGCGGTTTATGCCGCGTTTTTTTATTTGAATAAAAATTTATAGGAAAATTGTGCTGTGTCAATTAGTTATATTAAAATGTTAATAAATTTGTGTACGCATATGCCGTTGTGGTCAAAATACCCCATGGATATTGCATATTTCTGGGGCGAACAGATGGAGAAATCAAGGCAAAAATCACCAAAAAATGCACAATTTATTAACTTTATAAAAATTAAATAAAATGTGTCGTGTTAATATGTTATGTTTACTTATTAAAGTTAAATATAGAATTTTTGTCCCGCCCTTGCCGCATCCCGAAAAAAACGATAAAAAATGGTCCCCAAAATGAATTGGGGACATGCCGTTTCAGCAAAACGATAAGCCGGATTCTGTTCCGCCCAAAATTTGTATCGTGCCGGCGGTTCCGATACCAAACAATTGGGTGGCGAACATAATTAATCTGCACCATGTGTTGCCACAAAGTGTCAAGCCCCCTACCCGTTTCCGATTTGGGACAAATCATTGGAAACCTATTTGGGGTTGCTGCACACAGAGATTGCCCGTTTCACTCAAACCGTTTCCGGTTTGCATCGTCACTGTTGCTCTAATCGTCAGATTGCTCTGCCCGGTAGATTAGCCGGTGTGTTGTCCCACGCAGTCCGGACTTTCCTCCGACAATGTATGTCGGCTATGCTCTGTCTTGCTGACGGGTATATTTTACAACAAAAGAACCATTTTGCAAATTTTTTTTGAATGGTTGCGGTGACCAAAAGAGATGAAAAAA
>JAFZTZ010000024.1 GCA_017618595.1 Alphaproteobacteria bacterium
GCCATGTATTTGGCGTGCGGTGTTGATCCGGAAAAAACCATTGTGTTCCGGCAAAGTGATGTATTGGAACATGGCGTTATGGGTTTTATAATGACGTTCCAGACGCATATGGGCGAATTGTCACGAATGACCCAATTCAAACTGAAATCGCAGGCGGCGGGCAAAGGGGGCATTGATACGGGGCTGTTTGTATACCCACCATTGATGTCGGCTGATATATTGCTGTATAACACAGATATGGTTCCGGTGGGGCTTGACCAACAACAGCACGTAGAATTGACGCGCGATTTGGCCCAGCGATTTAATAACCGCTATGGCGACACGTTCAATGAACCGGATGTCTATATCGCACCGGTTGGAAACAAGATTTTGAATCTGCAAAATCCGACTGAAAAGATGAATAAATCGGATGGACCAAACCCAGGAACAATCTTTTTGATGGACGATTTGAAACTTGTTCGCAAAAAGATAATGTCTGCGGTTACGGACAGCGAGGCGATAGTACGATTTGATGAAGAAAATAAACCCGGTATATCGAACCTGATAAGCATATTGGCCGCAACAACCGGCGAAAGCATTTCGGACATAGAAAAGCGGTTCACGGGTCATGGATACGGCGATTTCAAACGCGCGGTCGCGGATGCGGTTTGTGATTTAATTGAACGCATTCAAACAAATTACGAAAAATTCAAGGACCCAGTTGTTTTGAATAAAATTCTGGACGATGGCGCAGAAAAGGCGCGCGTTGTTGCGGCCGAAACATTGAATCGTGCCAAAATTTCATTGGGGTTAAAATAATTCGAAAATTGTATAATTCGCCATAAAATAAAACACCCAAATGGGTGTTTTATTTGCTTTTAATCTATAACCACGTAACAATTTGACCTTTTATTCTCGAATGATTACGTGTTTAAACCATTTTTCTTGGAATGCGGTGGCATCGTCAATATCTGCATCCGAAAATGTTTTGCCATCTGGGACAACGACCAACTTATCATCATCGTCATCGGTTCGATGTATAATTGCTATGCACCGTCCATTAAAAGTATCCATTGGCACATCAACGCCCAAAACATAGGCATCTAATTCTTCGCCGTCGCCCGATACGGTATCCGGAATAAATCCATAATTTACGGTATATGTAAAACCAAACTTTGGATGTTTGGAACCCAATGGCCGATCCATTTTAACCGAAACCATTTTACCCAAGAAATCACGTGCGGAAACTTTTTTTGATTCTAACATGGTGCCTGCCTCCTTTTGTAAAACTGTATTATATTAAAACCAATTTTCAACAAGATATTGCCTTTAGCATCTGTACTTGCATGCCAAAATATCTGTGGTACAATGGCGCATGTGCAAAAAAGGAAGAATATATGCGGAAAAACATCACTGGAAATCCAGAAATTCTTAACAATCCGAAAAAACTAGAAACATCTTTATATTCAACAAAATCTATTAATGATTATTACAAAGACCCACATACGAAATGGATTGTCAATGATACATCCGACATCATAGGCGAAGAATGGACAGAACTAAAAAAAGATGACGTCATTATAAAAGTCAGCACCTTGGGCCGCATCAAACGACAAGATAACAAATATCTAAGATTATTTGAAGGTGGCGAAAATAAAAAATTTGACTATGATTTGACCCGGGATGTATTCGAAAAAGTTGGTGAAAACAATGTCGGGTGGGTATGTGTAATGATAAAAGGTAAGAAATATTTTGTTTATCACTTGGTGGCAGAAGCATGGTTAGATACACCCGATGGATGCCAGATTCATCATATCACAAACGATGGATACGATAATAGCATATATAATCTAATCTGTCTTTCACCAGCGCAACATGGCATGTTGAATGCCTGCAAAAAACAGTCAGGGCCATATGTTCCCGAATACAAAAAATTCTTATAATTTAGACATCATACGACAAAAACGGTCCGATAAGAATTCATACATATTGCTTTCATTTCCAATCGGGTATATATTTATAGACGTGCCTTAGTCAAAGGGTGGCAACCAGTTTCGGCACCGGGGAAACAACCTCGTTAAAAATTGATAGGGTGCGCGATAAAACCCGGCCATGTTGCATTGGTTAAAGTTTTTGCATCGGGGGAATACAGCCCAAGCTGTAATCGTGTTGATTCGCCCATCAACCACCGGGGAAACGAATGTCCCCCTTTTTTATTTCATAAACATAATATTATCAGACAAAATTGGTCGCAAATCACTTTGGGTGTCTTGATTTTATTTTCAAAATATCGTATTTATATACATGTCGTAAATGGATAGGACGGCAACCTTCCATCCCTGCGACCAGTAAGATAAGCGCATTATTGTGACTTATAAACTGGACCGGGCAGTATCGCCCACCCGACGTGAAACAGTCGTCTATCTTGGTGCAGGGATAAAAGAGTCTGCATTGGGGTGATAACAGCCCAAGCTGTTGTCCGTGTTGATTCGCCAATCAACCACACGGGAAACGTTATGTCCCTGACTATAAAACCCAAAGGGAGATTTTTATGGCATACGCTGAAACATATATCATTAACCGGTTGGAACAAGACACCACACCAACAAATGTATGGCAATTGTATAAACGTGCATATGTAAAAAATATTGGTAAAACATCCGACACAAAAAAACCATATACCGAGGTTATTTCTAAATGGCTTTTGAAACGCGGTCACCTAAAAAAATTGGATAATATTCAAGAGGTCTATCGTGACATCGCCCAACCTTATGACATGAGGCACAAAGTGAACAATAAAGAACAACTTAGAAAATCAAAAGCCAAAAACAATGAAAAGATTATTGCCAAACTTATGTTTGATGATAACTATGATATTATTGGCCATATGTGCGATTTTCAAACGCCATTAAAGGGTTCCGAAAAAGATTCCGGTGTCGGCGAAATAGATTTGTTTTCGTACAATAAAAAAACAAATACCGTATATTTACTGGAATTAAAACGTGAAGACAACAAAGAATCTATATTAAGATGCGTGCTTGAAATTTATACATATTGGAAACAACTGATGCACAACAAATTCTTGAAAGATTTTAATTTGCCATCAAATGCAAAAATTGTTCCTGCTGTATTGGTGTTCCAAGATGGCAAACAACACCAACAATTTAAATCTGATTTAACAGAAACAAAAAAATTGATGAAAAAATTACA
>JAFZTZ010000025.1 GCA_017618595.1 Alphaproteobacteria bacterium
AAATGGCAACAGCAACAGAATTTTACATACACAATATTGGCCCATGCACACCACTTGGTGGTGGTTCGGTTAAACAAATAGATTCTTTTGAAGATTTGTTGAAATACACAAATTCATATTCTGCATCTATGCCGTATACAATTGAAATGACCCCAACGGTTTATACCTATGATCCAAATAAATATATAAACGAAGCAAGACATACCCTGGGGCAAACAAACAGTTATAAAAATCATCCAATTATTAAAAAAGAAAAAATGGATATGTATAAAATATTGGTTGGTGACAGATTGATTTATCCGGCCGACATCATAAAATTCTTAACAGAACAATATGGTTCAGCGTTGGATTTTGATGTTAATGCAGAAAACAAACCGGTCATGTTGGATAATGTTCGCATTCAAGTTCTTGTTGGAACATATGATCCAAAAACCAAAAAAGAAAAAGTTGTGCGTTATGCAAACTGGCATTATTTGGATGAAAATGTGGATGAATTTTTGGACCGCAAAACATTAACAAGAATGTTCGGACGCGAAGAAAATTTAGGAATGGTTCCGGATAAATTGATACAAATGTTTAAATCAAACGGACATGCGCGTTAAATGAAACTGGTATTGGTATCTTGCTGTGCACCGTGCAGCGCGGGCGCGATAAAACAATTGACCGACGGTGAAATCGTCGGCATAGATGATTTTATCGTTTTGTTTTTTAATCCAAACATTTTTCCCGAAAGTGAATATACCAAACGTATGAATGAACAGATAAAATACTGTGAAAAAATGGGCGTGAAATATCAAATCGGCGAATACGACCACGATGCGTGGCGTGCGGCGGTTCGCGGATTAGAAAACGAACCAGAACGTGGGAACAGATGTAGTGTTTGCTTTGCATACCGATTTGAATATGCAAAAAAATTTGCCCGCGAACATGGATATGATGCGGTGGCAAGCGTTTTTGGGGTGTCGCGCCACAAAGATCAGCACCAGGTAGATACCGCGGCAGAATCTGCATTGGATGATGTGCGGTATATTCCAGTTAAATGGAACGAAAATTTGCGTCAACAAATCAACCGAGAATCCGATTTTTATCGGCAAAATTATTGCGGTTGCGAATTTAGTATTCGCAAAGTATAATGCCAATATAATATAACCAAAGGATGCAAATATGTCATCTATACTTGTTTTCCCAGGTCAAGGTTCGCAAGCCGTTGGTATGGGATACGAACTGTATAAAAATAATGCGGCGGCGCGTGCGGTCTTTGACGAAGTGGATGACGCGTTGAACCAGAAATTATCGGACATTATATTCAATGGCCCAATTGAAGATTTAACATTAACCACCAATGTTCAGCCGGCAATTATGGCGACATCTATTGCGATGTTACGTGCATCAGGTATCGCACTTACACAATATGTTGCCGGACATTCATTGGGTGAATATACGGCGCTGTGTGCGGCGGGCGCGTTATCATTGGCGGATACGGCAAAACTTTTGCGCTTGCGCGGGGATGCAATGCAAAGGGCGGTTCCAGTTGGACACGGTTTAACCGCGGTAATTTTGGGATTGGATATAGATGTTGTTCGTGAAATTTGCGCAAAGAATGATTGCGATGTTGCAAACGATAATTCCCCAGGCCAGGTCGTTGTTTCTGGGGCAAAAGATATTGTTGAAAAAACACTAGAAGATGCCAAGGCCGCCGGTGCGCGTCGTGCTATGCCACTTGCTTTATCGGTTCCGGTTCATTGTCGAATTCAATCGCCTGCGGCGGATGAAATGCGCGCGGCATTGGAAAAAACAGAAATCAAGGTGCCAAATGCGGCATTGATTTCAAACAAAACATGCACACCAATAAGCGACCCAGATGAAATTCGTGATGCACTTGTTTATCAAATTACGCATGGTGTGCGTTGGCGTGAAAGTGTTTTGGCTATGCACGAAATGGGTATAACCAAAACGATAGAGGTTGGACCAGGTGCGGTGCTAACCGGATTAACAACAAGAATCTGTCCAGACATGGAAGGTACAAAATTGGAGGTATAGTTATGGAATGGCAAGGAAATACTTTTAGACCAGTTGCGGGTTGGACCGTATATGATGCAATTGCGTATGCAATAAATGTGGCCAAGGACAGACGCGCAAATATTTATGTATGGATAAATGATATACAATTGCATGTTAATGAAAAATCGGATGCGAATGCGGTTAGAAAATTGTATTCGAATCTTTTAGTTCAAAAACAAAAAATGCTTTTAGATAACGAGGAAACAAATGTTCAAATTAAACGATAAAGTTGTTTTAATAACTGGCGCAACCGGCGGAATTGGTGGTGCAATTGCACGTAAAATGAAAGACGCGGGCGCAACAGTTATTGTGTCTGGACGTAATATAGAAAAAATGAACGCGGAATTTGATGATTCTTTTGTAAAAATTCCGTGCGATTTGGCGTCTGAAAATGGCGCAGCAGAATTGATCGCGGCGGCAATTGAAAAATGTGGTCGGTTGGATGTTCTTGTAAATAATGCGGGTATCACTGCGGATACATTATTAATGCGTATGACCGATGAACAATTTGATAATGTTATAAACACGAATTTGCGTTCGTGCTTTAAAATGTGCCGTGCGGCGATTATGCCAATGATGAAACAGCGTTTCGGTCGTATTATAAATATGGCATCTATTATCGGTGTTATCGGTGGTCCAGGCCAGGCAAATTACGCGGCAAGCAAAGGCGGTATGATCGGTATGACCAAATCTATCGCGGCCGAGGTTGCATCCCGCGGTATTACCGCAAATGCAATTGCCCCAGGATTTATTAAAACACCAATGACAGATGGTTTGCCCGAAGAATTAAAGAAAAATTATTTGGCGCAAATACCGGCGGGTCGTTTCGGTGAACCTGAAGATATCGCAAATGCATGTGTGTTCTTGGCAAGTGACGAAGCATCATATATAAACGGTCAAACATTACATATTAACGGTGGTATGGGGAGGTTTTAATAATGAAACCGCAAGAATTTAAAGAATTGCAAACCCAGCGGCTTGATTTAAAACCGATGGTCGCAACATTTGCCTTTGCAAATGAATTATTCAACATAATTGTAAAGCATCGTGATAAGTATAAATATATTCCAAAACTAGCAGGTGCACCAAATGCAGAATCGGAATTTGATTTTTTGCGTGGCGTTGAAAAAGGTTGGAAAAATAAAACCAAGGCAACATATGGCATGTATCTGCGCGATGGGGGCACTTTCATTGGGGCATGCAGTATGTTTAATATAGATTGGGATGCAGAAAGTTGTGAAATAGGTGCGTGGGTTGATATGGATTACGCAGGCAAGGGTTTTATGACCGAGGCTGTAAATGCGATAACAACCGCATTTATTGATATGGGGTTCAAGCGCGTTGTAATAAAGGCAAATACAGAAAATCTTGCATCTTGCAAAGTCGCAGAAAAGTGCGGATTTGAACGCGAAGGGGTTCTGCGCAGTTGTGAATTTAATCCATACTTAAATAAACGTGAAGATTTTGCGATATTTTCAAAAATAAACGATAAATAAATGCAAGAATTTGATGTCATTGTTATCGGTGGTGGACATGCCGGGGTCGAAGCGGCCGCGGCATCTGCGCGTCGTGGTGCAAAAACATTACTGATAACAATGCGTGAATCTGATTTAGGCGCAATGTCATGTAATCCGTCAATTGGAGGACCTGGAAAATCACAAATGGTTGCAGAAATGGATGCACTTGGTGGTGTTATGCCGCGCGCAGCCGACATGGCGGGAATTCATTTTAGGACGCTTAATGCATCACACGGCCCGGCAACCCAGGCATTGCGCGCACAAATTGATCGTGGACTTTATCACAATGCAATAGTAAACCTGTTGCATGAATACGAAAACCTGACGGTTTTATTTGAAACGGTGGAATCTGTTGATTTAAAAAA
>JAFZTZ010000026.1 GCA_017618595.1 Alphaproteobacteria bacterium
ACATTTCTGTCAGAAACGCCGTCAATTCGCGCGATAATAACATTTGTATTTGGCAACGCGCGCACAAAGTGCAACGCATCAGACGCGATATTTTTACCAAAAACCGCCAAATCTTTGAAATCTGACGGATTTGTGGTAAATGTCTGCACGCGCACTTCACCCCGAATACCCTGGGGGGCGACAATTTTACCAACCAAAATGTGTTTGTTATCGTTCATATTTATATACATTGCCACCAAACATGTCTCGTAAACTTAGGATATACGCCAATTCATCAATATGATTATCTTGGGCATATTGAATCATCGCATTAAGGTTCGCCAAATAACTAAAGTGCAGAATCTCTTTGAACTGTGAATCTTTGAAATCCACGGTATTAAACACCTGGGCCAATGCCTTTTTACACAATTTATACTTAAATGACGAAACCTTGTGCTGATGAAACATATCTATTCCAAGAATTATTCCGCAGCGGCTTCTGTTGCAGGTGCTTCGGCGGCTGGTTCTTCGGCCGGTGCTTCTGCTGGGGCTTCGGCTGCGGCCTTGGCGGCTGCTTCTGCGGCTGCTTTTTCTTCTGCTATTTTGGCTAATTTATCTGCTTTGTCCTTGATTTTCTGCATGGTTTTTTCGGACTTTTGATTTTTCTTGGTCTGATTTGGAATTTCGCGTTTTGCAACCAAACCGGCATTTGCCAAGAAACGATATACGCGGTCTGATGGTTTTGCACCCTTGGCCATCCATGCCTTGATTTCATCAACATTCAATGTAACGCGCTTTTCGTTATCTTTTGCAAGCATTGGGTCATATTTACCAACAACGCCAAGGATGTTCCCAGAATTACGTGCATTACGTGAATCTGTAACCACAATGTGATAGTACGGACGTTTTTTCGCACCATAGCGCGCCAAACGAATAACAGTTGCCATATTTATACTCCTTTTTTAATAGAACTGTTTAAACCACAAAGAAAACCGCCACCAAGGATGAAACTCATCGGATGATGTTCCTTATGCATACCGCATACAGGTTTTATTTAAATGGCAATCTTTGGGATTTGCAGGTGCATTATGCAGTAAAAATATACAAAAGTCAAGGCACTTTCAGAATTTATTTCGTTTCGCCGATATAAATATTCATTGCAACTGCAACATCCAACAACGGATCGTCCGGTTCAATATATGCATTCGATGTGCACAAATCACGAATGTTTGGGTCGCGTGATAAATCGCCCGCCGCATAAAATTCCGCCAATGGTACCGTCACACACTCGTTCCCACGCAGTGCGGTCATAACATTGGTTTCATTATTGGCAATTGCATCCAACGCGCATGTCGCCATTTTTGACGCCAGTATTCTGTCTGCCGCGGTTGTATCACCGGCACGTTGAATATAATCAGGAAATGCCGCGCGATTTTGAATGCCTGATGCGGTTAGTTTTCGTGAAATCATATCCGCCGGACGTCCCGAATGGCCGCGCAATGTGACACCTTCGGATACCATAATAATACCATAGTCGCGTGGAACTGCACGAATATGTTTAACCAATTTATCAATATCAAATTTTATTTCTGGAACCAAAATTGCATCGGCGCCAACCGCAACACCGGCATTTAAGGCCAAACGGCCACAATCGCGACCCATCGTCTGAACAATGAACCAGCGATGATGGCTGCGTGCGGTCAACAATAATTGGTCACAATAACGAGTTAATTCATTTACCGCGGTATCAAAACCAATGGTCTTGTCAGTCAAGGGAATATCAAAGTCAATTGTTTTTGGAATACAAACCAGGGACAGCCCGCTATAAATATCATGGTTTTTATATGATAATGAAAAACTGCCATTGCCCCCGATTAAAACCAATGCGTCCAATTTTAATTCGGCAAATGATTTCTTTAACATTTTATTAAATTGGGGCAGTTTCCCAGTTTCTGCGGCGTTTTCAAAATTCATCATACACGCATTACCATTGTGCAGAAAACTGCCCGCAATGCGTGCGTTTTCAACCGGTATGGTATCCGTTGTCATTTCGATTACATTTGGCGGACATGTGCACAGACCATCCGTGCCATCAACAATTCCATAAACCCGCCATCCACGTTTCCGTGCGCCCAATACAACACGATTTATTGCACTATTTAACCCGCTGCAGTCGCCACCAGTCGTCATAATTCCAATTTTTTTCATCTTTTCCCCCAATTTTCAGGCAAATTATATCATAAATAAGTTGACAAAGAAAGATTTTTTATGCTATTTTGTCTAATGACGAAAATAATACTCTGTCCAAGGAGATAAAAAATGGCTAATAACAATACTAATGCTATCGGCAAAACAAAACGTTCCACAGATAATATGATAGATGATGCAATTGCCCAACAGGATAGTTGGCTTGCCCGCCGTCGCAGTTTTACGCGTCGTTTTTTGCGTCGTCGCAACAATGTAAATGAAACCGCGCCAGTTGCGGAAAAACCTGCGCCAACAAAAAGTGAACGCACCCGCGAAAAAAATCGTTCGGTATTGCGTGAATATTGGTTCCCAATTCTGTGTGCATTTATTGTGTTGTTGGTTACAATTTGGGTTGTGTTTATGCATCCTTGCGCACCAGATAGGGTTGTAATCTTGGGTGCAAACGCCAAACCAGTTCCTGTTCAAACCGTGTCCAAAGGCACGGTTAAAAAAATTTCTGAACCGACCGACATCCCAACATTTGATATTGCACGTATTCAGCAAGACGGTTTGGTTGTAATGGCGGGACGGTGGCAGGCGAACAAAAGCGTATCGGTATTGGTGAACAAAAAAATTGTTACAACACAAAGAACCGATGAAAACGGTGAATTCGTTTATACAACAAAATTCAAACCAGGAAATTACACCGTTTCTTTGTTAGGCGTTGAATCAAAAACAAAATCTAATGATAAATTGTTTTTGTATATTTCAGATGCCGATTATCGTAATTCTGTATCATTGCTTATGACCCCGAATGGCAGCAAAGTTCTGCATTCCCCATCGGTATTAAAAGATGGTGATTTAACCGTTTCAAAAATAGATTATTTGGATAACGGCCGCATTGTTGTAACCGGTGAAGCATTGCCACGTTTCAAGGTATCATTATCATTAAATGATAAACACCTTGGTGAAGCACGCGTTTCTGATTACAGAAGTTTTGGCCTTGGCGCAAATGTTGGTGAATTAAAGCCAGGCAATGAATATAACCTGACGGTTCGTCTGCATGATGATTCTGGTCATACGGTTGCGACGGTAAATCATAATTTCGTTATGCCCGAACCAACTGGCGATAATGATACATTTTATACGGTTCGTCGTGGCGACTGTCTGTGGATAATCGCGCGTGATTTCTTGGGCAATGGCATGCGTTTCACAATTATTGCAGAACGTAATAATATTGAAAATCCGGATTTAATTTATCCGCAACAACTATTGCAGATTCCTATGAAATAAATGGTGATGCCAATGAGCGATGATAAAATCTTTTATGCAAAAGACAATAATGTTGGCAACATTGTTGATACTCTAGAAGAAGATTGGACACTATTAGAAGAAAGATTTAATACTTTGGAAACCAGGGTTGCCACATTGCGTTGTCCCGATGTTTTGCAACGCATAAGGCAACAACAACGTGTATTAAAAAAACAAAAACCAACGAAACAGGTATATCGTGCTGCGATGCGTGAATGGGAAAAACTGCAGCAAGAAATACAAGAAGTTATGCAAAATCTAAATAAAGGCAATGCATTATGACCGAAGAAGAAGTAAAAGCAATTTTGGTTGGAATAAGTTCGTGTTGGAACGAACTAAGCCGGGGTGAAGTTAAAAGTTTATTGCGCATTTTGGCGGCGCATGGAACCCCACCAATATGTTCTGCGTGTGGCAAACCAATTTATGATTTTAAAGAATTTTCATGGGATCATTGTGTTGCACGTTCACTTGGTGGACCGGACACCATATTGAATATGACCCCAATGCATATTGAATGCAATGTTGAAAAAGGTTCAAAAGTTGATGTTGAACAGTTTAGTCACGTTGATCCAGAACTGTTAAAAGAAATCAAACCAAACTGCAAGGGCAAACCACAACGCAAAAGCAAGAAATTTACAGAAACGCCACACAGACGGAATCACGTGCGACTGAATGGTTGGTCCGATAACAATAATCGTCGCGGCCGCAGCAGATAAAAATATAACCGACGCATGTCGGTTTTATTTTTTTTGTTTCTTTTTGGTGCGGGCGAAGGGAATCGAACCCTCGTCTAAAGCTTGGGAAGCTTTCGTGCTGCCATTATACCACGCCCGCAAGATAAGTGTTCATATTCTATACATTATATATTTGCTTGTCCAGCGGAAAAGAAAATTTTTTCTTGTGTTTGTTGGTTAATTATTATCAAAACTGCGCTCGCCGTTTATCAAACTATCATCATATGCGGTGTATGTGACACCTTGGTATTGCGAATGCATACGTGAAACATTATGATTTGAGGTGCTTA
>JAFZTZ010000001.1 GCA_017618595.1 Alphaproteobacteria bacterium
TAAAATATCAACCATTGCCACCGCTGCAACAACAGCAGGGCCGTGGGTATAATTAGTCTATAATTTCCATTATTTATATTTTGCCAGCAGATCTTTCCACACCTGTGGTGCATTGACTTCGTCAAAATACGCAGTCAAGAAATCGACTATGGTTTGATGCTTGCGCGCGGCGCATTTACGACCTGGTTCTGTTATGCACATGTCTCGCAGGTGTAATATTTTATTAAAGAAATGCGTTACGCATGGATCGACCTTGCTTTGTCTGTATGCGGTGGCATCCATTTCACTGGGCATATAATCCGGATCAAAGAATGGTTCGCCAGATCCCGCGCGATATTCAATGCAGCGTAGCATTCCGATGCCACCTGATGCATCGCACATATCGGCATCGGATACAATTGCGCCTTCTAGGCCGTATGCGGCGATACCTTTTAGGCGCTTGCTGTAACCAATTGTTTTTACAATATTGATGCACTTTTCACAGAATTTATCATCAAATCCAGAACCCGATAAAATACGACGTGTGTTGGTCAACAGGCGTTCAGATTCTTCGCCAAATAATTTATAATCATCACAGTCATGCAATAACGCGCCCGCCGCCGCCAAATCGCGATTTGCATCGGGAATATCATCGCAAAATTTCATGGCCAGATCATAAACACGAAATACATGCTTGTCATCGTGCCCATTAGAATTGTTGCGCAGTAATTCTGAAACGGCTGTTTTAATATATTCAATGCCTGTCATATGTGGTGTCTCCTTTTGGGGCATTTTCGCAAAAAACAAATACAAATTCCATTATATTTTTCGTGGTTGAAATATGCACCGCGTGGGTGTTAGTATTATGACAGAAATCCTAAATAAATCTAATTCAGGGGTATGGCTATGCATAAGATACCGTTTTTTATTGGAACATTTATATCTTACTTTGTCCCAGGACGCAAAAATCGTCGGCGTGTACGCGGATGGATAAATATGTTCTTTTTCTATATTCCAATTAGGTTGTTTATTAAGCGCACTTATGGCGTTCGGGTTAAAACCATGAGATTTGTGCGTCAAATCAGTATGAAGCGTATGACCTGTGTAGTGAACGATCGGTATTTTGTAAAGGTGTTTCGGTTCGTCCCGATTAAACGGTTAAATGAATACAAATTCTTGTTAGATTTTATTAGACCGCATCTGCCGGTTAAAATTCCCAAGATATTTGTGGCACAACATATACCGATGTATGTGGCGGATAAATTGCCCGGGCGTGTGATGGTAGATTTTGATAAACAGGTTATAATGAAATCTGAAAAGAAAATAAAAAAGCAGGTTTTTGAAATAATTACGGCATTAAAGAGTATCGATGTTAATTCAATCCCAGATAATGAAAGATTTATATATCCAATTCAGGTATGCCGTGTGGGCAAAGGCATAGATAAAAATGCTGTGCTGGCACATTGCGATTTAAATCCGACCAATTTATTACTAGATTCGAATTTGAATATTGTCAGTATCATTGATTGGGATTCTATGGCAATTGTATCCGATGTCAACAAGGACGAAGATGGCTTTGAAAATTTATGGGAAAAATATAAAAAATCTGTTTAATATATCTGCGTTGATTTTTGTTTAAATTGTGCTATAAAATAATCATAAGTATCGGGAGCGTGAGAGCAAAAGCAAGGTCGCATTTATAATGTCTGAATTTATAAATATCCCACATTGTGAATTTATCATAAATGATTGGTATTGTGGAACCCATATGGATTTGTATGGGTTGTTCGGTGATCACGAGATATGTAATATCAATGGTTACAGTATATCGCCAGAGGCGGATCGGGCCCGTACGGATCGTATTATGGGGCGGCGATATACAATAGAGGAATTATATAATGTGCCTGTTAAAAACGCATGTGTTGATTATTGGATCTTAGAAGACCAGTTGGGTGGGCGTACAGAAAAATCGCTGGTTCGTCCAATTGATGATTTCTTTGTGGTTATTAATGCCGATAACACTTTGACAATTTGGGATCATAATTTGAATTACCAAAATAAAGATAACCCAGGCAAAATGCTGTATCGTCCAGTCGCTAAATTAGATTATATGCCATTTTTGAATACAGTTGATTTTACATGCGATGAATTTACGGATGCAAAAATCAAGAAATACAAATTCGATTCAGATACCGATGATTATATGGCCCAGAACAGATTAAAGCAGCGAACATTTAATCATATTGATGGGAAAAAAGATGCATTGTGTTTTAGCGTGCTGTTTAAAACAGGGGTTCATAAATTTACAATATTGTATCATTATTATCCCGCTGATTTTTGCCTTTACGAAGTTTATGCCAATAAATCTAATTATGATCCAAAGTACAAATCTGGGTACTATGCATATTTAAAAGACGGTTGGTCTGATGTTCCGGCATCCTTGTTACATCAGGAAGGCAAGCACAGATTAAAAATCAAAAATATATTTTCTTGGCAATACGAATTGGAACAGGAATTAAGAAAAGTAAAACGTGCGCATGCGTCACACTTTAACAGGATGTACGGGTGCAAAAAATAAATAAAGGAAAGGAAAATGAACATTGTTTTTTGCCATGGTGCGATGGGCCCGAAATATGATTGGAATACGCGGACCTATGATGCAAATGCCTGGTGGGCGGATTGGTTGCAGTTCTTTGTTGAACTGGAACACGATGTTATTATGCAAAAGCCGTATTTCCCACATGCACACATATTGCTGATGAAATATGATGAATGGGAAAAAATAATGGACAGCCAGGATATTAACGCAGACACCGTTTTAATCGGGCATTCGGCGGGTGGCGGTTTTGTCTTGAAATACCTGTCCAAACATCCAGAATTAAAAGTGCGCCAAGTGGTTTTGGTTGCGCCATATATAGATGTGGAAGATTTTCAACCATTTGGTTTTTATAGTGGTATAAATTTAAGTAATGATTTGGTTTCGCAAACAGAGCAGGGAATAGACCTGATGATTTCTGATGATGATATGCCGTATATAATCAGCAGTGTTGATAAAATAACAAAAAATATCCCCGCCATTCGCGTACACAAATTTTCTGGGCGTGGTCATTTTAACGGTTCCGAATTACCCGAAATCATGCCGATTATAAAGTGGGATAAATAAAATTTATTGTTTTTCCCGTTTATAAATCCTTTTTGTGCGAATAATTATCTTGACGAATATAAAATTTAGTGTATGGTTGTGACTGTAAAGAGATAATATTATGGA
>JAFZTZ010000027.1 GCA_017618595.1 Alphaproteobacteria bacterium
AATTATGGCAAGAATAATTTGTTTTGATATTGAAACAACCGGTTTTGAATACCAACGCGGTGATCGGTGTATTGAAATTGGTGCTGTAGAGGTTATTGATGGGAAAATAACCGGCAATAACTTTCACGAATACATTAATCCCGAAGGCAAAATTATTCCACGCGAATCATACGAAGTTCATAAAATTTCTAATGCTTTTTTGGATGACAAACCAACAATGGCGGTTATCGCACCAAAATTCTTGGAATATGTCGGTGATTCGATAATGGTTGCCCATAACGGCAAAGAATTTGACTTTCCGTTTTTAAATTATGAATTAAAAAATCTTGGGTTGCCCGAAATTCCACCAGAACAACAGCAAGATTCATTGCTGATTGCGCGCACACGTGTGTTCAATTTAAAAACATATACGTTGGATGCAATTGCAAAGTTTTATGGAATATCGCTGGCAACACGTGCCGATGCGCACGGTGCGCTTATTGACTCGGAAATTCTGGCCAAGGTTTATTTGGAATTGGAAAATACCGAACCCGCACCCGAAATATCAGAAATTGTTGAAAAACAACACGCGGCATTTTTGGCACACCCAAAAATTGGTGGCGATTTTCCATACAGACAATTTCCAATTTCACCAGAAGAGGAAAAAATTCACCAAGATTTTATGGCACAATTTAACGAATAGTTAAATTACTTGCGTTTGTGATAATCATCTAAAGATTTTTCGGCATCCGCCAAGATTTGTTTATATGTATCAACCAATTCTTGTGGGGCAACCGGAATAATTTTTCCCGTCCATTTTAACAAATATGTTGCCATTTCCACCAAACCATCTGCGCGCATTGTAATAGTTAATGATTTATCACGATTTGGTTTAATTTTCTGGGATTTATGAAAAATGAATCGTTGCGCGTCTTTGGCTGCTTCGGGTAAAACATGCCAAACAACATTATATGGGCCATGTTTTGAATGGAACGCACCAAAAGATTTATCAACATAATTTTGCAAATTAAAACCCCGGGAATTAAAATGCTTATTGGTTACTTCCAAATGTTCTATCTTGTCCAAAATTAAATTATAGGTGCTGTAATTTTCTTTATCCATATTACCACCCGTAATCAGATAATTATTTATTGGGCCGTACACAATGCCCAATGGACATAAAGTAAATGGGTCTGGTTTACCCTGGTATCTAATAATAATCTGTTTGCCCGCAAGTATCGCATTTTCCAATTCCTGCACCATTTCTGCATTTTCTTTGAACTTCGGTTCGGGCGCCGCAATGGAATTTACTGATACCATTTTACCTTCTAAATCATTTTGCTGGGCTAGTGATGTTTTCCTTTTTAATTTTTCCATCAATTTGAACTGCAAATCCCTAAGCGGTTCGGAAATTTTCTTGTTTTTAATATGTGTAATGGCCGCCGATAAAGCCGTTATGTCCGCATCGCTAACATTTTCTGGCAGAAATTCATCCGGCATATCTAATTTAAACCGTTTTATTTTTCTATTTTCGGCATCCGGTTGTTTATCAAATTCTTCTTCATAGTTATTTTCAATAAATTTTAAATTTCTTTCGGTGGTTTTACGGCTCCATTCAAATTGCCGCATAATCTCATCATAGGTAACCCCACGGACTGATGTGGCCAAGAATCTAATTAACCGAATCAAATCTGGAAATTTACCGTAATCTTCGCGCATAAAAACCTCCCTTTTATTCTTTTTTTTCTAATTCTATTTCATTGCAAAACCGATGTCAAGAATATACGACCAAAAAAGTCGTATGACAGTACTACATTATATAATGACAGGCAAATAAAAAAACTGTGTGTTGCGTATGAATATTTCCTATTTGGAATTATGATTTGCCCAACAACGAATCATAACCAAATACAACAAAAAGGCGGAAACATGGCACTTTTATTGATTCTTTTCTGGCTAGGGCCGACAATTTTGACCATTTTGTTTACCAAAATATTGGCATGGCTGGCCGGCATTCCTTTAACAGATCCCGAACCAAAGGAGTAAAAATGAATTGAAAATAATACTTATATCCACAAAAGGTATATAATCCCACCCCTTAACCCCAAAACCACAGGATACCATATGAATCAAAAACAAATTATTGCGTACTATCTTAAAAATATGTTAAACAGCGATCTGGGCCTTATGACAGATATAAACTTTGCTCAAAATATGGCCCGGTATTCGATGGAAATATTTGATTTTGATATTACGCCATTACTAAATACTTTACCCGAAGGCACAACCGCAGAGGCCAAAATCAACCTTTATCGTGATATTTTGAATGGCAAGGTCGAATTATTGGATGATTCTAATCTGTTGCAAAAAACAAAATCACAGATTTCTGATGCAATTCCCCAGATGCACACAGTAGATATCACAGAATATAATTTCGATAAAAACTTGTCCTTTATCGCCGATGCATTCGGTTTATCCCAAACACACCGGCGATTACTACAGTTTTTCGTGTATATTCCAAAAATGCCCATGCTGCGCGATGTGTTGGAAAATTTTATGGGGCCAATCGACCGTGATTTTATGGACGAAGACAATGCAATGTTTTTTGAAGAACTGTGTCATGTTCCGGCAAATGAAATTAAAAATCTGCTGGCACCCAAAAGTATATTTTTCACATCGGGAATTTTAATAAACCGGCTTGGCAATATTAGATTGACCGAAAAATTTACAAAATTATTATCCAAAAAATTCAATAATCCCGACGAAGTTCATACTTTCCTGGTTGGTGACACAATAAAATCTGATTTAACGGCTGATAATTTTGTGCATATTGCCGATGATTTTAACAATATTAAAAAACTGTTAAAAACCGCGGCAAAAAATAAAACAGCCGGTGTTAACATACTGCTGTATGGTAATACGGGAACCGGGAAAACATCTTTTGCCGCAACGGTTGCCGCCGCCGCGGGTTTATCCTTGTATTTCGGCAGTAAAGATAAAGACGATTGTGATGCGCGTTGTAATGAATTAAATCGCACACAGTTGTTATTGGCGAATGATCAACGTGCTGTACTTTTAATGGATGAATCTGACGATGTTTTACAACAAGAACGATTTGGTCCAAAATCATCAGACAAACAATCTTTGAATGATATCTTGGAAACAAATACACGTCCGGTAATATGGATAGCCAAAAACATTAAAAATGTTGATAAATCATTTCTACGCCGATTCACATTAACCGCCCAAATAGCAAACCCAGACGACGAAACAAAAACGGCCGTCTGGCAGAAAGTATTCAAAAGGCACAAACTAAAAATTTCAGATACTGAATTATCCGCAATTGTTCAAAATAATGATGTGCCAATTGCGATTCTGGATACCGCGGTTAAAAATGCAAAATTAACCAGTGATTTGGATATGGTTCAATACACAATAAATAAACTATCGTTTATAACCAACAATAAAAAACAGGCCAAAGAAAAACCGTTTAATACGGGGCTGTTGAATACCGATACTGATTTAAAAATGTTAGCCGACAGAATCGCCGCAAAAAATCTAAAGAACTTTTCATTATGCTTGTACGGTGCGCCGGGAACTGGAAAAACCGCATATGCATCATACCTTGGTCATAAATTAAATATGCCCGTGATAAAAAAACGCGCCAGCGATTTAAAAGATCAATATATCGGTAATACCGAAAAAAACATTGCCGCCGCGTTTGAAGAAGCCCGCAGCAAAAAGGCCATTTTGGTATTTGACGAAGCAGATAGTTTCTTGCAAAATCGTGTCAATGCGCAACGCGCATGGGAATTCAGTTCAGTAAACGAAATGTTGACCCAAATGGAAAGTGCGGACTTTCCATTTATCTGCACAACAAACCTTATGGAAAGCCTGGACCCCGCCGCATTGCGCCGATTCACGTTCAAGGTAAAATATGATTATTTAACCATCCCCCAGGTTGTTATGGCATTTGATGAATTTTTTGGTATAACAATATCTGAATCGGATGTTCGTGGATGCACACATCTTGCGCCTGGTGATTTTGTTGTTGTTAAAAACAAGGCCAGCATTATGGATATTACCGAACCAAATGAACTGATAAAAATGTTGATTCAGGAACAATCGGTTAAAATGCACGACAAAACAAAAATAGGATTTTAAAATGAAAAAATTTTTAATTGTAGTCGCATGTCTTGCATGCGCAGCATGCGAAAAGCAACGCGCAGAATGGGATAATGTGGAATGGTGGGTAACAACCCCACGTGCAACCATTGAACAAATGGTGCGCGATAAAACGATGCCTATTAACGCATCTGGGTGTCATGGATACACACCATTAATGTATGCGGTATCTACGCGCGGATTAGATGTAATAAAAATGTTGGTTGTAAATGGTGCAACATTGGTACAGCGAAACGAATATGGCCAAACACCAATGCTGGTCGCGTGCCAAAACAATAATAAATCACGCACAATTGAATATCTGTTAGAGGTTGGCGCAGATATAAACGCAACCGACAACGAAGGACGCAATTGTTTAATTACCGCAATATTAAACGAAAATTATGATATCGTTGACACACTTGTTGAATATGGCATAGATATTAATAGACCCGACAACAATGGCGAAACGGCGGCAACATATGCACCAGAATATTATCGTACACGAATTTTAATCGGTGAATAAAAAATAACCGCCGAAATGGCGGTTATTTTAAAGTTCTTGTCCGGTGCTATTATAGCTTCCTGAATCTATAACAAGGCTACCATTAATAATTTCCCCTGTTCCAGAATTGCAATTCGCCGTATCAGAACAACAATTATTTGTTGGGTTATAAACTGCACCTTGCGTATCGCATGTGCAAGAACTTCCATCGTAATGCGAACCAGTTGGACATTTACGACAATACAAATCATCTGGGCTGGCCAAATATGGATCGTTTGCATTACCACTATCAATACACTGACAATTCCCCTTGTATATAACTTGTGCACCCTCTGGCAATGTGGTCGAATCATAAACCTCTAATGAATATGATGGACATGATCTGCATTCGCCATTTATTGGGAACTTATGTGCGTCACACGTTAGTGGCCCGCACACACCATTGGCAAGATAATGTTGGTCACCTTCGCATAATGGCAAACATGAACCATTAAACGATACAAATCCGTCTTTACATCTGCATCTATTATTTGCATATCCCTTGGTAGTATTGTTTTTAGATATCGCATGTGATTGATTGGTATACACAGAATTATCTGGGCACAGTAACGACTGGTAGAATATTTCCGATATATTTTGGATACAGTTTGTTGGTGTTGAGCAACTGTTGTTACTATCATCTGCAAATACCGCGTACCCACATGTCAATGCAACATTGCGGCATGCACCATTCATAATGTTATATATACTGTTCACCGATGCCGTCGCCGACCAAGTTGTTAATTGCGAAACCTGGTCATTATAGCATGTTGCAATATCGGTCAAACATGATGACGCATAATCAGATATGATTTTGTATTGTGCGGCCTTGATATTAACCATCGCACGTTGGATATAGTGTATAACAATATCATTAAACTGTATGTAATTATCATTGTCATCATATGTATACGCGCGACATTTATCCAACACAGGACGACACAAACCTTCGGCGGTTGATTTTTGTTTTGTTCCAATTTTGTTTAACAAATATTTTACAACACATATACCATTATTCTGTTCACTATTGGCGCAGTCCGCGTTAATCGTTGTACTATACGCAGCACGCAAAAATGTTTCATCTATGCTGGCGTTATTATAATTTACCATAAAATCTTGTATCGTATTTATATCCTTGCCCAAAACGACATTGCCATTTTCATCAATATACATTTTGGTTGGGTCCAGACATTTGGTATAATTTTCACCGCACACCATTTCATCTGTCATACATGTTTCCAGCGCACTAACACAACCGCGCGCATCGTATTCATTGTGATTCTGTAATACGGCCAAACGTGCCTTTTGCAGCATCAAATTCGCGCTGCGCACATTGGAAACCAATGTATCGTTCATCTTGCTTAGACCGGCTTCGTATGCAACACAATCTTTATCAATGGCCAGGTCATAATTACCTGTAATTTGTTGTGGGGTTGCACCAACTTCTTTGCATTGGGTAATTACAGAATTGCAACGTTTTTTCGCCGCATTGTATAATTCGGAACCACGCAAATTCGAAAAACTGCCGTTACCACCAGACAGAAAATCTAAATTAAATAAATCAGAACTGCTGTCAGATGAGAAATCAAGATTTATGTCTATCAAACCATATGAATCTGTGCCAATCGAAGAATAAGATGTTGTTGCCTGGGGGTCTTTGATCATCTTTTCGATATCTTTTAACAAACTGCGATTTTCACTGGTATCGGTCAGTCCGCTCATCGCCTCTTCTGCTTCGGTTTCGGACATAATCGCCGATATTTCGTCCGCCGACAACCCAACATAACGAATATTTTGGGCAACTTCGTTCAATTCGGCATTTGCATCTTTGACCGCCTTTTCAACCTTGGAATATTTGGCCAGATTCGCCGAACACGAACAACGCTTTTGATTTGTATCTATGACCGCACAGAATTGGTCCATACAGTCATTATATTGCTCTTGGCATGATTTATTAAGGGCCGCCGTCTGTTCCAAGCGATCTTTGGCATCGGCAATTGCGGCAGGATCTAATTTTACTTCTTCCTGCTTTATGCCGATTGCTAAACGTGGTTGTAATTTACGAATATCGTTGGCAATATTTGAACCTGTTTGTTGTCCTGATTCCATAATTGCGCGACCGCCGACCGCCGCCGTTGTTGGACGCACACTAACGCCCGAACGACGCGTATTTCCGCCGACCATGGTTTCTGTTCCCGATGCGCGACGCACAGAACGCGTGGTGCTGCGCCCGGCATCAGTTGTACCCGAGGTCCGCGTTGCACGGTTCGACACACGTGTTGCCGTCGTACTGCGTGATGCACCCGTTGTTGTCGGTGAAATTTCGCGAACAATACGTGATACCGCGGTGCGACTGTTTTCCGCAACTGTATCCGTATTTGCACGTGACGAGTTCGTTGCCCGTGATGCCGCATTACGCCCAGATTCCGAAGAAACAACACGTCCGGAATTTTCCGCGGCCGTGCTGCTTGTAACACGCGACACACCGCCCGCGCAAACCGCAGGCAGTGCATATAATGCAACCAAGAATCCTGTTATAAACCCCTTCATACTTACATTTAATTATATCACAATTGGGGGTATGAAAAAAGACAAAAATAGTGTGATTAGTGGTTAGTTTAAGGTTTTATCATAATAAAAACGTACAATAAAAAATGCCCCGAAGGGCATTTATTATTTGTCTTCCGTTTCCGGAACAACCGAAACGGTTTTCCGATCACGAAATCCGCGTTTGAATTTCACAACACCGGCAATTTTGGCAAACAAAGTATGATCTTTGCCCATGCCAACATTTTCGCCCGGATGGACAGTTGTGCCGCGTTGACGGATAATGATGTTACCTGGAATAACACGTGCACCACCAGATTTTTTAACACCAAGTCTGCGTCCCGCAGAATCGCGTCCGTTTGAACTGCTGCCCGCACCTTTCTTATGTGCCATGATTAAACTCCTTTGATTTCAGATTTACCCTGGATAGTCCAGAAATTAACCTTTGATTTCTTTGATTTTCAACACAGTAATAAACTGGCGATGACCACGTGTACGACGATAGTTTTGACGGCGTTTTTTCTTGAACACCAATACTTTGTCATCACGTTTTTGTTCAACAACGGTTGCCACAACAGATGCGCCATCAATCGTTGGCGTTCCGACACGATCACCAAGCATTAAAACCTGGTCAAATGTGACATCGCCCGTTGCATCCAGTTTTTCAACCTTGATAACGTCACCGGCCTTGACACGATATTGTTTGCCACCGGTTTGAAAGATTGCAAAGTCACTCATATTCTTGTCCTTTTATGGTTTGTTTTATAACTTTTGTCTAAAAGTTTATGCAAATGATACCGTTTTTACATCAAAAGTCAAGTGTTTTGCATAAAATTTTATGCAGACAGCGTTTTAAACCATTACTATTCAACAAAAAACCGAACCAAACGGTCCGGTTTTGTAATTCAAATCCTTTGCTTAATGACTGCTTGAACTAGATTTGGTCCAGTCACGGATACAGGCCTGCGGATTCGCCACAGTACCACAACCCAACGCTTCTCTTAAGCAATGTTCACGGATTTTTGCAGAATCATATTTACTTCCATTTTCCAAGATACTGCTTTCTTCCTGTGCCGAAACTTTGTTCAATATTTCGTTTAATGTCACAATGTTACGGCATGTATTCTGCGTATAGATGCTGGAATGCCATTCGCAACTGGTGCTATCTGCCACATCGATAACCGCTTTAAACTGGGCCACCGATGGATTACAAATCATGTCTTGATAGCAATGTGGTACATTTGCGATTTGGGCACAATACGTTTTGATACGTGCATCTGGCCAACTTGGGTTCGCTTCTGCCTGGTTTTCATAGCAATCCCACAGTTCGCTAACACATTCGTTAAAGTTCGTACCCGCCGCAACTGCGTCAGAATATGTTTGTGATGTTTCTTCGTTATAGAATTCCAAACGTTTCTGTTGCAATGCCTGTTGCGCGGCAACCTTTTGATATGCAATCTTTTGCGCTGTTGCCTTTAATTGATCGCCATACAGGTCGCAGTCCGCGTTCGCATCCAACAAATATTTCTGCATAACACTACGACGTGCATCGGCAACCGGGCCACGCAACGACGCGTATGGGTCGCCCGATGAAGACGAATAACCAAAGCATGTTGCGGTGGCATTCGTGCTGTTTGTGCTGCGTTCATTCAATGTCACATCACCCTTGGATGAAATTGTGACCTTGCTATTATAGTTATATGGGCATGATGTTGTCGCACCATTTGCGCAACGACCACCCGCTGGTGGCGTACCACACCCTTCGTAAATACCGTTAAAGCAAGAATCCAACACGCGGGCTCACACATTATTATGTGCATAGCGGAACAAATCATACCCCCATGTTTCCGCCAATGTATCTTGGACTTCGTCCGAAGATAACGATATTGTTGCACCAGTAATACCGCTGACCGCGTTGGTCATTGTGGTAAACGCCGATATCAAAGAATCATTATCTTCTGTTAAAATAGTATCTGTGCTGGCCTTAACATCATCCGCCCATTGTGCCAATGACGCCAATATATCAGACCCCGCGCCATCCAAATCTTTTACATCAAAACCGTACACACTCTTGTTTGTACAATAACTTGGCGCCTGGGTCACGCTGCATTGTGAAGAATCATACATACCATGATCTTCGCACCATGTTCCAAATTGTTCTTTGGATGCCTTTTTATCACGGCTTGCTTCGCGCCATGACGCACAGTTCATAACCTTTTCCGCATCGGTTAACGAAAACGCCGAACTAACATCTTTACCCTTGTTTGCAATCAACAATGCCAATTCACCAGAAACCTTGATAAGTTCTTCGTTTGCGGATTCAAGTTTTGATTCTGCCTCGGCAAATGCTTTCACACGACCAGCACATGCGCAACGACGTTGCGCCTCGCTGCGTGCGGTACAGATTTCATCCATACATGTGTAATATGATTCCAAACATGTGCTGTATGCATCTGCAGAAATAAGACCCGTTGTGGAATCTATGATATTTGAATAATTGCCACTATACAATTTATTCGACAAATATGTATACGTTGTTGTATTTGTGCCCTTGGCGCCACGAATAACATCCATATTTACCGATACACGTTCCGTGCCGCTACGCGCACGAACATTGCGTGTTGCCGCATTACGCGACACAACATTACGCGAATCCGCTGTTGAACGCGACGTTCTGGCAACGACGCCACGTGACGCATTTGCGTTGGTTCTATTAGAACGTGCCGCCACATTACGCGTTGCAACCCCACGCGACGAGGTCGAATTCGATGGTGTGTCCGTTGTTGGACGCGCAGCCGTTGCCGCGGTACCACGTGGACTTGCCCGACCAGATGTGCGTCCAGATGATTGCCCGGTCGCATTTGTCATCGCCGGCGCAATTGGATCCGCCAACACCGCCCGCATTGACAACAATGTTGAACACACAAAGAATGCACATGCAAGTAACAGCACCGCACCAATGGCATCTTTGTAAAAATTTCCGACAGAACGTCTTGTCATATCTGCTCTCCTGCGTAGTTCAAAACCCCGAATTTTAGATACTTTCCCGGTGTGAATTACGAATAATTCACACCCCTTTCTATGATATTATATCATTTTTTGCCGGTTATGTAAACAAGAAAACCCGCTACAACAGCGGGTAATCTTTTTATGTTTTTTGATTAAAACATTTCTTTCATTGACTTGCCAGTTTCTTTCAATTCTTTACCCGTCGCTTTCAGGTCTTTTCCTGTCTGTTTCGCGGCTTCTTTTACTTCCTTGGCAACCGATTTTGCTTCTTCTTTAACAGTTTTTGCTTCGTCTTTTGCAGCTTTGGCTTCTTCTTTGGCAGTATTTACCGCACCAGTTGCATCTTCTACAACCTGATCTTTTTGATCAACGATGGACTTTTTAACAAAGTTCGCACATTTTTTTGACAATGATGTAATGTTTTCAGACAAACAACCCATCATTGTTTGGGAACCAATTAACATTTCTGGACAAATCGCGGTCAAATCATCTTTGTTGCATGCTTCTTCCAATGTTGCAGGTTCAGATTTTTTGCCAAATCCTAATTTTTCCCAAAATCCAGCATTTGCGCCAGAAATCGTTGTCGTTGCAAGTATCAAACCAAGTGTGAATATTTTTTTCATGTTTTCCCCTTTTGTTTTTACAAGTTAAATCTTAAAATTTTGTTTTAAAACTGTCAATGTTTTATTCACGCAAAAATGCCCCGAAGGGCATTTTGTTATTTTTTGCGTGGGAATTTGACCGCTGCTTGTGCCGCCGCCAAACGTGCAATTGGCACACGGAACGGACTGCACGATACTGAATTGAATCCACATTGATGGAAGAATTCAATAGATGCAGGATCACCACCATGTTCGCCACACACACCAAGATGGATTTTATCACCCTTGGTCGCACGTGCTTTTTGAACTGCGTCTTTGATTAACAGACCGACCCCCAATTGATCAACCGATGCAAATGGGTCGGCAACATAAACACCACGCGCACGATATTCGTCCAAAATTTTACCAGTATCGTCACGTGACATGCCTAATGTCGTCTGTGTCAAATCGTTTGTTCCAAATTCAAAGAATTCACAACTTTCCGCAATTTCGTTTGCCAAAACTGCCGCACGTGGCAATTCAATCATTGAACCAACCGTGTATTCGATACTTTCGCCGGTTTCTGCGAATAGTGCATTTGCAGTTGCATCGATGACTGTTTTAACAATATCGACTTCCTTCTTGGAACCAACCAATGGAACTTCGATTTCTGGATGAACAGAAACGCCGGCTTTTTTGCATTCCAATGCCGCGGACAAAATCGCGCGTGTTTGCATTTCGCAAATTTCTGGATATGTAATTGCAAGACGGCAACCACGATGACCCAACATTGGGTTTTGTTCGTGTAATGCTTCGGCACGTGCCTTTACGAATTCAACCGGTTTACCGATATGTTCCGCCAATTCCGCCATATCCGCTTCGGTATGTGGCAAGAATTCATGTAATGGTGGGTCGATTAAACGAATTGTCACCGGCAGACCATCCATAATCTTGAACAATTCTACAAAGTCGGCCTTTTGATATGGCAACAATTTCGCAAGTGCTGCACGACGACCATCTTCGTCTTCGGCCAAAATCATTTCGCGCATATCCTGGATACGTGCCGGGTCAAAGAACATGTGTTCGGTACGTGCCAAACCGATACCTTCGGCACCAAAGTCACGCGCTTGTTTTGCGTCTTTTGGTGTTTCTGCGTTTGCCTTGACCGTCAATGTTTTGATTTCATCAACCCATTTCATAAGCGTTCCAAAATTACCTGTCAATTCCACAGAAACTGTTGGAACCGCGCCTGCGATAATTTGACCTTTGGCACCATCAATAGAAACCCAATCGCCTTCGTGGATTGTTGTTCCCGATGTTGTCTTCATTGTCTTGGTTTCATAGTCAATTTTGATATCTGGTGAACCCGAAACACATGGCGTACCCATACCACGTGCAACCACCGCCGCGTGTGATGTCATACCACCACGTGCCGTGATAACACCTTGGGCCGCATGCATACCGGAAATATCTTCGGGTGATGTTTCAAGGCGGATAAGCATAACTTTCTTGCCTTCGGCCGCCCATTTTTCCGCATCTTCGGCATTAAACACCGCCATACCAACCGCAGCACCAGGAGATGCCGGCAGACCAGTTGCGATAACGTTCTTTTCTGCTTTTGGATCCAACATTGGATGCAACAAGTGATTCAATTGGTCGGCACCAACACGCAAAATCGCTTCTTCTTTGGTCAGCAGGCCTTCTTCGACCATTTCAACCGCCATACGAACCGCCGCGGCCGCTGTACGTTTACCATTACGGCATTGCAACATCCACAATTTTCCATGTTCAATTGTGAATTCCATATCTTGCATATCTTTATAATGCTTTTCCAATTTTTCACGAACATCGCAAAGTTCTTTATAAACATTTGGCATCGCTTCTTCTAATGAAGTACGACCAGAATCATCTTTGCTCATTGGTTGTGGTGTACGAATACCCGCGACAACGTCTTCGCCTTGGGCGTTAATTAGGTATTCACCATAGTATCTGTTTTCACCGGTGGCTGGGTCACGACTGAAACATACGCCGGTTGCACTATCGTCACCAGAATTTCCAAACACCATCGCCTGAACATTAACTGCGGTTCCCCAATCACCTGGGATATTGTTCAATTTGCGATATGTGATGGCCTTTTTGCTCATCCAAGAACCGAACACCGCACCGATACCTAACTTCAATTGTTCCCATGGGTCTTGTGGGAAAACCTTACCAATTTTGACACCGATTTCTTTGAACTTTTCAACCAAATCTTTCAAATCATCCGCGGTCAGTTCTGTATCAACTTTGTAACCTTTGTCTTCTTTCATGCGTTCCAATGTGTGTTCAAACAGGTCAATATCTGCACCCAACACAACATCGCTGAACATCATGATAAAACGACGATAGGAATCGTATGCAAAGCGTTCATTCCCAGAAATTTTTGCCAACGCCTTAACCGTTTCGTCATTAAGGCCCAAATTCAAAACTGTATCCATCATACCCGGCATAGAAACACGCGCACCGCTGCGAACAGACACCAACAATGGATTTTCCGTATCGGCAAATTTTTTGCCCATAATGTTTTCAATGTGTGCGATACCTGCCTTGACCTGATCCATTAAATCAGATGGATATGTCTGGTTGTTATCATAATAATATGTACAAACTTCTGTTGTAACAGTAAAGCCCGCCGGCACCGGCAACCCAACCAAATTCATTTCGGCCAAGTTTGCACCTTTGCCCCCAAGCAAATTGCGCATATCTGCGCGACCTTCGGCCATACCATTACCGAAAGTATAAACCCATTTACTACTCATGGTGTCTCCTTTGTTGTATTTTGCGGCCCTATTTTTCAAAAATTTTTTTCACATTGCAACGAAAAAATTCAAAATTATTTTTCAAAATATGCTTTTTTCTCTTGCCTTAATTTTCGTATTTTCCTACCATGGTTTTGTAATGTTACGTGTGTATGGGACAGGGATGAGAAAAAGTACGCGGTTTTACGCCATTTTGACGGTGTTTGTTACGCCGTATTTTGCGTTTGCTGATTCTACAGTAACCAGCAAGGGGTACGTTGATGCCACCTTTATTTCGGGCATTGGAACCGGCACATCCGATGGCACGATTAGCGTTACACAAAATGGCAGCACATCCGACATTACCGTTAAAAATGTTCAAACGACCGGAAATCTGGTTCAAAATGCAACCGGTCTGTCTTCATCTTCAACCGATACAACATACCCATCTGCAAAATTAGTTTATGAATCTATCAAAGATTTAGACGAAAACGTCATTGAAAGTGTCCAGGTTAATGGAACCGCACTTAACATTACAAACAAGGCTGTGAATATAACTAATATGACCGGGGCAACATCATCCGTGGCGGGAACCGCGGGGTTGGTACCGGCACCGGCGGCGGGTGATGAAGCAAAATTCCTGCGTGGCGATGGTACATGGGGTACCGCCGCAGCGAACCCAACTGTTTCATCGTCTGATACTGGAACTGGCGGATATGTCGTGAATTCCGTGGCTATGGACACAACAAATCCATCACAGATAAATGTTACACGCGGATACATTAAGGTTCCTGTTTCCACAGGCGCCCCCAGCAGCAATAATACCC
>JAFZTZ010000028.1 GCA_017618595.1 Alphaproteobacteria bacterium
AATTCAAACAAAAAAACTAATGCGAAAATTAAAGGTAAAATTCTTTACCGTAAGACCAGCGTATAAAGTATCCAAAGGAGAATAGATGAAAATTTGCATATACCGCGGTACAAGTGAGATAGGTGGAAATAGTGTCGAATTAGCAACAGAAAAAACGCGGATATTGTTAGATATTGGCACACCACTATCATCAATGGAAGAAAATCTACCATTGGAAAATTATAAAACAAAGTGTCGCGGATTATATGCAGATGAAACTCCTGATATAGATGCGATTTTTATAACGCACAACCATCCTGATCATTATGGGTTATTACCACTGGTAAATTCAAAAATTCCGGTGTATATGTCAAAAACATTGCATGATATTTTGATTAAAATTCAACCATTGTTACCTGGTGATTTTGATATATCACATTTGAATATTCACGAAATATCCCCAAATGAAAGTGTTCAAATTGGTGATATAACTGTGACCGCACGTCCGGTTGATCATGCGCCATCGGCATATGCATACGAAATTACCGATGGGAAAAAACGCGTAGTATACACCGGCGATATTCGTTTTCACACAAATCAAAGTTGGAAATCATGGAAACTTGCCGACACATCAAACGCACCTGATTATTTAATAATGGAAGGCACACGTCTATCACGCGCTGAAACTCACGAAAAACATCCAACCGAAGAATCTGTATGCACGGCAATTACGAATAACCTGCGCAATTCCAATAAACTTGCCTGGATAAGCTTATCATCACAAAATTTGGACAGATTGGTTTCGGTTATTCGTGCATGTTATGCATCGGGCCGCACATTTGTAATCGATCCATATACCGCCGCGCTGTTTGACCTGTTCCACGATTCTTTTAACACCGTTCCAAATACAGATATGTTATCATGTGTCCGTATTTATTACGGTATGAATGAACATATCGCCGACAAGATGAAAAATGCGAACTTATTCTTCACGCATGCCGACAAAAAAATAACAAAAACAGAAATTGCAAAAAATCCCGAACAATTTGTAATTAAATATAATTGGGCGTTGTCTGATTGGCTGAACAATAACGGTTTATCTGATTATGATTTTATTTATTCTATGTGGCATGGATATTTATCGCGACAAAAAACATGGGATGAACATAAAAGTCATTTAATTGAAATACACACATCTGGTCATGCGGATATTTCCGATTTACAAGAATTTGTAAGACGCATAAATCCAAAAACAATTATTCCAATTCATACCGAATGCAAAAATGATTTTGAATTTGTGTTTGGTGTAAAAACATCTGTTTTAAGTGATAATGAAACAGCAAGTTTATAAAAACACAGCAATTTCAAATAAATATTCAAAGAACAATATACGACCAAATATGTCTAATGAGTACACTACAATTTATCTTAGATAAACCAAAAGGATAAATTATGACACGTACAAACTATAAATATTCATACGAAGAAAACAAAAAAATTGCGGCAATTCGCCACAGAAATACTGATTATGACAGATACGATATTTTCTATAATGTCGTGCTTAGTGGTCGCAAGAAATTAAATTTTCAATGCGCGCAATTATTAAGCAATGCCATATCGGTATCTGAATTTACAAATTCAGAACAACAAATCTTGGACGAAGTAAACCTTAATAAAAAGGCGAATCAAAAACGTTTGCTAACCAAATACACAATTGATTTGCAACACGTGCATCCAAATGCCAGTAATCGTTCTATTAAAAACACCGCCAAGAAATTGGTCAAAGATTTAATTTTATTCCAAGAACGCCGCAATTTGCGCCGTGCGCATCGCGCAAGATTATATTTTTCCGAAGATTAAAAATACCGGGCAAAATCGCAGGTTTTATAAAAAACTTGCTTTTTTGCCCTTTTATATTAGAATTTACAATATATAACCTAACCAAAGGACAAAAACCGATGCGTATGTAATGTTGTATTTTTTATATGGTCGCGCAATTTATTGCGCCGGTTTCATTGCAACATTAAAAGGTTTTTGTTATGGCTTTAATTTCTTTATCAAATGTATTTTTTAGTTATGATTCCGCAAATGATTTATTTGCGAATCTGTCGTTAACCGTTACCGATTCCGAACGGGTTGCCATTATTGGTGATAATGGTTGCGGGAAAACGACTTTATTACGAATGCTGTATGGTGAATTGGGGGCAAATTCTGGTGTCGTGGCACGTAATGCGACGGTCTACTATATGAAACAATTACACAATCCCGATTCTAAAAGCGGGGGCGAACGCCAACGTTTTGAATTGGCGCGCGCATTTGACAGCGGTGCCGAAATATTACTGTTGGATGAACCCACAAACAATTTGGACATTGACGCCAGACGCGATTTTTTTGCCCGTATGGATGCGTATCCATTTGGTATGGTTATTGTATCACATGATCGTGAATTATTGGGTCATATGGATAAAATAATAGAAATATCCAATGGTAAAATAAAAGTATATGGTGGAAATTACGATTTCTATGTCCGGCAAAAAAATCTTGAAATGGAAAATCTGCGTTCTAAATACACAGACAGCGAGAAAGCCGTCCGGCGTCTTAATCGCACCATAGATATTGCGCAAAACACACGGCAACATCACGAAGCCAAACAACGCAAAGATATTGCCACCGGCAAACGCAGCCCCATTGCCGCAAATGCATTAAAGGGTAAAAGTCAGGAAACCGAGGCGAAAAAGCGCGCGATTATTCAAAAGAAACTTGATAAACAAATTGAAATACAACAATCTTTGTCCGAACAAATGCGCGATGATAAAATAAAAATTCCGGTTCCAAACAAACCGTTTTACAGCAAAGAACTTATTAAAATTTCCAACTTACATTTTGCATACGGCGATAAAATCATATTTGATAATTTTGATTTCACAATGTACGGCGGTACGCGCATAAGGTTATGCGGCAAAAATGGCGCAGGTAAAACAACATTGCTTAAAATTATCTGTGGCGAATTGAACGCTGATTCTGGCATTGTTAAAACGTTTGGTAAAATTGCATATTTAAATCAAGATTTATCATTGTTGAACCGTGACAAAACAATAATTGAAAATATTATGAATATATCGGGATGTTTAAAACACGATGCGCATGTAATTGCGGCAAACTTTGGTTTTCGTGGTGACAGTTCGAACAAAAAAATTTATATGTTGTCGGGTGGCGAATTATTAAAAGCAACTTTATCCGCAGTTCTGGGTGGTGAAAATCAACCCGATTTATTGATTCTGGACGAACCGACAAATAACCTTGAAATAAAAAGTATTGCGATACTGGAAGATGCATTGAACCAATACAATGGCGCAATTTTGTTGGTATCACATGACGAGATGTTTGCAAAAAATATTCGTATTGACCAAGAAATAGAAATCTGCCCTATTCCCGCC
>JAFZTZ010000029.1 GCA_017618595.1 Alphaproteobacteria bacterium
CAAGGAATATATGAATTACACCATATATCCTAAACGAGAAAATATGTTCAATGCATTTAAATACACTCCTTTAAAGGATGTTAAAGTTGTTATTATTGGTCAAGATCCATATCATGAACCCGGGCAGGCACATGGATTGTGCTTTTCGGTGCCAAATGGTGTTACGCCACCGCCGTCACTCGTCAATATTTATAAAGAAATTGAAACAGATATTGGGCGGCCAAGTTCCACAAATGGCGATTTAACCCACTGGGCCGAGCAGGGTGTACTGCTGTTAAATTCAACCCTAACGGTTGCGGCACATTTTGCGGCATCACATGCGGGGCATGGTTGGGAACAATTTACAGATGCGGTTATTCGTGCGGTTGCCAAAAAGACAGGTGTCGTTTATATGCTCTGGGGTTCGTACGCACAACGCAAAGCGGAATTTGTTGACGCCAATAATAATTTAATTCTGAAAAGTGTGCACCCGTCACCACTTTCTGCATACAGGGGATTCTTTGGATGTAAGCATTTTAGCAAGGCAAATGAATACCTGATTTCAAATGGTCAAAAACCGATAGATTGGTAGATTAGAAATTATATGTAACCCCAAGTCCATAAAAAGCGTAGGAATAATTTTGAGGGGCGGTGTTTGCGTTGGAAAAATGTTGAACAAAAATTTCTGTTCCCCATTTGTCATTGATATGCCATCCGGCGGTCAATTTGAATTGAAACAGCGGTTTTGAGCCAAGGCGTTCGTTCTGCTGGGCCTGGAGGCCAGCCCCCGCGCCACCCGCAAAATAGAAGTCGTTGAAATCAGCTAATAAAACATCGCCAGATATCATTATCATTGGAATAGTATAATCGCGCCAATGCCAACCGTATTTATCCGCAAACCCAAGTGTTTGTCCGATGTTTAATGATTGACGCGCCGGTAGGGTAAAAAATGTTGTTGGTTGTGAATATTGAAGTTGAAATATGTTAAATGGTACAAACTGTGTTGGTGGAGGAACAATAAAACCGCTGTTTACACCCTGGCCAATGAAAAATGATAACTGGTTATCGTGATTTCGCATAAACGGATTGTATCCCGTGAACGCAAATGCGGGCATACAAAATATACACAACAAAATCGTAATAACGGCTCTCATTACCGGACATTATACAATATTTTCGCTATATTTACAAATACGATATACAAAAATAATAAATATTAAAAAGCGGAACAAATTCATACTATTTGTATATTTTAACGGAAATTCTTGCAATTGGGAAAATTATTGTTATAATGATGCGGTCATTTTGATATGGCGGCGTAGCTCAGTGGTAGAGCAGAGGAATCATAATCCTTTGGTCAGGGGTCCGAATCCCTTCGCCGCTACCAAGATTCAAACCGGATTTATCCCGGTTTTATTTTTTATATAGTCGTGGCGATAAGGCCCAAAGGAGCACATTAAATAGTCTCGAATATCTTGTTTTTTTATGATATTTTTGATACAATCCGTTCAAAAGGAGACATGTTATGAAAGAAGTACAAAAATTAGATAAAATTTACCTTGATGAGATATCTCGTTTGTTAAGTGATCCTAAGTCCATAGCCCGGATAAATGATTATGATGATGGTCCACGTGATTATTGGATTGATGGTGGTTACGATTATTCGCCGTTTCGTATTGATTATGACAAGGACGCAAAAGAATATACTTTGAAATTGCGTACCAAAGAAGGATATATTTCTTACAAGGAAGGTAGAGATGTCGTTGATAGTGATCAGAATTCTGTGATTGCTGGGTTAACAGAAAAATTTATTAAAAAGTATAATAATGAACAACATAAAAAGGCGGAAAGCACAAGGGCCGAAAAAGCCGCCGCAGCAAAAGATGCCCCAAAGAAAGAGGGCAAGAATTCAGTAGAAGCACCCAAGTTAAATAAATTTCACCTTGCCACAATAGATTTGATTTTTAAAGACCCATCGTATTCTGCGGCAATAAATGATTATAACGATGGGACACGTGGTTATTTTATGCATGATACCACATATGTCGGTAAGTATGGCGACTATCCATTGCGGATAGATTTGGATGGTAATGATTATGTTTTGACCCTAAAAACAAACGAAGGAAAGTTTTCTTATCGGGAACCAAAAGGGTCGGTTGATAAGAATCCGAACTCTGTAATAGCCAAAATAGTCGAAAAGTTTATCAAAAAGTATAACGCAAACCAACATGCAAGGGCACAAAAACAACAGATGGCAAAACTTGCAACCGAAAGGCATGCTTAATTGTTGCATTAAAAATTTTATTGTTTATGCGTATTGTCGTTGGAAAAGGAGAATTTAATGAAAGCGTTGGTTGCATATTTTTCACATACTGGACAAAACTGGTTCGGTGGTGGAATCGTTAACCTGGTCAAGGGAAATACCGAGGTCGTTGCCGAATATATTCGTGACATTATGTCGGCAGATATGTTTAGAATTGAAACCAAAAACGAATATCCAAACGACTATAATGAATGCACTGATATCGCCCAACAAGAAAAGACCAAAGATGTTCGCCCGACACTTAAAAAATTGCCCGCAGGTGATTTGTCGGAATATAATGTGATTTTTGTTGGTGGGCCGGTATGGTGGGGAACATATCCAATGGCGGTGTTTACCTTCTTGGAACGGTATGATTTCAAAGGTAAAATTATTATGCCGTTTGTGACACACGAAGGTTCGCACCTTGGGGAAAGTGTCGAAGATATCAAAAATCTGCTAAAAGGCGTCGATGTTAAACCTGGGTTGGCATTGTATGGATCAAATGTTGCCGATTCCCGCGAAACGATTGAGAAATGGATAAAAGACAATTTAAAATAATGATACAGAATGATAATATTGTGAAATCCCTG
>JAFZTZ010000005.1 GCA_017618595.1 Alphaproteobacteria bacterium
TGATAAAATGGCAGGTGCGTTATATCTTGGGAATTCAAAAATATCTGGCCACCGGTTGCGTTTAACTGGCCCGTGATGCAATAAAACGCCGTTGTTTTACCGGCCCCGTTCGGCCCCAGCAGTCCAACCGATTCGCCCTGGCGCGCAATCAGCGATATGTCGCGCAAAACCATTCGTTTGCCATAAGATTTTGATAGGTGTTCAACCCGTAATTCAGATTGCTTCATATTCGTATCACCAATTCTTCTGTTTGAATTTCTTGTTCTTGGTCTGTTTTTATGCGGACGTGTTTAATCAATTTAATCGTTTTTTTCGCGCGATTAAATTCGCCGTTTGCCGCAGAAAATGTAATCTTGACGGGTTTGCCGTCTTTTGATTTTGTGGTGAATCCCGAAACAGTATCTAAATAAATTACATCAGGATTATCATATTTTTGATGTCCGGTTGCCGCGTTTATTTTAAATGGTCCGCCGTTGGCGTCAACACCAGTAAATGATGCGCCGGACATTTTGAATTGGTTGCTGATGACATCACGCATATTTATCGCGGATATTGGCGACCACAATAATTGTTTGGTAAATAATGCGCCCGCAACAAGCGCCGCAACCATAACCAAACCCCATCCGGTAAAGAAAAACTGCCACAGGCGTTGCCAACGTCTGTGCTTGCTGATAATTATAAAATTGCGTTTACTTTCGGCCATCTTTATCTGTATGTTAGACGACAATAAAATAAAATGCAATTTTTTATATTTGTTCAATTTGTTTTTTTATGATATAATCTGTCGTAAGAGAGAGTGCAATAATGAAAAAATTTGCTGCTATTTTTGTCGCGTTAATCATTGTAGGCGAAGTGATATCTGCATTTGGTGCCGCAAATGTTTTGGTGCCGAAAAAAGCGAGTTCTGTCGCAAAGCGCGAAACAGAAACTTCGGTGACAGGCCTTGGGGGCAGTTTATTACCAACTGCACTTGGTGTTGTTGGAAATGTCATGGCATTGAACAAGCAGCAAAAAGAATTGGCCGCAGAATGCGAACCAACAGCTAAAGAAATCGCTTTTGTTAATAACCTTGTGAAAGAGTGGGCAATTGCCGGTGCCCCAAATCCGTTTGATATGGGAACATTTGGGTCGGTTTATCCATGTGAGGGTACGCGTTATGAGGAAAAGATGAGTGATGCCGATTCATCATTAGAGGTTGTTAATTTATGCTATGATGCATATACCGAAGCTGAAGCACGTGGTGCCGTTTGGGTTCGTTATCCAAAGGCCGCTGTTGCAAGATATTGTCCCGAAGGTGGCGGTGGTTGCGCGGCAAGCAAACAAAAGAAAACAACAAATCTGTACGAAATATTTAATGCGATTGATTTTGACGAAAAAGATTATACCAAGGCCGAAGCAACCCAGGCGAATGCATTACTGGAAAAATCTGCAAAGTGTTCGGGTTCAAAATTGGCGGCGAAACGGTTGGAATCTTTTGGTACATTTGTAACCAGCACTATTGGTGGTTTGGGACAAAAAACAAATACTGCATCTGTGATGCAAAGTGTTTCAGGTGCCCTGGGCAGTTCCGGACTTAGCGGTCTGGTAGGCAGTTTCGGTGGAATTGCCGGTCAATTGTTAGATAAATAATCTTTTGAACGAAAACCACGTTTAATCATATTTTTTTGCTTTACTAAAATTTGCAAAATGCGTATAATAGTTTCAACAAAGGGTAAGAGAAAGGATTTTTCTATGAAAAAGCAATCAGAAGTATCGGTGTTTGTAATTACACGCGTGTTGGCGGCGGTGGCTGTTGTTGCGCTTGCGGCGTGTACAAATAATACGGATGTGGACGAAGATTATGGTCCTATCGCAACGCCAACGGTTGATTATGTAGAACGATTGGATGTTTATTCTGCGCCACATAAAGATTCTTTCCTTAACCAATTGGCGATGAATTATCGTTCATATGCAATATACAACGCGCGGACAAGCGGTTTCCCCGAAGTTGGTGAATTATTTGCGAACAAGGCGGTTTCTGCATTTTCTGGCGAAGTTCCGTTCCCGGAAACATTAAGTAATTGGCAGGTCGGTGATGAACAAACTGCGTACGAATTAAATTCTGCATATAATGAAATGATTACATTGTTCCAGGATGATGTGACATCTACAAAACCAGAATTGGCCGCGGAATTGCAGGCAAAATATGACTGTTGGTTGTCGGCAACCGCAACGGGTCAAGATGCAACTGCAAACGAATGTCGTTCGCGTTTTGAAAAAACATTGACGACATTGCGCGACTGCACGGGTGGCCGTATTGTTAAGGGTACGCAGACCAGCACAGTTAGCACGAATGTAAAAACATCTGATTTTGCGGTGAAAAAGACAATATCTACGGGTGGCGCGCCACAATCTGTGGGAACGTATTATCCAGAAACAGGGAATATGGCCGCAATGCGTGGTGCGAATCGGTCGCGTGATGGTGTTATTATTGTAAATAATGTAAATGTTCCAGAACATTTGATTAAACCGGAACCTGTACAACCATTGGTGTTTAATCAAAATATCTATGGCGGTGATAAAACCATAAATGACAATAGCGGCAGCAACAGCAACAATGTTTCCAATAGTGGAAATACAAATGTGGAACGTTCAAGTGGTTGTCCATGCAACAGTCAGCCAGAAATTAAAGACATTACGGTAAATATGCCGGCACCGGCGCCAGCCGAAGAATGCGAATGCGAGGAAGAAGACGATATCGAAGAAATCAGAATCGTTGGTGAAGATTTGGTGTCGCGCCAAGAATTCATCAATATGATGATGGCAATGCGTGCGGAATTGGCGGAAATAAATGCGCGGCTTGATGCGTTGGCGGATCGTGATGACCCAGAAGCGGAAACCACGGTTATCAAAGTGCAACAGATTCCGATTGAACCAAAACAGCATGTTATGGAAGAAGTGTTCGAAGTGCGCTTTGATTTTAACAAGGCAAATATTAAGCCAGAATACAAAGATTTGATTAAGAAACTGGTTGATGCGACCCAGGCCAATAAAAACATCAAAGTGTCGGTTGTTGGACATACGGATACCGCGGGCAGCGCCAGTTATAACTATGCCCTTGGTGGCCGTCGTGCCGAAGCCGTTCAAAAGATGTTAATTGAATACGGTATCCCGGCAAGTCAAATTGTCGCGGTTAGTGCCGGTGAAGAAGACCTTAAGGTGCCAACCCCAGACGGCGTTCCAAACGCGGAAAATCGTCGTGTACGGGTTGTCAAAGAAGTTTCATACACAGAACCAGGTGGCACGCGCATGATGCCGGTTGCGGATGTTTCGGTCCAGGAATACGTAGACGGTTGTGATGGTTCGGATTGTGAAATGTAGGTTTAATTTGGTGGGCGTAAAAATACTTGACAAAAGATTTCGTTGGTATATAATGACAGCTACCAGAGAGATACTTTAAAAGAGGTATTGAATATGGCGAATGTAAAAGATTTTAAAAGTGGGACAAAAAAGGTGCCATTCCAAGTGGCAGCGCAGGTATTCTCTGTAAGAGACGCGCTGAGTATGTCTTTTAACAAGATGGGAATGCCGTTGCCGACAGATTTGTCCAGCGTTAATGAATTTGGTCCGGGGCAAAAACAGGCTTAAATTTGCCAAAATAGCAATTGAAAGATTTGCACGGTGGTGTTGGTGCCACCGTGCGTTCTTTTTTATTAAAAAAATAATTTGGTATATGGGATAAAATGTGATATAATGATATGGTAAATATAAGGAGAGGAAATATGTCCAAAATATCATTACTTGCTTTGTTTTTAACCATTTTGCCGGTTTTGTCGCATGCGGCAACGCCCACAGCGCGCCAGTTTGAATCCAACGCGTTGGATGTTGCGGCGGTGATTCCGGGGACCGAAGGAATGTCCGAAATGGAGGTAATAGCGCAGCTAAAGCAAGATATTGCCGTGTTGGATGATGAAATAATGAAGTGTGAACGTAAGCGCAAAGGATGGGTTGCGGCAACTATTGTTGGTGGTGTTGGTGTCGTTGGAACCGGGGTTGCGGCGTTGGTACAGAATAGCAAGATTCAAGAAAAGAAAGCAGAACTTAAACGTGTAGAAAGCGATGTTCAAAGTGCGAAAGAAGATGTGGACAAGGCACAGCAACGTTTAGATAACATGTCACCGCAACAATAACGTTGAGACAATATGCAAATAATGGAGGGATTTACTATGAAATTCTTAGGATATACTTCGGCAATATGTTTATCTGTTTTATGCGTTGCGCACGACGCACACGCGGTCAATATGACATCGCAGATACAGCGTTTGATTAGTGAAAAGCAAGAAAAGGTATCAAAACTGGAAGAATGTGATGGTAAACGCAAAGGGTTTATGATCGCAGGTATTTCTACAATTGGTTTGACGGCGGTTGGTGTTGGATTAAATATTGTTCAGGCCAATAAAAGTAACAAACTGTCGGAACAGATAGAAGAAAAGAATTTAGAATTAGAAAAACAGCAAGCAAAGATAGTGGACATAAATGCCGAAATATCACGGCGTAATGCTGAACAAAGACGTGCCGACTGTGAAAAAGACGGAACACGCATATATGTTAATGGTATTTGTCAGGATAGGGCACAATATGAATGTGTTCAGTCGGGCAGAGTATGGGTAAATGGCGAATGCAAGGATAGACCGAATCTGTCCGGCGGCGGTAATGGTGGCAATAACGGCGGTAATGGCGGCAACGGTGGTAGCGGCGGTGGATCAGGCCAGTTAGATTATAATGGCATTATTGGCGCCCAGTGTAGTGATAATGGTGTAAATGGTTTATGGACCGCCGGGGAAGGTGAACGCAAATGTTTGCCGGCCGAAGGTGCGACAGACGTTGTGCCATGTAAATGTGTCGCGTCTGATGGTGGCAATGGCGGCAACGGCGGCAACGGTGGTAACGGCGGTAACGGCGGTAACGGCGGCAACGGTGGCAACGGCGGTAACGGTGGCGGCAGTTTGCAACGTTGTCTTAACGAAGCAGATCGCCAGGGTAAACCAGAATTGCTGGCATGTTGTTATTTATCAAGTAGTGTCGCAAGAGCAAATAAGACCACGGGAAAATGCGACTGCGTTGATCCGAACAAAGAGTTCAGATTGAATGGTAATCGCGGGCAATGCGTGGCAAGACAAAATTGTATCTTGAGTTATGGTGCCTTTGTAAGAGACGGTTGTGTTTGTAATCAAGATGCCGAATTGTTACCTATGCTAAACATCAGTGATGGTAAACGGTATTGTGGTTGTTCTGGGGGTAAAATATGGCAGACATCCCAAGGTAAGTGCGCGGAGACATCGTATGCGCCACCATCAACAACGAAATGTTCACGTGGGGCCAATAAAGATAACTGTGTATGTGATGCGTCAACTGGTCAGGTGGAAAGAGTTGAAGGACCAACAGGTAGAGTATATTGTGACTGCCCACTTGGTCAGACATGGAACGTATCACAGAACAAGTGTATGGCGAATAGTACAAGTTCTTCGTCATCGGGGTCAAACTTTACCCCACCATCGTATGCGCCAGCGCCAAACACGAAATGCGCGCGTGGGGCCAATAAAAATAACTGTGTATGTGATGCGTCAACCGGTCAGGTGGAAAGAGTTGAAGGACCAACAGGTAGAGTATATTGTGACTGCCCACTTGGTCAGACATGGAATGTATCACAGAACAAGTGTATGGCGAATAGCACAAGTTCTTCGTCATCGGGATCTGGTGGTTCTTCTACACCATCTGGAACCCCCACATGTAAGTTATCGCATGGTGAATATTTGTCCAGAGGATGCGTGTGTGATAGTAGCAAAGGCTTATCACCAAAATTAGATGATGCAGCAGGTGAAAGATATTGCGCATGTGGATCGGGGCAGACATGGAATGCATCACAAAACAAATGTATGGCGAATAGCACAAGTTCTTCGGCATCATCAAATGGTTCTTCGGCATCGGGGTCGAATAATTCACCAACGTATACGCTTCCCACACCATCGTATGCGCCACCATCAACAACGAAATGTTCACGTGGGGCCAATAAAAATAACTGTGTATGTGATGCGTCAACTGGTCAGGTGGAAAGAATTGAAGGTCCGACAGGTAGAGTGTATTGTGACTGCCCACTTGGTCAATCTTGGATTCCATCAGCAAATAGATGTATGACCACGTCTAGTTCCTCTGCATCAGGTGGAGGAGCCACCGCCACA
>JAFZTZ010000030.1 GCA_017618595.1 Alphaproteobacteria bacterium
ACATATTGCCAACTTCTGACGAACTACCGGATTCATACTTGGAAAAACCACCATTAAGCCAAAGCCACGGAGAATCGGTAAATTTTGTATCATTCAATTGCGTTACGCGACAATAACAATAAAAACCCTTGTCCGCATATGTATGCAATATTTTATCATTTTGTATCGGGGCAGATGGTGTATAATTTGCAACCCAACCAAAACCAACAGCGGTATTTGGGGTTCCAGATGGAACCGTACTGCAGGCAGCGGCACCATAAATAACATCCGTACCAATTCTTACGAACCAATCATTTTTTCCAGGTTCCAAATTATCACACAAAGAACAATTTTCTTCGCCCACGTGCACACGCCCATCCCCATAAAAATACGTTTTGCCAAAACCTTCATCAACCTGGCGCGAATAATCGATTCCATATGCGTATGAACCATACGTGCAGAGCGTAACAATAAGAAAACATAAAGATTTTCTGGTATTATATTTCAATTATCCTGACCCCGCGATTTTGTGCGTACAACATTGCGCCCCGCAAAAAACGCCACGAATTCTCAAAAAAATTCCCTGCTTCTACATCTATTTAATTATATCAAATTACGGGGGTGCGTTCAATATGAAAAAGGTGGATACAACTTGTATCCACCTTTACCTACTGACTATGCCAATGCGCCGACAGACATTGTGATACGTCTTATACCGCTGCTTATCGATTTTTCTTTGTTTATCTTGGCACGAATAATTTCACCCGTATGATTTACATGCGTTCCACCACACAATTCGCACGATACATCGCCCGCCGTTATTACGCGAACGACATCACCATACTTTTCGCCAAACAATGCCATCGCACCGCGTTTTTTTGCTTCGTCAATTGGCATTTCTTCGTGCAAAACGGTCATATCCGCATTTATCCATTCGTTAACCAATTTTTCCACTGCGACCTTTTCTTCGTCGGTCATCGCGCGTCCAAACGAAAAGTCAAAACGCACAGAATCAGGTGCAACCTTGGACCCGCGTTGTTCAACATCGGTATTTAACACATGACGCAATGCCGCCTGAAGCAAGTGCGTTGCCGTATGTGCGCGTGCGGTTTGTGCGCGGTTTTGGGCATTAACAACTGTTTTTACGGTGTCACCAACAGAAATTTTTCCAACGACCGTTCCACGATGCAGAACAACATTATTTGCACGTGCGGTCTCGGTCACATTCAGCACAACCTTATCACCAATTTTTAATTCGCCCATATCGCCAACCTGGCCGCCCTGGGTGCCATAGAAATTTGTTTTATCCAATGCAATCTCTACCGCGTCGCCATCATTTGCACTATCTATAAATTCACCATCGCGCAATATCGCCAACACCTTAGATTCCATATTGTCGTTTGGTGCATATTTTGTTGTATCATCTGTCGCCGGTACGTCATTGCGTGATTCCCATAATACACGTGTTCCCTTGGTATCGGCACGACTGCGTTCTTTTTGCGCGGCCATTTCTGATTCAAACCCGGCAACATCAACCGTAATATTTTTATCACGCAAAATCATTTGTGTTAAATCCAATGGGAAACCATACGTATCAAATAATTTAAACGCAACCGCACCCGGCAGAACGCCATTTTGAACCTTTGGCACTTCGTTATCCAACAACTTGATACCATTGTTCAACATATCGGCAAACGCGTTTTCTTCGTTTGTAATAACTTCTATCACGTGCGCTTGATTTTGTGCAAGTTCTGGATATGCCTCGCCCATTTCATTAACCAATGCCGGATACAACCGCGACAGCAGTGCACCCGAATGTCCCAACAATTGTCCGTGGCGCATTGCACGACGCAAGATACGGCGAATTACATAACCCCTATCGCTGTTTGATGGAATCACACCATCCGCAATTGCGAAACCAACCGAACGCAAATGATCGGTAATAACCTTGAAACTGGTAATATTTTCCGGGGTTTCCGCAACACCGGTAACGTCACTAACCGCGCGTTTCAGGTTTACAAATAAATCGGTATCATAATTATCCGTCTTGCCCTGCAACATTGCCGCCCAGCGTTCCAACCCCGCCCCAGTATCAACATTTTTCTTTGGCAAATCGGTCAAATTGCCGTTGGCATCACGATTATATTGCATGAAAACATCGTTCCACAATTCTACAAAACGACCGCCATCTTCGTCTGGGGTTCCCGGCAAACCGCCCGGGATATCTTCGCCAAAATCATAGAAGATTTCGCTGCACGGGCCACATGGACCGGTATCACCCGCCGACCACCAATTATCTTTGCCAAGGCGAATTGCTTCTTTGCCCGCAATTTTTTTCCATAATGCCGCGGCTTCGTCATCGGTTTCATGTGCGGTCACAACCAATCTGTTGGGATCAATGCCAATCACATTTGTTAATAAATCCCATGACATTTCTAATGCGCCTTCTTTGAAATAGTCACCAAAAGACCAATTACCCAACATTTCAAAGAAAGTATGATGACGACCATCAATGCCGACATCTTCCAAATCATTGTGTTTGCCACCGGCACGAATACATTTTTGCACGTCGGCAACACGCGGTGCAGGGGCTTCTTCAGTCCCCAAGAATATATTCTTCCATGGCACCATACCCGCAACCGTAAACAACAATGTTGGATCGTTTGGAATCAATGATGCAGATGGAACAATTTTATGCCCGTGCGATTCAAAATAATTTAAAAACAATTTTCTTATATCATTGTATGTCATGTTGTACCTCGTGCTTTTTGTGGGATTATAGAACTTTATTGTGCTTACGCAACAATTTTTGCGGATGCATTAACAGTTTTTAAAAACTTTTTAATTGTTTCAGAAATCGCCACTTGCGCGGCTTTTCCCATTGGTGTACGCCGGCCATATTTTACCGCCGCACGCCCCATCTTGATTGCGACATAGTTTGTCCGGTTCATATATATTGGCATCATTTCTGGATGACGCACCTGCATAAATTCTTTTAAGCTAAGCCACATTAACTGCGCAATTGGCACGCGATAGCGCGTATGGCGCAAATCACGGTACAACTTTGGTAATATATCCACCACAAAATCAGTAAATTCATCCAAAATCGTGCGTCGTATTATTGTACCAGTAATTTCGAAATTTGGTCCCGTTTTTCCACATTCGGTTCCATTTGCCCAATTTGGTGTGATTTTGAACATATCGGTAATATTGTCATTTAACACCGTAGAATTTTGAACAACTGCAAAGATATTATCCGAAACGGCGGGCACACACGCATCCAGCAATACGTCGTCTTGGTCAATGAACATAACCCAATTACACGCGATTTTTAAATTGCGCATTTCCCGAACCGCGTTGAACCTGGATTCAAATTCACCGGTATTTTTATCAGAATTTATTATATACAGCGCACCACGCCATCCCATACGCCGAATATCGCGCCGTTTTATAACCTGATTCGGATTATCATTGTAAATAATCAGTTTGCAAAAGCGTTCCAACCGATGCAATGGCGGCAACGATATCCGCAACGCGTCCACGTCAAACACAGTCATTACAAGGGCAAGATTATTTTTGCGTCTAAACATAGTTAAATTGTAAATAAAAGTTTGAAAAATTGCAATTGGTTAGTTTTTTATGATATAATATATCTACAGAGGGAATAAAAATGGCAATGAACAAAACCCTGGTTTCAACGATCGTATGCTTTACCATCGTGCTGTTGATGGCGGTGTTTCAGTTTGCCTTGGACGATGCCGTGCCAATTGCGATACCCGAATCGCTGCAGGGTCATGCGTTATATGTATGCCCGGCGGAAAGCGAGACATGGGACGCGCTGGCGGCGGGCTTCGGCCATTTCTATCGATATTTATTAATGGGATTCTTTTTTAGTTTAATTGTGCTGTTATTTGTATGGGGATGGTATCTGTATCAGAACCTGTTGCAAGATAAGTTCAAACGCGACGACTTCAAGAATCCGTGGGGGTTCACCAAATTATTGTTCTGGGCGACGGTGATAATGATTATCGTTTTGCATACCCCAAATTCTTATAGACACTTTAAAATTCGCGATACTGCGGGCGAATGGGTGGCATGTGAAAGCACCAGCGAAGGTGCCAAGGTCGTTCCTATAAATTTGATAGAAACAAAATAATTTTACGATTTTTATAAATAGGTCTTGACTTAAAAGGCGGAATTCTCTACGATTCGGTTAGGCGTTTCGGGCAATGCCCTTGAAAATTGCTTGGTTGCGGATCGCAATTAGATTTTCATGGGCATTGCCAACTGGAACGTTGGGACACCTTTAATCAATATGAAAGGAGAATATAATGAACAAACAACAGTTGATTGAAGCAATTGCGAACGAAGTCGAAGTTACCAAAGCAACAGCGGCGGCATGCTTGGACGCGTTCATTAACACTGTTACAAAAGTGTTGAAAAAGAAAGGCGATGTTCGCTTGGTCGGTTTTGGTACATTCACAACCGCAAAGCGCAAAGCTACAACAGGCCGCAACCCACAAACTGGTGCTGCGATTAAAATTCCGGCCTCTACTCAGCCGAAATTTAAACCTGGCAAAGCTTTGAAAGATGCTTTGAACTAAAGATAAAACACTTTTATTTCATTCCAAAACACCGTCTGTTGACGGTGTTTTTTGGTTGACGAAACATGCAAATAAAAAACGGTTGCAATTGCAACCGTTTTCACTAATCACTAACACTAACCATTATTCTGCAAATGAATATTTCATTTTCAAATGATCCGCATCGTATGTTTTATTCATAATGCCAAGTGTATCTTCGACAATAACAATTTCTTCGTTTGTTGGAATCATGAATACTTTGACACGGCTATCTGGGGTGCTGATTTCACATTCACCGGCATCCAAGCGCGCCAAGGCCTTGTCATTTTTGTCCATGTCAATTTTGATACCCAATTCTTCCAAACCTTCGCAGAATTTACCGCGCAGATATGAATCATTTTCACCAACACCTGCGGTAAATACCAATGCGTCAACATGCCCCAATTCCGCCAAGAACGCACCGATGTATTTTTTAACGCTGTGTACTTCCATTTCCAATGCCAATTTGCAATCTGCATTTGAATCGCGATTTGTTTCAACATCACGACGATCCGCAAAGCATTTTGTAATGCCAAGGTGACCGGAATCTTTATTCAAATGCTTGGTCATTTGTTCTGGGGTTAAATTCAATTTTTCCATTACATATAACAACGCACCTGCATCAACATCGCCCGGACGTGTTCCCATCATCAAACCCGCCGTTGGTGTCATACCCAATGTTGTATCAACCGCACGACCGTTTTTAATTGCAACACCCGACGCCCCTGAACCAATGTGCATAGTAATCAAATTGCATTTGTCGGCCGGTTTACCAAGCAATGCCGCCGCACGTTTTGAAACATACAGATGGCTTGTTCCGTGGAAACCATAGCGACGAACACCCAATTCACGATACCATGCATCTGGTACTGCATAACGATATGCATATTCCGGCATAGTTTGCAAGAACGCGGTATCAAATACGGCAACCTGGGTCGCGTTTGGCAAAATCTGGCGTGCACTTTCGATACCCATCAATGATGCCGGAATATGCAACGGCATCAAATCGCGCCAGTTTTGAATTTCGCGCATAACTTCGTCGGTAATTTCCACCGAAGACGCAAATTTAGAACCACCCATAACAACACGATGGCCAACACCCTTGATTTCATTCATATCAATTGATGCATCACGT
>JAFZTZ010000031.1 GCA_017618595.1 Alphaproteobacteria bacterium
AAACGGTTCAACCGAAAACCAAAGAAGAAATTCTTGGGGATATTATTTCTGCGGTTGCGGCAAATGCCGGGGTCAGAGAGCAGGAACAAGCCGAACCCATACAAACCGAAGAAGAAATCATAGAAGAAATTGTTCCAGAAATTACCGAACCAGTATTAGAACCAGAAAAACCAGCGCCGGCAAAACCAAAAGATGAATTAGAAGATATAAATTGGGCGCGGTATCAACATCCGTTCACATTTGATTACGAAAAAATTGAAACCGAAAACCCATTTAATATTCGCAAAGATATAAATTTGTCGGATAATACGGTACGACATATAGATGTTGGCGCGCTGTTGAGAAAGCCAGATTCAAAATCCCATGTGCAACAGCCGGCCCCAGAACCAGTAGCCGAAGTTCCCCAGGAACCAGTTCCTGCGACGGTACCAGAGGTTGTACCGGAACAAACACCTGTTTCACAGCCAGCGCCAGAACCATTGTTTAAAAGTGATGCAAGAACAGAAATGGTAGAAATGGCATATGGCAAAAGTATAATACCTGATGAAGACCGCAAATATTCTGTTCCAGTTACGCTGGAAAAATTAGCGCAACAAGAAGATATTATGGAAACCGATGTTGGTTCGTTCCATGGCACACCAGTTAAGTTTGTGGATATTAACGGAAACGACAACCCAATTGCGCGTTCAAAAGATAATGCAGTTGTAGTTGTTGAGGTCGGTGAATTAAAAATACCATTTTACCTGGCAACAGGGTTGAATGGTGGCGACCGTGACATCCCGGGGCATTGGTACCCTGCATCCAGAATAAGTGCGGATGGCACGTTCTATAGACCAAGAGGCTTGTCGCATAACAGTAATTTGTTGGAAATAGGACGTATGTTGGATGCAAAAATAGGCGATATACGTAATTGGGAAGAAAAAGAACTTACCCGCGGATACAAAGCTAGTGGGCATGATGGATCTATTGGTGGATTCGATGCCGCGCCCACGGTAAATATGGGCAGAGTTTATAATATATTATCCAATTTGGTATATATGCAGCCTGGCAAATATTATAATTATAGTGTATATGGCACAACCCCAGAATCCCATGAATTGTCGTGGGAAGATGGAATGATTTCATATATCTTGCGTGATTTGAGTGAAAAAGAATATGAAACCCCCGCCAGCAAGGCCAGGGAAGGTGTCCGAACATTAGTCAAAGGGCTTCGTTCGCGATTCCAAAAAGTATTCGGTGGAAAACACTAAACCAGAAAATAAAAATGCGGGGATTTTTCCCCGCATTTTTTCGCATAAATATATTTTTTATTCTGTAAATTTGTGATATAATATAAGGCATGAGAAGTAGGTTTTTACATTTTATTATTTGTGCAAGTGCCCTGAATATCGGGGTTGCGCACGCAAATTGGCAGTATTCTGGCGAACACACATACGACATGGCATATTATGATCGTGGTGAACGTGTTTCGGTATCTTTGCGTGCAGGTGCATCATTCGCGATGGGCAAGGCCCAAAATAATGCGGGTGTAATAGTTTATTCATATTGTTATGACCCTGTTACGGGGGCCTTTGAACCGGATACAGGCGAATGCGCCAGCGGCCAGATTTATGCCGGCAGCGCCAGTTTGGAAAGCATGAGTATGAGCAAACTGTCGGGCATAACATTTTCGGGTGGCGCAAGTATTGGATGGATTTTACCAGATCGCCCACAATGGCGTTTGGAATTGGGATGGGATCATTTTAACGAAGTAGATTATAATGAAACCCCCTTGTTTTATGGCGATTTGAATTTAAGTGGTGGTTATTCTGTTGACAATTTTGATGTCGGCAGCGTGAAATCTACAATGGCCACAGATATCATCAGCGCGATGGCATTTTATGATTTCTTTGAAGGTATGCAGAAACCATTGCAAATGATGATTCCATATGTCGGTTTGGGGATTGGGTATGCAGATACCACGTCCAAGATGAATTTCTATGATCAATCGGCAGAACTTTCTGATTTCGCGATTTTACAGGAATTTGGGGAACTGCAAGACGGTATAATTCATTTTTATTCATCGGAAACAAATACAATAAATGTCGCAGCCGTCGGTGCAATTGGTGTCTCATACGGAATCAGCAAGAATTTCTTCTTTGATTTTGGTGCACGCGTTTCATATTTGCCACGTGTAAAGTATCAATTGGCAAATTCCGATGATACACGTCATATGGACTGGTTCACGATGAAAAATGTAATCTATGCCAATATTATGGCGGGTGTTAGATTCGAATTTTAACGCGCCGATTTAATTCCGTATTTACCACGATTTATTGGACGATATGAAATCGCTTCGGCCAGGTCTTGCATTTCAATGCTGTCTGCACCGCGCAAATCTGCAATTGTGCGTGCAATGCGTTTAATACGATTATAACCACGTGCCGACATTCCCATCTTTTCCGCCGCCGTATTTAAAAAGGTTGTTAATTCGTCGGACAGCGGTGCGTATTTTTCCAAATCGGCGCCGTCCAGTAATGCGTTCACATATCCTTGGCGTTCAATTTGGTGGTTGCGTGCGGCAACAACGCGTGCACGAATAGTCGCACTTGATTCCATAGCTTCGCCAGTATTCTTTTTCATTTCCCATGGATTTACGGCATCAACATCAACATGTAAATCGATACGATCCAGCAGTGGTCCCGATATTTTATTTTGATACGCTTCGGCGCAACGTGGCGCGCGAGAGCAGGACAGGGCGGCATTCCCCAAATGGCCACATGGGCACGGGTTCATCGCCGCAATCAATTGAAATCGGGCGGGATACGTTGCATTGCGTCGTGCACGTGAAATCATAATTTTGCCGGATTCCATTGGCTGACGCAGAATTTCCAATGTCGCGCGATTAAATTCTGGTAATTCGTCCAAGAACAACACACCATTATGTGCCAATGATATTTCCCCAGGTTTTGCATCAGAACCCCCACCGGCAAGCGCAACGGGGCTTGATGTGTGATGAACGCTGCGGAATGGGCGGTGCGACATTAACGCCTTGTTATCCAAACCACCTGCAATAGAATAAATAATAGATGTTTCTAATACTTCGGCTGATGTCATTTCTGGCATAATTGTCGGCAACCGCGATGCCAGCATCGTTTTCCCCGACCCCGGTGGCCCAACCATTAACATTGCATGCCCACCCGCTGCGGCAATTTCCAATGCGCGCTTTGCGGCGGCCTGGCCATAAACTTCGGACATATCAGGCCCGGCATATTGCGTGGTTGATACCTGTTCTGGGGCCGCTGGGGTCGGCAATAAACATTTACCATTAAAATGGTTAATCAGTTCCAATACGTGAAATGGCGCAAGTATATTTGTGTGTCCGGCAAATCGTGCCTCGGTTCCCTGGGGACCGGGACATATTATGCCGTATCCGTTTTTATTGGCCCACACACTTGCCGCCAATACCGCATTTGTTTTTACAATTGTTCCATTAAGGCCGACTTCGCCAATAATAATATATTTTGATAATTCGTTTTCAGGCAATACATTAAACGCGCACAGTATTCCGCAAAGTATCGGCAGGTCAAAATGTGCACCACTTTTTTCAACGTCCGCAGGCGACAAATTCACCGTTAAATGTTTTGGTGGTAATTGCAAACCCAACGCAGACAATACATTGCGAATGCGTTCCGCAGATTCTTTGACCGCACGATCCGCAAGACCAATGATATTAAATTCTGGCTTGGCAAGGCCGGCCGAAATTTGAACCTGGACATCTATTTTTGTCGCGTCCATACCGTTAAAGATAATCGAACTTAAAGAAATCATGATTTTTACATTATAAACTTGCCATAATTGAATTCAAGTTATAAAATGCCAGCAATGAAATTTATTTAAAAAGGAAAATCTGATGCCTATAAAGCCCAAAAATCGTGTGCGCGAATGGTTTGATACATTGTTTTATGGAATACTTATTGCGATTATATTTCGCAGTTTGTTCCTTGAACCATTTAATATACCATCTGGGTCAATGATACCGTCGTTGCATATTGGCGATCATATTTTTATAACAAAATGGTCGTATGGGTATTCACGTTATTCTTTCCCATTTGGTTCATGGAAATTATGGAATGGCCGTGTGTTCGGCAAAACACCAAAAATGGGCGATGTTATTGTATTTCGTAATCCGGCCAATGAATCATTGGATTATGTAAAACGGCTTGTGGGCCTGCCGGGTGATACAATTCAGGTTAAAAAGGGTCGTTTGTACATCAACGGCGAAATGGTGGAACGCAAAGACCCGCGTCCGTATGTTGTTGCAACATTGCCAAAATCATTGCGTTCGGTTGGATATTATCGCGATAATATGATGGTAAAGGGTAATAAAATATGGGTTGATAACGAACCCGCAAAGTTCAATTACACAATTGAATATAAAAGCGATGATTTATGCCGTTATAACGAAGGCCTGTGTGGTGTGTTTGATGCCACCGAATATACCGAGGTTTTACCAAACGGCGTTGAACATAGCATCCTAGAATTTACAGATTCTGGACCAATGGATAATACGGCGGAATATGTCGTCCCAGAAAAGCATTTATTCTTTATGGGCGATAACCGCGATAACAGTAATGACAGCCGCGCAGATGTAGGTTTTGTCCCGATGGATTATGTTTTGGGGCGCGTATGGGCAGTATGGTATTCGCACAACTATGCGGCACCAATGTTGATGGTTTGGAATTGGAACGCCAAAATGCGCTGGGACAGATTTGGCAAAGGAATACATTAAAATGAAATTAACATACAAATTTAAAAATGAAGAATTATTTAATCTAGCAATGACCCAAAGCGGCGTTGATAGTGTGCATAACAACGAAAAATTGGAATTCGTTGGCGATCGCGTATTGGGGTTGTCGGTTGCGTCGCTGTTGTATCAAATGTTCCCAAACGAAACCGAAGGAGAACTGGCGCGGCGTTATGCGGTGTTGGTTTCAACGGAAACATTGGCGGATGTCGCAATAACCTTAGAATTGGAAAAATCGCTGCATCACGGTCATGTAACGGGTGGTCGTAAACGTCACATGCTTGCCAATACGATGGAAGCGGTCCTTGGCGCGATGTTTCTTGATTCCAGTTTTGATACTGCGCGTGATTTTATTTGGGGCATCTGGCGCGATTTGGCGGCCGCAGAGATCGAGGCACCAAAAGATTATAAAACAAAACTGCAAGAATTCGTTCAAAAACACGCAAACGGTTCATTGCCGGTCTATGAATATACCGAACCGTCTGGGGCGGCGCATTGTCCAATGTTTACGGTTAAAGTGACCGCAATGGGTCAAAGTGCATTGGGGCAGGGTTCGTCCAAGAAAGATGCATCTACGGCGGCGGCCGAGGCATTGTTGAAAAAACTTGCAATTTAGCGTTTGGGTAATTAAAATTGTGTTAATCAAAAAATCAAAGGAATAAAAAATGTTTTCAATCTTATTGGTGTTGTTAATAATTGTCGCAGTATTTATGACGGGGATTATTTTACTTCAGAAATCCGAGGGCAGCGGTATGTCTGGTTCATCGGCGGCATCTATGTTTGGTGGTGCGTTGACCGGTGCGGCGGCGGGTAATTTCCTGACAAAATTGACAACATGGTTGGCGGTAATATTCTTTGTATTATGTGCGGCATTGGCATTGGTTTCGGCAAAATCTGATATTGCGAATCCACAAAATGATGTTCGTGCCGAATTGGTCGCGGGCGATGCGGTTGCAACTGATGCGGCGGCAACAACAGATAACGGGGCGGGTGCAGATGCACAGCAGGTAAAACCAGAAAATAGTGCGGCGGCACAACCGGCGGCAAATGATACCAAGCCGGAACCTGAAAAAGAACCCGCCAAGAAATCAAACAAGAAATAAAAAACGCCCGTTTGGGCGTTCTTTTATATTTTAATGGAATTATTCTCTGCCTGGAATTGTTGTCTGAGTTAGGCCAGTTTGACTTTCATGTCTTTGCGAACACCTACCAGACCACCATCTGCGCGGTCTTCCAAAGTGTCCAGAGCCAATAATACTGCACTTCGCAAAGCGACTTTCTGTGATTTTAAATTGGCATTTTCTTGCTTTAAAGTTTTTACTTCTGCGTCGTGTTCTTCTTTTTGTTTATCCAGTTCTGATTTGTGTTGTTTGGCCGCTTCGTCCATTTGCTTTTCTTTTTCGGCAAGTTGACGTTTCATTTCTTCTAACTGGGCCTGTAATTTTTCAATTTCAGCATTTTGTTGTTCTACTGTTGCGCATTGTTCAATAAGTTGTTCCGAAAAAGATTGTTCGGTCTCTCGGACATAATTACGGCCCTGTTCTGCAAATTGGAATATCTTATCCAAATCAAATATCACATCCAATGTGTCAAACATTCCTGCAAGGGTCGCCTTGTATTCGCCAGCTGCGCGTTGTATCGCCTCGTTTAAATAGTATCTTAGTTGAGGAATATCTTTTTCAGTTAGTGTTTCCAACGCTTGGGCATCATGGGTCTCTATGGCGGTTTCTATTTTTTGGGTAAGTTGATTTATAATATCTTGGAACGCATCAATTTGCATCTTGTGCACCTTGGGAGACATCTGATTCGCATAATCCACGTCGCCCGAGGCAAGCAATCCGTATGTAAGCTCTAGTGCGTTTTTACATTTGTCTTCGGTGGTTGCCAACGGATGTGCGGCGATTTCGGCCATAACCGCTCTTGCAAATTCGCCGGTTGCGATACGTCTAATCTCTTTAAGGTACTTATATGATAGTTCCGGATTTTTCAATTTCCCCATTTTAATT
>JAFZTZ010000032.1 GCA_017618595.1 Alphaproteobacteria bacterium
CCATCTGATGATAATTCTATGGCACGCAAATACGCCTCGGCCGCAAGTTCTTTGTCGCCATTTGCCGCGTATGCATCACCCAAATGTTCAAATAATGATGAACAACTGTTTGCGGTGCGCCCTACCCTGCGCAATATATCAAGCGCTTCGTCATTACCTTCGCGGACCGATACAACAACGGCCAATGTGTCCCATGCAACAATGTCTGTTGGATCATGCTTTATCATAGACATTGCATAGTTATATGCGTTTTCTATTTCGCGTCCCTGGGCGGCCCAAATGCGTGCCTGGATAGTAAGTATTTCTGTATCCAATTTATTATGTTTCGATGCCGTATGAATATCTGCCTGGGCACGATTTAAATCACCAAACAGAAAATATACCAATGCGCGACGTTTTGTTAAATATACGCGGCCAGATGCAGACAATGCATCATTTTCAAGCGCATTGTTTATCACGCGCAATGCGGCGTTTTTGTCCCCTGCCCCTGTATAAATGGCCACCAATTTATTAATCGCAGGGATAAATAATGGTGCCTGGGAAACAATATCGCGCAGAACCGTCATATCATCGGTTTCTTCGGCGATGCGCATTTGTGCAAACAAATAAAATGGATTTGATGAATCTAAACTTTCAAAATATGTCTGGTAATCACCGCCCATATTTGAAAAGAATTGCCCCATATAGTAATCTATGCTATGCCCTATCCAAGTGTTATCTGGTGTAATTATTTGGGCAAATCGCAACATCAACACCGATAAATCAGAAAACAGAATTATCTTGGTGTGCGAAACATTCTGGATAAAATTAAACGCCAATGCATTTTTTAAACCGCTGAAAACCGTCCATTCTGGGAATTCATTATAATCTGCCATAAACATTCCTGCGGGTGATGCAGTAAAATCTTTGTGTAATTTTTCCGCCGCATCGGGCATATCATGTGCATTATAGAAAGACATGATATACACATAATCATTTATATTCATAAAATCGGCGGAAACCTTGGCAAATTCGGCCACCGCGCGTTTTGTGTCCCCAGTTTCCGCATAAATTTGACCCCGAACAAACGCACGCCACGAAGGGTTGGATTCTATGGTATCAACATATTTTAATGTCTCAGTAATACGATTTTTCGCGATTCCCGCCCATATACGCAATGGTGCATACAGCGCAGATTTATCCGGTTTATGTCGGGCGTATAAATCATCCCATTTATCATTTCTAACAAGATACGCATCGTAAATAAGCCGGGATGATGCATCGGTGCTTTTTGCAAGTTTTTCCGGCGAATCTGGCAAATTTCCACCAAGAAATTCCGCCAAACAATATGCACGACGCGGTGTTTCGTATGATATATCAGAAAACACCTTGGCAAAATCGGACGCCTTTTTAAAATCGTTCACATAAATTGCATGTTGGGCGGCAAGAAAAGCCCCATATTTTGTGGTTTCCCCGGTGTTTTGTGGTGTGGTGGTCGTATAAAACGGCCGCCAAGTAAAACAAATCGCCGCGAAAATAGTTGCAATAATAAAAAAATAGAATACAGTTTTCTTCATAGCCAAGTTATGCTACAATAATAATATGAATAGTAAAGAAAAATTTGAACGTTACAGCGAATTATTGCGTGAATGGTCGGCCAAGATGAACCTTGTCGCCCCAAGCACCCTTGCGGACATTGAAACACGCCATTTTGCCGATTCTGCGCAATTAGCGGAGGTATTGCCAAAAAAGGTTAACATAATAGATTTTGGTAGCGGTGCCGGATTCCCGGGCGTTGTTCTTGCAATAATGGGTTGGGATGTAACATGTATAGAATCAATTGGCAAAAAAGCATTATTTCTTAATACATTAAAGAATGAACTTGAACTGGATAATTTAACAATTTATAACGGTCGGGTTGAGGCATTTTTGCCGGCCTTTTTGAAAAAAAATAACGAAAAAGCCGGGAAATTGGATTCGGAGTTTGTGATAACCGCACGTGCATTTGCCCCATTAATCAAAATTTTAGATTATGTTCGTGGCATAAATTGCCGGCTTTTTCTATTAAAAGGCCGGGAAGTTGAAAATGAAATTGCGGTTGCCAAGGCCAAATATAAATTCAAATATGAACTTGTGCCATCTAAAACCGGCGATGGATATATTACAATAATCGATTTTAACCGGTAATTTCATATGAAACAAGAAATAACGTATTGGCAATACTGAATTTTTATAGTTATATAATAATTTCATATGAAATAAAAGATAATATGTTGTTTTTAGTGTGTTTTTGCGTATTGTAAAATTTATTTCTTGACCGTTTATGTTTTTTTATCTATCTTTTGGTTGTTAGTAAGGAAAGGTAAAGATGACAGAAGTAATAGCGTTTGCAAATCAAAAAGGCGGCGTTGGCAAGACGACAACTGCAATAAATCTTGGATCGTCGTTGGCAGCGATTAAAAAACGGGTTTTGTTAATAGACTTGGATCCCCAGGGAAATGCTGGAACGGGCCTTGGATTCGTGCGTTCTTCACATCCGCAAAGTGTTTACGGCGTTTTGATGGGAACCGCGTCAGCCGCAGAAAACATATTATCAACGGCGGTCCCAGGGTTGCATATTTTGCCATCAACCCAGGCGTTGTCTGGTGCGGCGGTGGAATTGTTAGATATGGAAAACAAAGAATATCGGTTGCGTGATGCGTTAAAACCAATTATGGAACATTATGATTATATTTTGCTAGATTGCCCCCCTGCCCTTGATTATGTAACGTTGAACGCGTTAACAACCGCGAATCATGTGATAATACCGTTGCAATGCGAATTCTTTGCCATAGAAGGCATTTTGCACTTGGTTAACAATATCAAAGGCGTACAGGAAAAATGGAATCCTGATTTAGATATTTTGGGTGTGTTATTGACCATGTATGATCGCAGGTATGGTATGACACACCAGGTAGAAGATGATATAAGAAAAACCTTTGGCGACAAAGTGTTTAAAACGGTTGTTCCGCGCAATGTTCGCGTAGCCGAGGCCCCAAGCCATGGCAAGCCGGCATTATTTTATGATTTTAATTCAACCGGTGCCCAGGCGTATTTACGTGTCGCGACCGAGGTTGTTCAAAAATTAGAAAACAGGGGGTAAAGATGTCAAAATTTGGAATGGGACGGAATTTAAGCGATTTGCAAAATGAAATTGGTGTTGCGCCAGATATTTCTATTTTATCCGGCACCGAACGGGTTGTTGTGCGTCAAATACCGCTTGTTCAAATTGGAATTAACCCGGATCAGCCGCGTAAAACATTTAATACCGCAGAATTGGAAGATTTGGCGGCATCCATTCGTGAAAAGGGTGTGTTAACACCAATTATGTTGCGTCCGGTCAAGGGCAGGGCACATGCCTATGAAATTGTTGCGGGCGAACGCAGATATCGCGCAAGTAAGATGGCTGGATTAACTGAAATACCGGCGTTTATTAAGAATTTAGCGGATGAAAATGCAATGGAAATTGCGTTAATAGAAAATGTTCAACGCGAAAATCTTAACCCGATTGAAGAGGCCGCCGGTTATGCAAATTTGATGAACAAATGCAAATATACGTTGGAAGATGTATCGCGGTTAATTGGCAAATCAGAAAGTTATATTAGAAATGCGATTCGTTTGAATGGATTGCCGGCATCTGTTAAGAAAATGGTAGAGCAGGGCGAAATATCTGCTTCACACGCGCGTACCATCGCGGTTGCCGAAAATCCGGAAGAATTGGCCCAGGAAATTATATCCAAGAAAATGACCGTTGCTGATACAGAACAACGCATGAAAAGGGTTGCGCGTTCCACGGGCACCCGTAAATTCAATGACAAAACAATGGATGTTAAGGTTGTTCGTGATTTAACAAACCGTGTGGCACGTGTGTTGGATGCCAAGGTTAAAATAACAGAACGTCGTGGTGGTGCGGGTGTGATAACAATAACATTTAACACGCGCAATCAGTTAAACGAAATTATTAACAAAATTGCCGGCAAAAACGAATAAAATTATTAAAAAGACCGGGAAATTTGACACAAAGGTTAAAATACTTTGTTAAATAAAAAATCCCGGCCTTTTTGCAAAAACACCGGAAATATTATGGATCAAAAGAAAATAATTTTGACATACGATTCCATTGCAAATGAATATGATAAATTATATGCCAAACCATCGTGTCATATTAAAGAGTTGTTGAATTACATTAGTAAAGATTCGGTTGTCCTTGATTTAGGGTGTGGTGCCGGCAATAATGCAACCTATTTATCTAAAATGGGGTATAATGTGACCGGAATGGACCTGTCTGATAATATGATTACCATCGCCAAAAACAAAAAATCTGATGCGAAATTTATTAAAGGCGATGTACGCAAGTTGAATTTTAAAAATGATTCGTGTGATTCTATAATATCGTCTTATATATTTTGCCATTTATCAAAAACAGATGTTGAGAAGTGTTTGGCGCGATTCCATGATATTTTAAGACCTGGTGGGATGTTATTTATAGAGTCATTTACCGGAAATCTTGGTGAAATAACAATACCAGAGCCAATGAACAATGCATTAACAATAGATTTTAACATAATGGCACAAAATGATATAGAATTATTACTGGCCGCGAATAATTTTAAGATAATAAAGTTCTGGATTCATGATGATACAGAATTTGGGCTGACGGGTATTCAAGACACATGTATTATTGCAAAAAAAATATAAAAACACCGGCAATAGCCGGTATTTTTGTGTAAAAAAAATGCCCCGAAGGGCATTTATTATTTGATAGTCGTTGTTGCGTTACGGTTGAATTTCCAAACGTCTTCACCCGTACCTTTGACCAATGGACGTTCTTTACCATAAGAGATGGTAGAAATACGTTTTGCATTGATACCTTCGTCAACAAGGACTTTCTTGGCTGCGTTTGCACGACGTGCACCCAATGCCAAGTTATATTCTGTTGAACCACGTTCGTCGCAGTTACCAGCAATTTGGACTTTCACATCTTCGTGTGATTTCATATACAACGCTTGACCCAACAGGTTGTCATGTGCTGCATCGGAAATTTCCGAAGAATTAAACGCGAAGAAAACGCGTTGACCGTTCAAATCTTCTGGTTCAACTACGCTTGAACCACCACATGCTGCCAGTAACCCAGCAACACCAGCTAATAAAGCAAAGTTTTTTATTTTCATGAAAATACTCCCTTGAGTTTCTGTTGCTCATGAGTTAGTGTATAATAAAAATTTTCAAAAATCAAGACAAAAGAGAATAGATAATATGCAAGATTTAATAAAAGATTTATTGTTATCTGGTGTGCGTTGGGAACTGTCCAATGATACCATAGGTTTTTCCGAGATGATATCACATAAAGCGCCAGAGGTAAATCGTACGCGAACCATATCAACCGTTGTGCCACCAATAGCACCGATAGTACCCATGTCCATAGATACAGCAACCGCAATGGCGTTGCGTCCAACGACAATTGATTCGTTACAGCGAATGATTTTAGAATTTAATCATCCATTGCGTGGTGGCGCATCAAATGTTGTTTTGCCGGTTGCGGCGAATAATCCAAACGGGGTTATGATTATTACAGATATTCCATCTAGTGATGATGATGCGTGTGGTCAAATATTGTCGGGCAGGGCAGGGGATTTGATGGATAAAATGTTGGGCGCGATTGAAATGTCGCGTGATTCGGTATCAGTTAGTCCGTTGTTATTTTGGCGTACACCTGGGGGGCGAACGCCGTCAAGATTAGAACTGGATTTGTCGCGGCCATTTGTGAATCGGTTCATAGAATTAATGGAACCGCGGGTTATTATAACACTTGGGACGGTCGCGGCAATGGAAATAGCGGGTGTTGATTTAATCCATAACCATGGTGCAGAAACAGTACTGCCAAATAATGTTCATGTGTTTTCAATTTATCATCCAAATTACATAATATTGAAACCTGACACAAAGCGTGATGTTTGGACGTGTCTGCAAAATGTGCAAAATTTGTTGAAAAATCTGTAAAAATATATAATACTATGGCGCATAGACATAAAAAGGAGCGTACAATTAAACCAGTAAATAATCGTGATAATCGTCGTGACATGGGTCCGCGTGTAAATAATCGCATAACTGCGAAAACTGTACAGGTGATCAGCAGTGATGGTCAAAATCTTGGTGAAATGCAGACATCTGATGCAATTCAAATGGCGCAGAATTCAGGGATGGATTTGGTGGAATTAAATGGAAATGCCACACCACCAGTTGCAAAGATAATGGATTTTGGAAAATATAAATACGAACAGAAAAAACGCGCGTCCGAGGCCAAGAAAAAGCAAAAGACCGTTGAAATGAAAGAGGTTTGGATAAAACCGTTCATCGAAGAAAACGATTTGCAAATTAAATTAAAGAAAGTTTTTGAATTTTTGGAAAATGGCGACAAGGTTAAAATTGCGGTTATGACACATGGTTCAAAACGCGTATTGGCCATGGGTAAAGACGCAATTCCGGGATTGTTTGCGCACGTTGTTGAATTGATAGGGGACAAGGGTACATTGGAAAGTCGTTCCAAACCCGACGAACGAACTAAATCAATTGTTATTGCGCCGGCAAAACCTGCAAAGTAGATAAAAAACACCCGTTTGGGTGTTTTTTTGTGGAATATTAAATTTTATTTTTGTATCTTTTTGTTGTTCTAAGAGGTTGTATTATGGAAAACGAAAAACTGTCGTTTGAAGAAGCGTATAAACAATTAAGCGAATTGGTAAAGAAAATGGAATCTGGGGAATTACCGTTGGCGGATTCTGTTGCGGCGTATGAACAGGGCATAAAATTAAAAGCGTACTGTGAACAATTGTTAAAAGAAGCCGAATTGAAAATTGAAACATTAAAGATTACCAACCCTGCAGAGTAATGGATTTGGCAATGGCCGAAAAAAGTAAACTTAGCCCCGTAATGCAGCAGTATGTAGATTTCAAGGAAGAAAATCCTGATGCATTGCTGATGTTTCGTCTTGGGGATTTTTACGAATCTTTCTTTGAAGATGCGAAGGTTATCAGTTCTAAATTGGGATTGGTTTTAACGGCGCGTGGTACCGATGGTGATGGTGTGGATATTCCAATGTGTGGAATACCGTGGCATGCATCTGATAATTATTTCGGGCGACTTGTGCGGGCAGGGTATAAACTTGCGCTGGTGGAACAAATGGAAACGCCGGCCCAGGCCAAAGAACGTGGACATAAATTTATTGAACGGAAAATAATACGTGTGCTGACCCCGGGAACCTTAACCGATGAAAATTTGTTATCGCCGAAAAGTTCAAATTTTTTAATCGCAATTATGCCGTCGGGTACGATGTTTGATATTGCTGGGTGTGATATATCAACGGGTGAATTCTTTGTTGGTCAAACCGGTGATATTATCGATGATTTGGTTCGCATTGCCCCGGCGGAAATTATTTATCCATCTGTGGATGCCGAAAACAATACAATTTTGCATATTCGCGATATGTTCAAAACAACGCCTGTGTTTGATAAGATATATCGTCGTGCAGATATAGATACCATTATAAGTTCTGTGTTTTCAGATGCGGTTAGTGCAAATAATACGAACTTGGCGGTTGGACTGCTGGCTGGGTATTTATTTAATACACAACGCGGGGCGGCATTAACATTTCGTGCGCCGTACCAGTTTAAGTCTGGGGCACAAATGCTGATAGATTCGGCGACATGGAAAAGTTTGGAAATAGACGCGCCAATAAATGATGGTGGCAAATGTTTGTTGGATGTGTTGGATAATACTAAAACGGCGGCGGGTGGGCGCAAATTACGTTCATATCTGCGTACATTGTCGGCGGATATAAATGTGTTGCGTGATCGCCAGGAACACATAGGACACCTTGTTCGTAATACCGATGTTCGTGGTATGGTTTCGCGTATGTTGGGAAAAATTCCTGATGTTGGGCGTGCGTTATCAAGATTATTGTCTGGGCGCGGAATGCCACGTGATATGCGCAATGTCACAGATTTCTTGATTGAATTGCCAAATGTTAAAATGATCGCAACACGTTTGGATACAACGCTTGCCGCGCGATTTGAAAATATAACAACACATGATAATTTGGCATCACAATTAAATGCTGCGCTGGGGGATGATTTGCCAACATTTTTCCGTGATGGCGGTGTGGTGCGTGATGGTTTTGATTTAACATTGGATAATATGCGCGCGCTGTCTCATGGGGCCAAAGAAACAATCGCGTCAATGCAGGAACAATATGCAAACGAAACAGGTATTCATACACTAAAGATAAAATTCAATAATGTCCTTGGGTATTTTATAGAGGTTCCATCTGCCCGCGCTGATGGTATGATGCGTGCAGATTCCGGATTTATTCATCGTCAAACAATGACCGGAAATGTGCGGTTTACAACATCGCGACTGATAGAATTAGATAATGATATTCGTACCGCCGCGGACAAGGCCGCCGCGATAGAGGCAGAAATAATTGATAAATTTATCGAACAAATTCGTGCAATTTCAAATGATTTACTGGCGGCGGCGGATGCAATTGCTGATTTGGATGTATGGCATTCATTGTCGCGGTGCGCAATAGATTGGAACTGGGTGCGCCCCGATATAACAACAGAATCTGATTTTAATATAACAGGCGGTCGTCACCCGGTCATAGAATCTGTATTGCGTGCACATGGTGATAGTTTTGTTAAAAATGACTGCGCCTTGGATGAACAATCGGTTGCATTGCTGACCGGACCGAATATGGCGGGTAAATCAACATACCTGCGTCAAAACGCATTGTTGGTGGTACTGGCGCATTTAGGATCATTTGTTCCGGCAAAAAGTGCAAAAATCGGTATATGCGACCAATTATTTAGTCGTGTTGGTGCATCCGATAACTTGGCCGCGGGTCAATCAACCTTTATGGTTGAAATGGGTGAAACGGCGAATATATTGCGTCGTGCAACACCGCATTCATTTATCATATTTGATGAAATAGGGCGGGGTACTGCGACATACGATGGTATGGCCATTGCCCAGGCGGTATTAGAATACCTGGACACATTGCGGGCACGGACATTATTCGCAACGCATTATCACGAATTGACACACCTTGTCGCACAAAATGGTGGAAATTTGAAAAATGTATTGTGTTTAACCATCGATGTTCGTGAACATAACAATGAAATTGTGTTTATGCACCGCATAATCCCGGGTGTTGCAAATCGTTCATATGGGATACATGTTGCCAAAATGGCGGGTATGCCAGAAACAGTTGTTGCACGGGCGGAAACGGTTCTTGCCAGTCTGGAAGGTGATTTGCCCAAGACAGTACAGACTAAATCACCACAATCCAAAAAAACAGAGCCCAAGGTAGCATCACCAGATGCGCACCAAGGACAATTATCGTTATTTGATGGGGGATGTTAAATATGGATGGTTGGATAATTCTTGATAAACCATCTGGCGTTTTTTCAAAAAGCGCCGCATCCCGCGCAGCAAGAATTTTTGGCACCAAAAAGAACGGGCACGTTGGAACATTGGACCCGATGGCGTCGGGGGTTTTGCCGGTTGCAATTGGAAATGCAACCAAAATGGTGCCGTTTTTGGAAGAACATTGTGACAGAACAAAAGAATACCTGTTTACAATTAAATTTGGATTTGAAACGGATACATTGGATATTACTGGTACGGAAACAAAACGCACAGATATAATTCCGCATATTGATTTAATAATGGAAAATATACCAAAATTTATTGGAAAAATATCGCAGGTTCCACCAATATACAGCGCAGTTCATATTGGCGGCCGTCGTGCATACGAATTGGCACGCAGCGGTGAAACCCCGGAAATACCACCCCGCATAATAGAGGTTTATGAACTAGAAGTATTTGATGCCATTGACGATATGTGCAGTTTTCGTATGGTTTGCAGCCCTGGTACCTATGTTCGCAGCATTGCGCGCGACCTTGCGTATGCCTGTGGCAGTTTGGGAACCGTAACCGCGATACGTCGCAGCAAAACAAGTGGTTTTATATTAAAAAATGCGACTTCACTTGATTTTCTGGAAAATTTGTTTAATAATGGCGCAGATGTCAGCAAATATCTGGCACCAATAGATTCAGGACTGGGGGACATTCCGGTTTTGGATCTGGGGGGCAAATCGGTCAAATTATATAAAAATGGCGGGTTTGTCGGGGTCGCGTCTGATGACGGTATGTACCGCGTTTATTCTGATAAGGTTTTTATTGGTATAGGTGTGGTTCAAAGCGGCATATTGCGACCAAAACGAACAATTTAAAATAAAGGAAATATACAATGTCCATAACAAAAGCAAAGAAAACAGAAATTATCAATGCCATTAAGTAAAATGATAAGGACAATGGTGGTTCGGTTGAATCCCAGGTTGCGGTCTTAACAGAACGTATCCGCAATTTGACGGAACACATGAAGAACAACCACAAAGATTTGCATTCGCGCCGTGGTTTGTTGCGTATGGTTAACCAACGTAAAAAATTGTTGGCTTATATCAAGAAACGTAACGAAGGCGAATACGAAGAACTGATTAAAAAATTGGGTCTGCGTAAATAGAAATTGGCCGGCGTTTTTGCCGGCCTTTTGATTCATAAAAATATTTGCAAATGCGCAAATATGAAAGTATAATCGGCATCAGCGAAGAAGAAATTGTTCATTTTTGCATTTGGTCGGTAAAATCTAAAGAATGCAATAACGAATAATTTTTCTTCGCAGTTAAAAAGAAAAACCAATAGAAACGGAGGAAAATTATGTTATTTGGTTTGATTAAGAAAGATGAAAAAACTCATCTGAACAACCCAGTTGCGGTTGAAATAAAATATGGTGATGAAACATTGCGTCTGGAAACAGGCCGTTTTGCAAAGCAGGCAAACGGTGCGGTTATGGCGACAATGGGTGGAACAATGGTATTGGCGACAGTATGCGCCGAAAAGACCGCGGTCGAAGGGCAAGATTTCTTTCCATTGACCGTTGATTACCAAGAAAAATTTGCATCGGCCGGTCGTATCCCAGGTTCGCGTGATCGTCGCGAAGGCAAGGCGTCAATTGGTGAAACACTTATTGCGCGTTTGATTGACCGTCCAATTCGTCCACTTTTCCCAGAAACATTTAAAAACAAGGTTCAGGTTATTGCCCAGGTATTTTCATACGATCGCAAAAACCAACCTGATATTTTGGCAATGATTGCATCATCTGCGGCATTGGCATTGTCGGGTGTCCCGTTCCAGGGACCAATTGGTGCGGCGCGTGTTGGCTATATCGATGGTAAATATGTTTTGAACCCATCCAAGAAAGATTTGGAAAATTCCGAAATGGATTTGGTCGTTGCGGCAACCAAAGATGGTGTGTTGATGGTTGAATCTGAAATCGGTGAATTAGACGAAGCAACAACATTGGGTGCGGTCAAATTTGGTTTCGATGAACAACAGGCGGTTATTCAGGCAATTAACGAACTGACAGAAAGTGCCGGCAAAGAACGTTGGGCAACCCCAGAAAAAAGTGCAGAATATGTTGCAATGGAAGAAAAGTTCGAACAATTCGCCGGCGAAATAGAATCTGCATTGGGAATCAAAGAAAAATTGAATCGTTTGGAAACATTGGCAAACATTCATGCCGAAGCCAAGGCATTGATTCCAGAAATGTTCCCAGATACAACAGTTGCGACATCTACATTGGAATCATTTGCTGATGAAATCGTTGAAAATATAACGGCGCGCATTATGCGTTCAAACATCTTGGCGGGCAAGCCACGTATTGATGGACGTGATACGAAGACGGTTCGTCCAATTGAAATTGAATTGGGCGTGTTGCCACGTGCACATGGTTCTGCACTGTTCACCCGTGGTGAAACTCAGGCATTGGTGTCATTAACATTGGGTGGTGGCAAAGACGCATTACCATTGGAATCTTTGGATGGTACCGAAGATCGTGATTTCATATTGAACTATAACTTCCCAGGTTTTTCGGTTGGCGAAGCCAAAGGATTAAAGGCCCCGGGTCGTCGTGAAATTGGCCATGGTAATTTGGCATGGCGCGCGGTTCATCCAATGGTCCCAAGCCGCAGCGAATTTGATTATGTAATTCGTCTGTGTTCGGATATTTTAGAATCAAACGGTTCATCATCCATGGCGACAACATGTGGTGCAACACTTGCCATGATGGATGGTGGTGTTCCAATGAAACGTCCGGTTGCAGGTATTGCGATGGGGCTTATCAAAGAAGGCGATGATTACGCAATATTGACCGATATCTTGGGCGATGAAGATCACCTTGGTGATATGGATTTCAAAGTAACCGGGACCGATCATGGTATTACCGCGCTTCAGATGGATATTAAAATCACATCTATTACATTTGAAATTATGGAAAAGGCATTGGCCCAGGCAAAAGATGGCCGTATGCACATCTTGGGCAAGATTACAAGTGCAATCAAAAAGCCACGTGATCATGTATCTGAATTTGCCCCGCAAATGTACACGATGAAAATTAACCCAGACAAAGTTCGTGAAGTTATCGGCAAAGGTGGTGTTGTTATTCAGGCATTAACCCGCGATACAAACACGACAATTGATTTGGAAGACGATGGAACGGTCAAGATTATGGCGGTTACGCGTGAAGATGCCGATGCGGCGATTGCGCGTATCAAAGAAATCGTTGCCGAACCCGAAGTTGGGGAAATCTATGCTGGCGTGGTTTCTGGAATGAAAGATTTCGGTTTGTTTGTGAAAATCTTGAACGGGTTTGAAGCCATGGTTCATATTTCTGAAATCACGGGCAAACGTCTTGAAAAAATCGAAGACGCCGGATACAAAGAAGGTGACGCGGTGTATGTAAGATACCTTGGCGCAGACAAACGCGGTAAAACACGTATGTCTATGGTTGGTATTGACCAGAAAACCGGAAAAGAAACGAAATAAAAATATCCGGTCATTTGACCGGATATTTAATCATAAGACAAAAGGAAAAAAATATGGATATGGAAAGTTTGATGGCCCAGGCCACAGAATTACAGTCCAAGGTTGCCGCCGCCCAGGAAAAATTGGGTGATATGCATGTCAAGGGCATCGCATCTGGTGGTGCGTGCATTATTGATATGACCGGCAAATATGATATTATGTCGGTGACCATCAACCCATCGGTCATGGATAAGGGGGTTGCGGCGGTTGAAGAAGCGGTTTTGTCTGCAATGAAAGATGCCAAGAAAAAGGCAGATAACATCATTGACGATGTTATGGCGGATGCAACCGCGGGTATGCCGTTGCCGAAATAAAAAAATCTGGACAATGGTAAAAATATAATTTATCATTGTCCCTGCGTTTTGGATGTTTAGCTCAGTTGGCTAGAGCATCTGCTTTACACGCAGAGGGTCAGGGGTTCGAGTCCCTTAACATCCACCAAAAAATAAGAATGCACCAGACGGTGCATTTTTGTTTTTCGGATTGTGATGGTTGGGACGAAGAACCCCGGGTTCGACACGATAGTTGGCACACACGAATGTAATGCGGTGTGTGCCTTACGTGTGGTGAGCGAAGCGAACAATCCCTTAACATCCACCAAAAAATAAAAAACACACCAAATGGTGTGTTTTTTATTGCTTATCTGCTTTTTGGTTTTATGCCGTATGCAACACCAATTTCACCGTACGGTGTCCATTTGTCATAGTGCTGATATAACGGGCTTTCTGGATCGGTTAGATACAGCGGATTATGTTTCGTTGCGCCAATTGCACAGTATGCACCAACCTTGGTAAAGAAAATCGCAACATTTGCACCGGCAATACCATCATCTTGTTCTTTAAATGCGTTTACCGCAATGGATGCCTGGTCGCCTTGAAATGTATGGCGGTATGTCCCGTGTAATGCGTTCCGTTCCCCAAGGTTTATTGCCTGTAATAAAATGGCATTGTGTGGTGTTGTGTACATAAATTGTAGGTTGCCAAATGTTTCTTTGTTATTAGTTGCCATAACACCACCAAATTGCACATTTTCAAATCGTTCTTGGACACATAATACAACATATCCGTGCCCAGTAAATTGGAACCCAGGCGAGTTTTCCATATATCCCAATGAAATTGTGTGCTCGTCGTTTTGGAACGTTCCAATTGCCGCGCGCGGAAAGTAATAACCCGAATTCATATACAGGGCATTTATAAAGAACGTGCTAATTGGCATATCTTTGGAAAACTTGGCGGAATAATTCAGCGGTGAAAAGTTGCCAACCTTGATATTAAATTCACCAACACGTGTCCACAATTCCATTGTCATATACATATCGTGGGTTAATGGGGTCATGGATGTTGTTGTGTAATTTTGAATCATTTGTGTTGTGGTGAACCGAACCGTAAATTTATCATGGAATCGTACGAACGGACTAACCACCACCAATGGCGAAAATACGGTGCGCACTTTATCGGTGGTCGCATGTGTAAAAGATTCTAATTCGATATACAGTATGTCTTGGGCGTGTCCAAATTTAACCGCGGGATTTTTTGGTTTGGGTTTTGGGGTCAAACTGATAGGGTTCTGATGAGTCAAAGTGTTCCCGATGGGAATAGAATCATTTTGCGATTGCCCAATTATGTGTCCACCCATGAACAAAGATAACAAACATGTGATTAAATATTTTTTATGCGCAATTAAAAATCGGTAACTTCTGTTCATAATGCATAAACATAATACACATAATTTAATTTGTCAAATGCAAGCATAAATTTTTACTTAAAAATAATTGTTTTTTGTGTTTGTAAAGGGTTGATATTTATGATATAATAATACAGACAAAGAAACAAAAAGGATGGGAGTATCATGAACAAAATAGCAAAAGTTTTTGCGGTTTTCTCAGCTGTTGCCGGTATGTGTGTAATACCTGCGGTTGCTGATAATGTGCCCTTTATTGGAGTGCCACCTATTGGAGCGGCACCTGGTGTTATACCTGCTGCTGTTACCGCGGCATCTGGTGTTATACCTGCTGCTGTTACCACGGCACCTGGTGTTATGCGTGCTGCTGTTACCACGGCACCTGGTGTTATACCTGCTGCTGTTACTGCGGCTGCCACTACGTTCAGCGGGTCAAATGCCACCAGCGGGTCAGGCGGTTGTAATTGGGTGGACTGGAAACGTGGTACGCGTGATGCAGACCGTGATGATTACCTGTGGCGTAATGCGCGCGAATACAATGATGCCGCGGTAAGAGATGGTACGGCCAAGGCCGCGGTTTGTGGTGGCGTACAGTCTGGTACTTGTTGGAGTGGGGCTATTATAAGTGCGCCAGCCGAACATGTTTTCAAAGGACAAGTGATTCCATATGCACAACAGTACAAATGTCGTGCGGGGGGACGGCTTAATCACAGATGGGAACCAATTAACGAGGCCAATGCGTGCCCTGCATTTAGGTTTGAAGGTGCCAATGTTACATTGCACAAAGGGGAAACATACCCAAACCAAAGTGGTGTGACAATGACCAATGAAGAATGCAAGAAAATTACAGGTGAAACATTGGATCCACATGGTGTCAAATATATCGTTAAATGTAATGATAATTGGCAATTACAATGTATTTTAAGAGATTGCAGTAGTGGTTATACCCCACAAAACAACAGATGTGTCCAGGGTGGCGGCAATGGCGGCGGTCGCCAGTGCGATATATTGCTTGATGGTCAGGCCATCATATTAAATGTAGGGCAAGAACACAGCGTAGCCCTTGATGCACATCAATGTCGGAGAGCGCGCAGTAGTTTAAGCGCAACCACAAATGTGGAAGGTGGCGGCGCATACGATGACAATGCGGTATACCATTTATACTGTGCACAGACACAGGTATGCAGAAAAGTTGGTTGCAAAAGCGGTTATCATGATCAAAATGGCACATGTGTCCGTGGCGGCGGTGGCCAATCATGCCGTGAACGTCGTGCTGGTATGAGTGAAGAAGCCAAAGCGTGCTGTGATACTGGCAGTGCAGCAACATGGGATACGCCAGTCAGAGGTAAATGTACATGCGTAGATACGAATACTCATTTTGAAATCGTAAGCGGTCGTGGTCAATGTGTACCGAATGGTGTTATAACAACACAATGTCCGCCAGACGCGGTCCCAAGTGCAGATAATACAACATGTATATGTACGGACCAGACCAAAACATATGATCCGAACACCAGACAATGTGTTGCAAGATCTACACATACATGTCCGGCGCATATGGCGTGGAGTGATTCATCAAATCAATGTGAATGTGTTGAACAATATCAACGCAAAGAAGGTGATACATGCGTTTGCACAGTTCCAAATGCAGCAAATGATGCGAACGGTATTTGCAAATGTACCGAAAAAGACCATATCGTTAAAGACGGCAAATGCGAATTTGATGAGTCTGTGTTGCTTAGAATCCGTGGTGAAATCAGCGCTACATTTACCCAGTTGAATTCACATATCGGTGGTTTGGAACAGTCCGTATGGAAAGACACCGAAGGGAACTTTAATACCGCACGTCTTGCATCAGATAGTATCGCGGGTGTTGTTCTTGGAACGGCGGGCGGTCTTATCACGGCCAAGGTTGTTAAAAAGAACCAATTGAAACAGGGTTTCGAAGATATCAAATGTTCAATTGGTGGCCAAAATGTTGCAAGTTATGGTGACGATTTCAACGTCGGCATGTAATAGATGGTTGGTTTATGAAAAACGGTCGCAAATCTGCGACCGTTTTTTCATGTAGAATAATTTATTTGGAACTGTGGTGATTATGTAAATTCCAAAAATATGCGTTTTGAATATATTGCACCGCCCGTACAATATCAAATTGTTTGGTGTATGGGTCTTTTAAGTTTCCTTCGGCATCTATCCACGTCTTGTAATCATTTGGCAACTGTGCGCTGATATTTTTAAGGTTATCGGCGATGTTTTCTGGCGACAGTCCCCCGCTGTATCCCATTTTATGATTTTCCATAACTGGTGCATGCCATTCATCTGGGCTTTTACCGCAACCACCTGATTCATCATATAATAACGAGAAAGGAACACCGGTTTTGTTCAATGCGCGCGCACGATTTTTTTGCTTTGTGGTGTATTGAAATATAAATTCTATATCTGGATATGCACGAATAATATCCGCAACCTTGTGCGCATAAAAATGGTATTTTTCGTCCCCGCCATTTATATTTATTTGGACACGACCAATCATCGATTTGCCGTTATTACGCTTTATTTTAAGAATATCGTTAATTTCTGCCGGAATTTTGCCATGGGCTAACATCGTCCGCCATTGAGAATTTACATGCATGGCAAGATTTACATCGTTATTCATGCATTGTTGCATCAATTCCCAAAACCATTCATATCGTGGCATATGTGACGAAAATTTTGATGGGTGCGCCTGAATAGCAAATTCGGCCATTGGCCAACGTTTACCAACGGCGACAATATCGTCGATTGAATTGTATTCACGCATATCACTACAGGTTATTTTTTCCAGTATCATCTATGCACCTATGCCGGTTAATCTTTATAACTGTGCTTTGACTTCCTGGACTTCATAGCATTCAACGCGGTCGCCTTCTTTCAGGTCGTTGTATTTATCAAAACTCATACCAAATTCAACGCCACCAGAAACTTCTTTGACTTCGTTCTTTTCACGACGCAATTCGCCGATTTTGCCATCATAGATAACAACATTGTTACGCAACAGGCGCACAAACGCATCTTTTTTGATGACACCTTCGCTCATACGGCAACCGGCAACACGTGTTCCTTTGCCAACGGTGAACAATGCGATAACATCGGCATATCCAATAAAGTTTTCTTTCTTTTCTGGTGCCAATTTACCAGACAGAATTTCTTTGATTTCATCGGTAATGCGATATACAACGCTGTGGTAACGAATGTCCACGCCACCGGTGCGCGCCATATCGCGAACGGCGGAATCTGCACGAACATTAAATGCAATGATTACCGCACCCGATGCAATCGCCAAACGAACATCGCCTTCGGTAATTTGACCGACGCCCGCGGACAATATGTCAACCGTCGCCTTGTCTGTGTTAATACCGCGTAACATATCGGTTATGGCTTCGACACTACCCTGAACATCGGCGCGCAATATAACCGGCAATGCCAATTTCTTGTCATCGCTTGTTTGACGCGCAAACAGTTCTTCCAATGATGAACGTTTAACCGCATTTGCTTTGTCACGGGCACGCTGGATGCGATATGCCGCAACTTCGCGGGTTTGTGCCTCGGTTTCCATAACGTTTAACTGGTCGCCCGCCGCCGGAACGGAATCTAATCCTAATACCATAACTGGTTGCGCCGGCTTTACAGATTTAACGCGTTCACCATTTGATGTAATAAGTCCACGTACACGACCAAATGTTTCGCCAACAACGAATACATCACCAATTTTCAATGTGCCTTGGCGAATAATAACGGTTGCAACCGCACCAAGCCCACGTTCCATTTTTGCTTCGACCACGGTGGCCACAGCCGGCATATCTGGGTCGGCCTTTAGATCCATCATTTCCGCCTGAAGCAAGATTGCATCTTCTAATTTATCAAGGTTGATTTTCTGTTTGGCCGATATTTCAACGCATTGAACATCACCACCCATTTCTTCGACTTGGACTTCCTGTTGCAACAGGTCTGTTTTAACCTTTTGCGGATTTGCTTCGGGTAAATCGATTTTATTAATTGCAACGATAAACGGAACCTTGGCCGCACGGATGTGGTTTATCGCCTCTATCGTCTGGGGCATAATAGAATCATTTGCCGCAACAACCAAAACGACAATATCCGCCATTTGCGCACCACGTGCACGCATCGCGGTAAATGTCTCGTGTCCCGGTGTATCCAAGAATGTTATAATCGCACCAGATTTTGTTTTAACTTCGTATGAAGAAATATGCTGGGTAATACCACCCGCTTCGCCGGCGACAACATTTGCGTTACGAAATGCGTCCAACAGCGATGTTTTACCATGGTCAACGTGACCCACAACGGTAACAACCGGCGCGCGTGGTTTAAGGTTATCTGGGTTTGGTTCGCGTTCAATTTGATCGGCGTATGGTTTAACCTCTATACGTTTTACCGTTGCACCAAATTCACCGGCGATAATTTCCGCAGTATCGGCATCAATAGATTGGTTTTGGGAAACCATCATTCCCATTTCCATCAACTTTTTAACAACATTGCCAACCTTTTCCGCCATTGCTGCCGCCAAATCTTTGACAACGATAGTGTCGCCAAGTGTAACCTCGTGCGCGACCTTTTGCGGTGCGTTAAACATGGCGCGCGCTTTTTCACGGAAACGTTTTAACGATGCTTCGGATCGACGGCGATTTGCACCGCGAATACCGATTTCGTCATCGTCATCATCATCGCCACCCATAACGATGTCTTGCAGGGATATTTTACCGGTTTTGGTAAATTCTTTTTTGCCACCACCGAATTTGTTATTACGACGCTGTTGCACAGGGGCATCATCGTTTTCATTGTCATCCATATGACGATTTTGATTCTTTTTACCACCGTTTTGTACAGAACGCGGAACAGCTGTTGGTTCAACATATTCTTCTTGAACCTGTTGTGCTGCATTTTCGCGTGCCGCAAGTTGTTCTTTGACCTGTTCATATTCCATGGTTTCGCGTGCAATTTCGGCCTCGCGCGCGGCGCGTGCGGCGGCTTCTTCGGCCTCGCGTTTTTTGCGTTCTTCTTCACGGGCACGTGCTGCTTCTAATACAGCGCGCAATTTGTCATCGGCCGGATTATGCGGTTGCGCCGGTTTTGCCGGTTCTTCGCGTAATTCGTTTCTGCCCGGGGCAATAACACGGCGACGACGTTCTACGAAAACAGAATCGCCCTTTTTGCTTTGCACAGCATCTAGTGTAACAGATTTTCCAAGTGTTAGTGTCGCCATGTTCTACCTCTGGTTTTTATTATATCTTTTATTCTTCAGTTTCTTCTTCTTGGGTGATACCAAACGCAATTTCACGTGCCTTCATAATAACGCGGCCCGCCAAATGTGCACTCATTGTTTCTTCGCCAAGGATTTCAACCAATTCATCAGACGCCAAGTCCGCCAAATCAGACAATGTCTTGATGCCTGCCTGGCCCAATTTCATAATAATTGGACGTTTGATGAAATCGAATGACAACAAATCGTCGGACATACCCAGTTTGCGACCTTCTTCAAAATAGTCGCGTTCCAGTTTTTCCAGATACGCTTTTGCACGATTTTGCAATTCCACCGCAAGTTCTGTGTTGAACCCTTCGATAGATTCCAATTCTTTCAATTCAACAAATGCGATTTCTTCGATTGTACGGAACCCTTCGGAAACAAGCAGGTGTGCAATCATTTCATCAACATCCAGACCCTTGATAAAGAGTTCTGTCTTTTCTTTGACTTCTTTGGTGCGACGTTCTTGTTCTTCGGCTTCGTTCATAACATCGATGTTCCAATTGGTCAATTGTGATGCCAGACGGACATTTTGACCGCGACGACCAATTGCCAAAGATTGTTGATCTTCGTTCACAACGACAACCGCGCTGCGTGTATCTTCGTCAACGATAATCTTGGCGACCTTGGCTGGTTGCATTGCGTTAACAATGAACACCGCCGGATCTTCGGAATACAAAATAACGTCAATTTTTTCGCCATGGCATTCGTTGATAACCGGCTGAATACGTGTGCCCTTGATACCAACAGTCATACCAACCGCGTCAATAGATGGGTCTGCGGTTTCAACGGCGATTTTTGCATGTGAACCTGGGGCACGTGCCACAGATTTAATTTTGATAATACCTTCGTATATTTCTGGAACTTCTTGGACAAACAATTTTTCCATAAATAACGGATGGGTACGGGTTAAAAAGATTTGTGGACCCGTATTAGAACGCGCAACATCCATAATCAGCGCGCGCACACGGTCACCAACCGCCAAACGTTCACCTGGGATAAGTTCACTATTTTTAATATAACCTTCGGCCTTGCCATTGATATCAACAAATACATTGCCAAATTCGATACGCTTTACAACGCCATTGATGATGTCCCCAATGTTATCTTTGAATTCTTCATATTGACGGCCACGTTCAGCATCGCGTACACGTGCGGTCATAATTTGACGCGCGGTTTGAAACGCCATACGACCAAATTCTGGTTCCGGCAGGGCATCTTCAACAACATCGCCAACAGATGGATTTTGTGAATATTTTTTTGCTTCTTCCACGGTCAGCATCGTGAACGGGCTGTAATCTTCGCCCGCAGATTCTGGTGATTCAATAACATCAAACAGACGTTTAACATAAATCGCGCCATTTTTTCTGTCGATATTGGCAACGATATTAAATTCTTCGCCATATTTGTGCTTGGCAATCTTTGCGATTGCCGCTTCCAATGAACTAAAAACCGTTTCACGATCGATTTGTTTTTCGCTGGCCAAAGAGTCAATAGCCAACAATAAATCCTGACGCGGCATAGAAACAAAAGACATTCGTTATCTCCCTTGGTATTTTGTTTTTGCTTTATCTATAAGGGCGGGGTTTTTCGCCCCGCCCTTAAAATTTAACTTCTAAGAACAAGTTGATTATAACACCGAATCGGACAATTGCAAATCTTTTTTACATATTTTATTAAATATATTTGACGCACTTGTTTTTGGACTCTATACTTTACATTATGAGAACCTTGGATAAGTATTTTTTACGGCAACTGATAGGTATTTTTATAATGTTGCTGCTGATATTAACTGGACTGGCATGGATGGTCCAGATTATGTCTATGATGAAGTTCTTGATAAGCTACGGCGTCCGGCTTAGCAGTTTTTTGGGACTAACTGTGCTGATGGTTCCGTTTATACTGTCCATTATTGTTCCGTTTGTGACATTTATCGCAATATTATTTGTTTATAACAAGATGATTGGTGATAACGAGGTTGTCGTTATGGCCGCGTCTGGAACATCACCAGGGAAAATTGCGCGACCTGCACTTATACTGGCCGGGATTCTTACGGTTATAAATTTGGTTTTGAATTTGTGGGTTGTGCCTGCGACCCAGGCAAAGTTTTATGATACGCAATGGAATCTGCGTTATGGGTTGGCACACCTTAAACTGCAAGAAGGTGCATTTACCGAAATGACGCACGATTTGGTTGTGTATGTGGACAAAGTATCAGGATATGATTTAAAACATGTTATGTTGTCCGATACGCGTAAAGATAAATCACAAATGATAATTTTTGCAGAGAACGGTAAATTGGTTACAACGATGCGCGGACTATCCATTGTTATGACGAATGGTTCGCTTCAGGCGACCGGCAACGGCAGTATCATTGGAACATTTGACGGGTTTGATATGGACCTTAGTATAAATGAACAACATAACCCGGCATCTGTTAAAACACGCAGTATGTCCACGTCAGATTTAATAGGTATCGTAAACCAAGAAGACATAACACCGAAACAGCGCAAGACAATATTCACAGAATTGTGTACGCGATTTTTGCAACCAATAATGAACTTTATTTTGGCGGCACTATGCTTGGCGATTCTGTTGCGGTCATCGTTGTTACGGCGCAGGGCAAGTTTTGCACCGGCATTTGCGGTTGTGTCCATGTCTGTTGTTATGGCGGCATTTATGTCTGCGTCTAATTTGCTGGAAAGTACAGGGGATTTATTTATGTTGGCGGGTGCCCAGGTATTATTACTTGGGTTTATAATGTTGATATTGTTAAGAAGAAAATGAAAAAGATTTATTGCGCTATTATTTTTGGTTTAATATCGCACGCCGCCGGTGCGATATCTGTTGATATGGATGAACCAACGGTAATAAAAGCAGAAAAAATAGAATATGACCTTAAAACCGAAACAATTAAAACAACCGGCAAAACCGAAATATCCAACAAATCTGGCCAGAAAATGACATTGGTTGATTCGTATATCACGAAAAACGGCACAGATTTATCGGCGGGCGATATTCAAATATGGCTTGGGCCGCATGTTTATCTTGAATCTGAAAGCATCGCAAAAGAAGATAATTTAACGGTTGCAAAACACGCGACATTTACGGCGTGTAAAGATTGCGATAGTTTTGGCGGCGAAGCATGGGAAATATCTGCACGCCGTATAAAGCACGATTTGGTGGATCATATGCTGTATTTTTACAGTATGTTATTTTATGTATATGATGTGCCGATTATGTGGCTGCCGTATTTTGATATGCCCGACCCAAGTGTAAAACATAAGACAGGAATTTTAACCCCAAGTTTAGAATCTACAAATAAAATGGGAACCCAGATAAATATACCGTTCTATTTGTATATATCTGACACGCACGATGTTACCGCGACATTGTCGTATTTAACAAGTGAAAACCCATTATTCCAATTGGAACATCGCCTTAATGGGGATCATTCAAAATTCCGGACACGTGGGTCATTTACGCACAACCGCGAAGGTAAAAATCGTTGGCATGTATTTAATGATGATGTTGTTGAACTTGGTGAAAATGCACGTGCCACAATGTTTTTAAACCGAACCTCTGATAAGACATATTTACAGAAATATGGTTTCTATGATGGCCAGCCGTATCTTGATTCGGGTGCTGCATTGGAATTATTTGGGCAGTCGGGATATATGGTGGCGGATGCGCATATCTTTCAAGAATTGCGTTCGCAATCAAACCATATTCCGATCCCGGCGGGAAACATTTTGCCAAACATTCGTGGGGTTTATCAAACAAGTCCGTTGTTTGCATCAACATATGCAACATTTATGGGTGATGTTCTTGGCATATCGGGTGATGGATTCGCGTCCCAGCGTCTTATTGGCGAAGCGCGTGTGACATCACCATGGACAATTTGGGGTGGAAATCGTATCACGGCAAGTGTGGCGACACGATATGATATTTACAATTTTCATAATACCGAAATGATAGATGGGGAAGAATATTCCGGTCTGAAAAACAGATTCTTGCCAAATGGTTATTTGGAATGGGGACTGCCATTGTTCCGCCCGCGTGATACATGGACCCAGGTCATAGAACCACGCGCGCGGTTAACAATAATGCAACATATCAAAGACAGCCAATATGCCGCCAGCAGCGATTCTGCCGGTGCGTTATTGTCTGATGCAACACTATTTTCATCTAATCGTTTTGCCGGACTTGATTTGTGGGAAAACGGAACATTTGCCGATTATGGTTTGCGATGGTCCGCGTTTAACCAAGATGGTGAAATTGTCGAAGCATTCTTGGGTCAAACCTATGATTTTATAAAACGTGATGATACCGACCCCAACAGCGGATTCCATGATGGCCAATCGGATTATGTTGGACGTGTTGGATACAATAATATGGAATGGTTAAATTTCTATACGCGGTTTCGTCTGTCCCAAGAAAAACTTAGTTTGCGTCACATTGAAACCAATGCGGTTGTCGGGGATAGCCAGAATTTCATTAACATTGGTCATATTTGGTCAAAACAGTTTGATGATTTGTTGACCCCAACAGAATCTATACACGAAGTTATGGGTGGTATTGGCTTCGCAATAACAGATCGTTGGTCGGTACGTTGGAATGCAATATACAATGTGACAAATGACCACTGGCAACAGCATAATGGGGCGTTGTATTATGAACATCCATGTTATTACCTAAGTTTTGGTTATCGTCGTGATGGGACCATCAAAGAAGATTACGAAGGAACCACAACATTTCAATTCCGGTTCGGTATAAGTGTTGACGGTGAACATTATTAAAAGGGGGCAAAGGTATGAGGAAATTTTTGATTTTGCTTGGCATAATTTTTACGATGCCTGCGATGGCGGCAACGGTTGTTGCAACGGTTGATGGGAAACCGATTACAGACACCGATGTAACCGCACGTACGAAACTTATGGCGCGCCAGGGCAACACATCAACCGATAATCGTCGCCAGGCATTACAGAATATTATCGATGATAATGTAAAATTAAAATACGCCGCAAACTTTAATGCGGTTCCATCCGAAAAAGATGCGGTCAACGAATTAAAACGTATGAATTTAGGTGATCTAAGTGGTTCTGAACGCAGTATGGCGATTACCGCAACGCGTGCGAATATCGCATGGCAGATGATTGTTGGACGGACAATTATCCCAACCATAGATGTTAGCAAAGAAGATGTTGCCGCCGAAAAAAAGGCAATTGAACGTGAACACGGTCTGCCATTGGAAATGACATTGGTGCGGTTGACGGATGTCCCAAGTGATGTTGCGTCAAAATTAACAAAACCAAAAAGTTGCGATAACGCGGTGAATATGGCGGAAAACTTGGGCGGGGTACCACAAAAATTTGATGCGGTTCAATATGAATTAGCACCAGAGATTCGTGAAAGTATCGCTGGGTTGCCGTTGTTAACATGGTCAAAACCCGCGGATGATGGTTCTATATTTTTGGTGTGCGATTCAAAAAAGACCAAAGAATATGGACAGTTGGACGATATGATAAAACAAAATGCGGTATATAAACAGGCGATGTTTATTGCCGACCAACAATTAAAACAACTGCGCCGCAAGGCCGTTGTTATCATCAATGACAACAGATATAAATTATGAGCAAAACAATTCTTTTTGATTTAACCGCCGCAGAATTGGAACGGTTTGTAACCGATATGGGACAACCGCGATTTCGTGCAAAACAAATTGCAGAATGGATGGGGCGTGGCGCACCAGATTTTTCTGTTATGAAAAATATTCCGGAAAAATTACGTAATGATTTGGATGTGGTTGCACAAACTTTGCCGGTGCGCGTGGTGCGAAAATTATCATCAACCGATGGACAAACGGTAAAGTTTTTATTGGAATTAAATGATGGTGAAAAAATTGAATGTGTTTTGATGCGCACCAGTTATGGCAACAGCGTTTGCGTCAGTTCCCAGGCCGGATGCGCAATGGGTTGTAAATTCTGTGCCAGTACATTGTTGGGATTAAAACGCAATTTAACAATAAATGAAATTTTTTCACAAATACTTGTCGCGCAATGGGAATTGCGCAGCGATAAATTATCAGACAAACCAATTCGCCCAAACGGTGATGCAAACAATGATGATGTTTCACACATCGTTGTTATGGGAACAGGCGAACCGTTACAGAACACGGAAAATGTAATTGGGTTTATTGAACGTGCAAATCATGATATGGGAATTGGTTGGCGCCGAATAACCGTTTCAACATGTGGAATTGTCCCGGGCATAGATAGATTGATAGAATGGGGACGTCCGATAAATTTGGCGATATCTTTGCATGCACCAAATGATGAATTGCGCAAAAAAATAATGCCGATTGCGAATAAATATTCTATTGCCGAAATAATGGATGCCGCATGGCGTTTCACCGATACGCATAATCGCCAGTTAATGATAGAATATATATTACTGGGGGATGCGGATGGAAATTTATTAAATGCAACCCCCGAATGTGCCAATGAATTGGTTGAAATTGTGCGTGGCAAAAATTGCATGGTTAACCTTATTCCATGGAACGCGGTTGCCGAACGTGATTTTACATCGCCATCGGGAAATGCGGTACACCGTTTCCAAGATATATTAATTAAAAATGGGGTTCATACACGCATACGCCGTGAACGTGGAACAGATATCGGTTCGGCCTGTGGCCAGTTAAGAATTAGTGGCTAAAAATGCCGGTATAAAATCTGCTGCTTTTTATAATTCCCGCTTGAAATTTGATATATGTTTGCTATTCTTGGTGCAAAAGGAAGACGCATGGATACGAATTATACTGTTTTAGCACGAAAATATCGCAGTCAAGATTTTCAATCACTTATCGGTCAGGATGTTTTAGTAAAAACCCTTACCACCGCAATTAAAACGGGGCGTATTGCGCATGCGTATATTTTTACGGGTATTCGCGGAACTGGAAAAACCAGTACGGCGCGTATTTTGGCCAAGGCATTAAATTGTTTGTCATCTGATGGACCAACGGCAACACCATGTGGAACATGTGAAAATTGTCGTGCAATTGCCGCGGGGCAACATATTGATGTTTTGGAAATCGACGCGGCATCACATACCGGCGTTGATAATATGCGCGAAATATTAGATGCGGCGCAATATCGTCCAACAAACGGCCGGTACAAAGTTTATATAATCGACGAAGTTCATATGTTATCAACCAGCGCGTTTAACGCGTTGTTGAAAACATTGGAAGAACCACCGGCGCATGTTATATTTATCCTTGCAACAACCGAAATACGAAAAGTTCCTGTTACGATTTTGTCGCGCTGTCAAAGATTTGATTTGGTGCGCGTGCCGGTTGAAACATTAAAAAAACATTTTGCATGGATTGCCGAACAAGAAAAAGTAGAATTAACGGATGCGGCAAATGAATTATTGGCGCGTGCCGCCGATGGTTCGGTGCGTGATGGTCTGTCTTTGCTTGACCAGGCAATTGCGCAAACTGGCGGCCATGTTGATGAAACCGCTGTTATGGATATGTTGAAACGCGCCGACCGTGGTGTTGTTGTGGACTTTATGCAAACAATATTGTCGGGTAATGTTGCAACCGCCATGGCCAAGGCAGATGAAATTTATACCAATGGTGCCGATTTAACGATGTTGCTGACCGATATGATGGAATGGACACATTGGGCAACGCGTATGCACCCGGTTCTGCACATTGGCGAAAGTGATAATATTCCATATACCGCCGACCAACGTGCGCGTATAAATGAAATAAATAAACATGTGTCATTGAATACACTTTCGCGTATATGGCAGGTTATGGTTGCCTCTGTTCCAGAAATGGCGGCGGCAACAAATCAAAAACAATGTTTCGATATGTTGATAATTCGCCTGATGCATATTGCTGATATGCCACCAATTAGCGAAATGGTAAAAAATGAAAAGGTATCAACCCCAAATGTTGCGGCGCCTGTTGCACCGAAACCTGCGAGCATAGAAATTAAAACCGCAAATGATTTGGCGGACCTGTTGAAAGATGCACGTGAAATAATGCTATATTCCTATTTTACCAAGAATATAGAGGTATCAAGTATTACGGGCAAATGCATATCATATTTTGATCGTGGCAATGACCCAGAATTCCAAAAGAAATTGGTTGTTTGGTTAAAAGACAAAACAAATGACAATTGGGAATTAAACAAAATCGAAGAATCACATCAAAATCAAACTGTGCGTGAACAAATTGAAACCGATGTGGAATCAGACCCGATGGTTGCGGACGCAATGTCTTTGTTCGAAGGTGCCGAAATCGTTGGTATATCAAAGCAATAAAATTTTCGGGGGGATGAAATGAGAACAGAATACGGCAGAAGTTTAATTGAATTGGTTGGTGTGTTGGCCATAACCGGTGTTATGACGGCAAGTGCAATCGCACTATATAATTCCATTCGGCATAATCAGCAAAATACTATTGCCGCCGCAACATTGCGCGAAGTCGCCCAGAAATCAAATTTGCTGATGGGAATGCGTGGCGATTACACCGGGATATCTGTTGAATATTTGATTAAAAGCGGGGTTTTGAAAACAGATGCGGCGCCAATTGGCAGAACCTGGTCGGTGGATCCGGGGTCAATTGATTTGGCAACATTTGAAATTAAATTGCATGGGCTGACGCATGGGGAATGTGATTTCTTTGCGGCGGCATTGCCGGCATGGGCCGAGGCAATGATAGTTAATGGCATACCATCCACAGAATATGTGCAATGTATTTCCGCACCAGAAAATGATATAACTTTCATCGCAAGGTAATAATGAAGAACAAAATTTTATCTTTGTTGTGTGTGTTGTTGGTGGCGTGTGCACAATATAAAAGTCCTGAACGTTCCACATGGCCGACATACCTGCACGGCGTCAGTTTTACAGACATGAGTGAAAGCGCAAGAATTGCCAAGAAACCAATATATCTTGGTGCGGGTGGCCGTACGGTTGTTGATGCGGTTGGAAACAGACCCGAATTAGATTATGGTAATAAATCACAAAACGAAGCGGCGGCTAGTGTTGGGTATATGTCAGAATTAGAATATAAATTATACGATGCATTGCGCCGCCCAGGCGTATCAGTTCAGCGTGCCGGCACAGATGTTGTTATTATATTGGTGCGCGACGCGATTATGGAACTGAACGCACCAGAAATATCGGCTGGGGGGGATGAAAACCTTGGCGATATTGTGGATATTTTAAAGAAATATGATGCAACATTTATTGAAATTGCGGGCTATACAGATTCTATGCGCGATTCAACCGCGGCGCACGCGTTATCATTGGATATGGCAGAACGTGTTGCGGTGTATATGGCGCAACACAAGATAAATCAGTCGCGTATGTTCGTTGTTGGACGCGGTGCGGCCCGTCCAATTGCCGCCCAAGATGAATGGGGGCGCCTGACCAATCGGCGCGTAGAAATAAGAATAACACCGGTGCGGTAATTCTTGATAACTTTCTCTTTTATTTTATGATTTTTATTGCTATAGTAATCACGTCAACAAAACAAAAAGGATGAAAACATGGCAGAAACAAAACAAACAAATGTAAAAAATTATGCAAAAATCGGGATTGTTGCTGCGGTTGTGGTGGTAATCGCGATTATTGGTGTGTTCGCATTGCGTCGTGGCGGCAGCGAAGTTAGCGCAGCCGAAGCGGTCAAACAAGTATCCGCAGATGCGGTTAGTGGCGCAGATTTGCGTATGGCTGTTATCCGCATGGATGCAATACAAACAGATGCCAAGGCATTAAAAGACCTGCGTAAACAAAAAGAAAATTACGAAGAAAAATTGCGTAATGATTTAGAAAAACAACAAAAGGCATTAGAAAAAGAAAAAGCCGAAATTGAAAAATCACAAGATGTTCTGTCACGTGAAGCATTGCAACGTCGTGTTGTCGCATATCAAGGCAAGGTTACAAAATTGCAACGTGATTTGGCAGAACGCGCCCAGGCAATAGATGAATCTTTCCAAAAAGCGTTGGCAACAATTCAAGAAAAACACTTGGATCCAGTTATCGGTGCAATAATTGAAAAAAAGAATTTGTCTTTGATTATTGATGGCCGTTTCGCGCGTACAGGTGGCAATGTCGAAAATCTTGATATCACCGCAGATGTAATCAACGCGTTGGATAAAAAGGTTTCTACATTTAAAATGGAAAAACCAAAAAGTTTTTAATTAAAAAACCGAAATAAATAAAAAACGGTTGCGATGCAACCGTTTTTTTGTATGCTAATTTCCACTTTAAATTTAATTTTTTTGGTTTATAATGCGACTATGTTAAATATAATTAAATCTTTATTTGGACCACGGGCCACGAAAATGACCGCTGGTGAAATCGCCAAAAAATTTGGCTTGGAATTACGTGGAAATGCTGACACAGCGGTTTCGGGGGTTGCACCTATTGCAGATGCGCGCCCTGGACAGATTGCGTTTTATTCTACGGAGCAAAACAGTAACGCATTTAAAATATTGCCAGTATCGGTGTTGGAAAATACGCGTGCATCGGTGATTTTATTGCAACCAGAAATGGCATCGCATGCTCCATCGGGTGCAACATTGTTGGTTTGTGCCAGTCCGCGTGGTGAAATCGTAAAAATTTTGGGCGAAATATATCGTGAACCGCCGCGTCGAGGTGTGTCATTGGATGCGTTTGTGGAACGTGGTGTGTTCTTTCGTAATCGGCGCAGCGTTTATGTTGGGCAATTCGCGACAATTGAACGCGGTGCGGTAATCGAACCAGATGTGAAAATATACCCAAACGCATATATCGGAAAAAATGTTACAATAGGTCGTGGAACAATTGTTTATTCTGGGGCGCATATTGAAAACGCAACAATTGGTGCCGAATGTGTAATTCATAATGGGGCATCTATTGGTAAAGATGGTTTCGGTTACACGCGCCAGGACGGACATAATGTTTTCATCCCACATGTTGGACGCGTTGTGTTGGGGGATCGTGTTTCGGTTGGTGCAAACACATGTATAGATAGGGGGGCGCTGACAGATACAACCGTTGGTGATGGTACCAAGATAGATAATTTATGTCAAATTGCACATGGTGTTGTAATTGGTAAAGAATGTTTCTTGGCGTCGGGTGTCGGAATTGCCGGTGGTGTTAAGGTTGGCGACAGGGCATTACTGGCCGGACATGTTGGCATTGCAAACGGTGTTAAGATTGGAAACGATGCCGAAATTGGTGCAAATAGTGGTGTATTCCGTGATGTTCCCGATGGGGCGCGTCATATGGGATATCCTGCGGCACCTGGAACCGAATTTTTGCGTCATTATGCGTGGGTAAAAAAACACATGAATCAGGATTAAAGAGGGTAAAAATGATTGATGCAAAAGGTATCGAAAATGCTATACCGCATCGTGGAGACATGCGGTTAATAGATGAAATTCGTGAATATACAGATAAAACGGCCGTTGGGATAAAATATGTCCGCGATAATGAATTTTGGTGCGCAGGGCATTTCCCGGCAAAATCTATTATGCCCGGCGTTTTGATTATAGAGGCATTGGCGCAAACGGCGTGTTTTATGGTAATGAAAGCGACCGGAAATAATAATGGTAAAATGCTGGGGTATTTTGTGTCTATTGAAAGCGCGCGTTTCGCCAAGATGGTTGTTCCAGGGGATACATTGGAATTACATATTGAAGAAACAGCATCAAAAATGAAGCTACATAAATTTGTTGGTAATGCGTTCGTAAATGGTGTGCGTGTCGCATCGGCATCGTTTTCGGCGATAATGGATGATAATCCACAATTATAAAAAAATGCCCGTTTGGGCATTTTTTTATTTTATATTATAATCAACCTACCATGTTGGTGCATGGTCGCCTTCTTTGACGATTGGTTGTTCATCTTCCCATACCGACAACCCAGTTTTTACATCACTTAATGTCAATTGCAGGTAATATTCAACACGTGTATCCACGGACGAGAACCATCCAGATTGTAATTTCAAATTGCGTTGAATCATTTTACCAGTTAGCGACATATTTGGTGCAACCAATGTTCCGGTGCCCGCAATTGTGGACGCATCGTATTCGGCATTGCCGCGGGTATTACGCACCGCGTGCGTTGTTTCATCTTCGGCAGATTTATTGTTTCTGAATCCTGTGGTAACCTGGGCACGACCAGAATTTACTAATGTCTTGCGAATCTTTTTAATCAGGATATCTGTATCAAAACGTTGCATAGTATCGTTTTGAATTTCGCCAATTGCGATAACCGGATTTTTAATACGCGCAAATGCGCCGCTGGCCAACATAGAATTGGTCATTTTTTCGGCGGTTGCGGTCCAGTCACGATATTCCAGTTCCATAACATTTTGCATTTCTGCGACTTCTTTGGAATTGTCCAGGTCAACAACCGTTGTTTCCCCGCAACCGCAAAGAACGGCGCATAATGCGATTGGTAATAATTTCTTCATATTTTCCCCCTTTATTTAAGTTTCATTTGTTTTATATCGTATTTATTTGGTGTGGTGCGAACATATACCAAATAATTTCCATCCGTTCCAATAGATATCTGTTTTATAACATTACCATTTGAACGCAATTCTATCAAGCCACTTTTGGTAATAGGTGCACGCATCACAGATATTGTTTTGGGTAATGTTGCCCATGTGCGCACTTCGGCACTATTGGTGAATTCAGAATAAATTGTAGACATTAGACCAAAGAGTGGCGCCGCGTCAGAATGTGAATTATAAAGTGATGATTGTAATACAACACGTGATGCCGCAGATGTAAATGCGCGCAGCGCATCATTGGTGCGATACTCACTATATTCTGTTATAAACATGGCATCAACATCGGCCAATAATTCTGCGCCGTCAAATTTGACATATGATTCCAGAAATTGTGGTTCAGAAATCGCAACTGTAACCATTGTTGTCCCATTACCAGATGCGACTGGTAAAGTTATTCTTTTTTCGGTTAATTTTGGTGCAAAACCATCTTCGATAAAAACCCAAACGGTATTTTGTGGCCTTTGTTTTGATTCGGCCAATTTTAAATCACGTGCAATGAAACTGTTGTTTGGCATCATACCATTTGCACGATTCAGATATGTTTTCGCATCTGCAAAATCGCCGTTATTCAAAAAGTATATGCCTGATAAATACATCAATGCCGGATTCATAATATCACGATATGCCACCCATTGTTCATTTTTTAATGTTTTGGCAATTTCACTATTGGATATCTTGGTTTGATTTGATTCAATCAGTTCTTGGTATGCACGCGACATATCTTGTTGGCGCGCATATGATTGGTTTATTATCACGCGCGCATCATTCCAACGTGCATCAGAAATGGCCGCCCACAACTGATAGTACGAAACAAACAAAGAATCCATCATATATGGTCGATAATCGTTCGCATTTGCCCCCAGAGTTAGTGTTGTTGCTTCGCGCAGTAAATCGCCGCCAGTAGTGCTTAAATTGCGTTTATTAAATGTTTCATATGCGTTATCGGCCGCCGATATGTCATCATTATGGAATAGGGCATCCGCCGTCAATAATAAATCCAGGTTATTTTTATCTTGGAATTCGGTATCGGGGCTGGTCGTCATATAATTATTGCGAACATCGTCAAGGTGCGATTCAACGGTCGCGCTGCATCCGCATAACACAAACGCAATGGTCAAAAAAAACGATACTTTACGCATAATTTATAATGTTACCGGTGTCAAATCTTTTAATTCATTTTTCTGTGGGTTATAGTACCGCGGTATGCCGGCATATTCCAATGTTGCGTGGTGCAACGGTATAAGGAACTCTGGCAACGGCGAAGACCGTCCCATCTTGATATATTCCGCCATTTTTGGATCGCTAAATGCCATGCGCATTTCTGCCTTGATTGGACGATGATAATATCCTTCGTACAGAACGACAGCTTCGGCCGGTTTGCCACCTACGGTTGTTTTTAATTTCATTAAATCAAATTCACTAAATACCGGTTCTTCGGTTTTTTCTTTTGTTTCTGTTTCTTTGCCATCTGGGCCTTTGGTCTTTTTCTTTTCAAACTTGATTTTTGGTGGAATCATTTTGGCAAAACGCGTTGCGGTATCGGTTTCATTTTGACGGAACACAATCTTTGCCGCGGTCGTAGACAGAATTGTTGATGCGGCGTCTGGACCATACTTTTCTTGAATCTGGTGCAAGTCCTGACCAATGAACAGGTATGATATCTTTTGACTACGACCGACGTCGGGCCCTTGGATAACGGCCTGCATCTTTTGCATTTTCGGCATTTCATCAAGCAAGAATAACACCGGATACGGCCCCATTTTTTCGCCGCTGCGTCCAACCGCCCCTGGTGGATTAGCCAGCAAGAAATTAGACATCGTTTCAATAAACATAGATGAAATCGGGCTTAACGCCTTGGCGTCAACAACATTAACAGACAGGTATACTGTTACCGGTTTCATTTTGCCATCACGTGGGTCAATCATTCCACGCATATCGCAGAAATGAAAATCTGAATGACTTGTTCTGTTACGGACGGCGGCGTTACGGAATATACCCAAACCAGTCAAAATTGTTGAAATAATAGATCCGCGTTCGGTTGATGGTGTGTTGGCAAGTTTTGTTAATTCTGCGATGGCACGGTTTGAATATGCAAATGAACGGCTTTCATTAACCGCACCTTCCAGCCAGTCTTTCATTGGATCCGCCATCATAACGGTCTGATCGCCTTGTTTTTGACGTTCTGCCAAATCTTGGGCGACGGCAATTTGTGCCTCGGTAATCCAATCAAGCATCATGGAAAAAGATGCCTCTTTACCAAGCCACGCCTGTGGGATATTTGCCCATGTTCCGATGTGAACATAATTCATGGCGTTTAATTCACCGTTGCGAATAAGGCCAATTGCCGCAAACGCATTTGGGTCATTTATCATTGAAAAGTAATAGTCCGATAAAACCGCGCCATCGTCCGCATCAAATGTACCAGATTGCAGCCGACCATAGAAATAATCATCGGCCTTGGCGCGTTCTATTTTTGACACAATAAATTGCACAAACCCGGCCAGACCAGCACGACCTGCTTGAGTCCAGTGCGGGTCGGCACTGCTGCCGACGGCATCGGGGACCAAAACATCACAGATATAGTCGACATACAATTCACGTTGTTCGGTACTAAACGGAATGTGCCCTGGTGACAACGGATTCCACGATGGATAATAAATGCCCTTTTCTGGTTCGTCTTGTCCCGCCCAGTTCATAATGAACACCGGCCCAACCTTTTCGGAACGATAACCACTAGATGCCGAGTCAATTTCAGGTTTCGGGTCGTTTATAATCATTGAAACATCAGGGCATTCAAAAATCGTTGGCAACACGATACCCTGGGTTTTACCAGTCCCGGGGGGCGCCAAACACAAAACAGATGTCGTTTTTGGTAATTTTAATGGTTTTTTCTTAAAATACCCAAGCAACAATATGTTTCCATCAAATAGTCCCATTTCTTTGACATCTTTTTCGGTTGCTTCGCGCCCGGAACGTTTATCAAATTCATCCTTGCCGTTGGGATTAAATTCCTTGGTTAATGTGCTGTCTGTTAATATGAAAAATGCAATAGCCGGTAAAAATGGTACGATGCACGGAATGTCCGGATGCATAACGCAACGCCAAATCCAATACGGAATTTCCGCAACCACCGACAGCCCCGCCGATGATAACACATTGTTTAAATAAATCTTCATCCAAACCGCCGTTGCGGGTGACCAACCATACCGCCAAATATGTTCAATAATAAACGATATGCCAAATACGACCGCACACACCAACCACACCGCAATGGTCCACCGCAATATCCAAAAGGTTTGCGCCATTGGGGCCTGTTCGTGTTCCTTGTAAGAAGTGGATTTGAAAATATTCAAACCCTTACTATCTTTACCCACAGATAAAATCTTGAACTTTTCTGCCATCGTGTTATGATTATACCAGAAAAAACAAAATTTATAAAGCAAGGAAATAAGATTTTAATGAAAAATATTCCAAGAATTTTTGCTGGTGAAAATGTGGCATCTGGTGACGTTATTATTGCATCGCGCGATATTGCGCACTATTTATCGCATGTTATGCGCACAGACGAATGTTTGGTGTTTGGTGGTGGAAATGAATTTTCGGCTGTGCTGTCGGCGGATGGAAAAAATATTATTGTCGGCGACAAAACAAACCATCCGGATCCATCTTATGATATTACACTTTATTTTGCACCGATTAAACGCACCGACGATTTAATAAATATGGCAACCCAGATGGGTGTTGCGCGTCTGCAACCGGTTATTACCGAACGGACGGTGAACAATCATGTGAATTGGGAACGTATGAAAAAAATAGCAATTGAGGCAGCAGAACAATCAAATCGCAATAGTGTGCCGGAAATTTCCGCGCCAATATTGTTTGATAAATTAAATTTACCGGGACTATGTTTTGCCGATGAACGTTTTGCGTACGGGGATAAAAATCCAGATACAAATACTGCCCCAGATAATGCACGTGGAATTTTGGTCGGTCCCGAAGGCGGTTTTTCGGATAAAGAATTTGCTGCGATGGATGCCGCGGGTGCAATTCCGTTGTCATTGGGCAAAACAATTTTGCGCGCCGAAGTTGCAGCCGTAATTGCCATTGAAAAGATAAAAAAATGAAAACAAGAATCGCAAAATTTATTGCAGATAGCGGTATAGCATCGCGTCGTGGTGCAGAACAAATGATTGCAGATGGTCGCGTATGTGTAAATGGTGAAATTATAAAAACACCGGTACATTTTGTGGATGCAGACGATGAAATTAAAATAGATGGCACGCGCATAGAACCGCGTCATGATACGCGTGTTTACGCATTTCATAAACCAATAGATACAATGACCACAACGCGTGACCCAGATGGTCGTAAAACAATTTATGATGTGTTGCCACGTGAATATCATAACCTGCGGTATGTGGGGCGACTTGATTACAAAACAACGGGTTTATTGTTGATGACAAACGACGGATTGCTGGCGCGAAAATTAACACATCCCGATTCAAAAATTCCACGTGTTTATGTCGCGGATGTTGTTGGAACAGATATGTCAAAGTTGGACAAGGCGCGTCGTGGTGCAACAATTGATGGAATTAAATATCGCCCAATGAAAATAGAAATTTTGCCAGACAAACGGTTGCGCATTACTGTTATAGAAGGTAAAAAAAATGAAATTCGTATTGTTTTAAAACATTGTGGGTTGCCTGTGCGAACTTTGCATCGCACAATGTATGGCCCGGTTAGTATAAAAAATATTCCGGTTGGAAAAATCATAGAATTAGATGAAAAAACAATTGACGCACTTACAAAATATTCTCTATAATGCAACTAAAGGGAAGGGAGATTCACATGAATAAAAAAATCACAAAGAAAACACAAACCAAGACAACCGCGGTGCGTGGGGTTCAAATCAAGACCTCGGAACGCGCATCACGTGGTGCATCATCATGGTCGATATCTGTTTATGTTTATTGGTTTATCATTCTGTTCTTTATCGCGGCGACATTTTATATTTTGGGACGCAGTCATATAACCGCAAATACAAACCCAGTTGCAGAAACAGAAATTACCGAAGAAAATTTGATGCGTGCCGGTGATTACTATACCCGTGGCAAAAGCGAAATTTTGGCCGGCGATATGGATTCTGCATTTGCTGATTTAACGGCGGCGATTGTTGCAGATGAAAATATGATAGATGCGTATATCTTGCGTGGCGAAGCGTATATGCAGGTTGGTGATTACGAAGCGTCAATGACCGATTTCAATACGGCGTTGGCCATGGATGCAACAAATTCAATTGCATATTATGACCGCTCTTTATTGAATACACGTTTGGAAGATTTTGATGCGGCGATGAACGACATCAACAATGCAATTGCGGCATATGTTGCAAAACCAAACGATGTATTGCAATTGCGTGATTTGTATGCAAAACGTGGGCAATTGAATTTGTGGGCCAAGAATTGGGAAGGTGCGATTGTAGATTACACCAATTCGTTGTCACGTCCCGAAGGTACGGTTAGTGCAACCGTTTATGCGGATCGTGCCGAAGCATACACCGCAGTTGGTGAATATGCAAACGCGATTAACGATTATGCATCCGCGGTTCGTGTTATTTCTGAACAGATTCAGGGAACAACCACGGTCGAACAAAAAGAAGATTTATCTATGCATGCGATGACTTATTTTGAAAAGTCTGCGGGATTAAATCTTAGTATCGGTAATGTAGATGCGGCAAAGAACGATCTTGAAGCGGCATATGCCATTGCGGCAACCTTGAACGATGCAGATACTGCGACAAGATTGCAGAAACTGATTGAAGCATTGCAATAAAAAAAAGTTGAACACAAAAAACGCCCCGTTTGGGGCGTTTTTTAATTAAAACGTTACACGCAAACCCGCGGCCAGAAATGGTTCTTTGCGGGATATTCCAATGGATGTCCATCCATCAACATATTTGCTGTATTTATATCTAAATGATGCCAGCGCCGTATGGTCCGCATAGTTTTCAAAATCATCATGCCATATACCTGTATCGGAAAAGATATATGACAATGACACGGTATAATTTAACAAATCATAACTGATTCCTGCACCTGCTGTAAAACCATCGGCGGCCACGCCAACGGGATCTTTGTCATAAATAAGGCGACCATTTAATGCGAAAACCCAACTATTGTATTGAATATTTGTGCCAATTGCCAACTGGGCGCGCCAATCCGCCGTCACATCTGGAACAAAAGCGGCCGTTTCATAATCATCAAGTTTATTCATAAACGATGCGCCAATTGAAAATGCATATTTTGTTTTGGCGGATGACTGTTTGAATTTTATTCCTGCATCAACACCGAAATCATAATCGCCGGTGATACCCGCAACCGACACACCATATTGAACATCGTTGCGTGATGCCGACACAACATTTAATCGTAATGCATCCGCACCATTTGTTATTTCATTATTTGCGATAACAACACCACCCGTTCCCATTTTACGATAAACAAGTGAATCGTGATTTATACGCAACCCACCAACATCTGGTAAACCCAAACCCAATTTATGCGCAACGGAATCTGTGAAACCCGCCTCTATACGACCAACATTGCGCCATTGCCAGAATGCAAATGCATCGTGTAACCATTTTTTATCGTATACGGCATCTTCGTCTATCATATATACCGCGCCAAAAGAATGATTATTCGATGGTGTTAATGCAAATTGCGCGCGCAGACGAAAATCATCGATAATATCGGGCTTGTCAAAATTTGGTTCAATAATACCGATGGTTCCATAACCACTAAGTGATACATTATAATTACTTGCCCGGTATCCCAATGCATTCGCGCTAAACGGCGCGACCGCCGCCAAAATTGCACCAATAGAACATAATTTATTTGTCATCTTTTTTGCCCGTTGTTTCTTTTAAAATCGCGTCACGCAGTTTATTGTATGCGCGTTCTTCTATCTGGCGTACGCGTTCGCGTGATATATTATATTTTTTGGATAACATTTCCAATGTGGCCGCAGGTTCGCTAAGTCGCCGCGCCGTTAATATCTCGCGGTCGCGTTCAGGCAGTTCCGCAAGATGTTTCCGCAATAATTCGCCACCACGCGTCATCATTTCGTGTTGTTCGCTTTTTTCAACAATACTAACACCATTATCTGCCATATTGGACAGCATATCTGCACCCTCTTGTTCGGTGCTGCGCGCCGGTGAATTTAATGATAAATCGCGTGCAACGATTCGCGTTGACATACGTTTTACATCTTCGGCCGGCACACTAAGATATTCGGCAATTTTTTCGGCCTGGTCATCGGACAGATTTCCGTCCATAATACCCAATGCGCGTTTCGCACGTGCTAAATTAAAGAATACGCGTTTCTGATTCGCCGATGTGCCGATTTTCACAATAGACCAATTATTCAAAATTGTTTCATAAATTTCCGCACGAATCCAAAACATTGCATAGGTCGAAAACCGAAAACCGCGTTCAGGGTCAAATTTTTGCAGCGCCTGCATCAGCCCCATATTACCACTAGCCACCAATTCTTGAACCGGAATGCCATAATTACGGAAATCGTATGCCACCGATACGACAAGGCGCAAATGGCTGACCAATAATTTTTCCGCGGCGGACTGGTCTTTGTTTTGGACCCATTGGGTCGCATATTCATATTCCTGTTCGGCGGAAAGTATGGGATATTGGCTGATTGCGCGAATATAACTGGACAAACTTGTATCGTCGCCATAGGTTGGTATGACGACAGGGTTTTCCGATTTTGGTACTAATGCGTTCTTGATTTGCTTTTTCATAACATTTATAGTATAGCAATAAAATAGAAATTATCAAGATACCAAAAAAAATACAGGAGAAAAATTCTATGGCGAATATGCTTGAAAGAAATAAAAAGGTCAAAACCCCACAAAAAACATACCAAGAACACGCAGAAGATGCGCTGTATCGTGAAGTATGGGAAGATGTAAATAATGAAAAAACACAGCAGTTTTTGAAAAAATACGGTAATTATATAATTGCCGGCGCGTTGGGGGTTATGATTATTGTGACCGGAATCCAGATTGGTATTCGTGCGCATCATGCATCTAAAATGGCAACCGCCGAAAATTATGAAACGGCCCTGGAAAATACGGATGCGAACGCATTGGTTGGAATTGCAAAAAATACTTCGGGTGCCACCGCAGATTTGGCAATGTTCCAGGCATATACATTGGACAAAGATGTTGCAAAATTGGATGAATTGGTAAAGAGTGGCAAAACCCAAGAATTTCGTGATTTGGCGCGTATGCATATTGTAACCATACGTGGTGATGAAATGGATGCTAGTGCGGTTGAAAAATACCTGGCCCCATTAAATACTAAAAAATCACCATTTTATTATACGGCGTCATTGACGATTGCCCAGAAATATTTGTCTGTTGGCGAACGCGAAGTGGCAAACAAGTGGTTGGATAAAATCATAAATGATTCGGATGCACCGGCGGTAATTAAATCAGATGCCGAAAGTTTAAGGTAGGTCACCATGCGCAAAATCGCAATTTTGACCGGAATTTGTTTGGTGGTTGCCGCATGCGACAGTCATGACCCGATTTTGCCAGGGGTGCGTAGTGATATTTTCACATCAAATGATTTAAATATTTTAAATACATCTGTGCCAAATGTATCGGATAATGCCGTTATAGAAAATGATGCAGAATGTCCATATACCCAGAAGCCAGATAACACCATATGGGATGACACGCGTAAAATATTTTCGGGATTCGCAACAAATAACTATGTTGCTGGCGATAAAAAACCGGTATGTAACGGCAATTTTGTTTATGCAGGACTGTCCACGGGGGAATTGGTTAAGGTAAATGGGAAAACACGTCAAATGGCATGGATTGCGGATGTCTATCGCGCCAGTAATATGATGGGTGGCGCATCAGTTGTTGATATTATCGCCGCACCGAAAATTTATAAAAATTATGTTTATGTCGGTGGGCTTGGCGATGCGTTCTGTAAAATTTCTGATGCAACGGGACGTGCTGCATGGTGCATAGATATTGGTGTGGAAAAGAATTTTATTTTAACAGATGCGGCAATTTATGTATTGGATACAGATAATAATTTAAATGCAATTCGTATGCAGGATGGCGCAATTTATTGGCGCACCGCGATTAAAAAGTCGCGAACACCAAAATATAAAGATAAAATAATTAAGGTTGGTTCGGAAAAAATAGATGCCGAAACTGGAAAAATATTGGAATAAAAAATCCCGCAAATGCGGGTTTTTTATTACATATTATATTCGTTCTTGGCCATATATTTATCAATCATAATGTCTTTGTGCCGTTGTTCTACGATTTGGAATATTCTTGCGACATCTGCCACAGTATCGTCAATAACAATGTCGTCATTTTTTTGGGCCACCGGAACGGTCATGGATATATCCCCAAGTCCATTTTTGGATATTTCAAATAATACATCACCCATGTAATTTGCAATAATATAGATGTCGGCATCGTCATCGTCTTCTTTGATGATATTTACATTGGGTTCGTATAATTTTTCGCATAATTTATTTACTTCGTATGTTAATTCTACCAAATCATAAATATTACACAATTCATCCATTGGGACGCGTGTGGCATCCAGTTCAGTTGCCGGTTCGGTTTCTGTGGCGGGTAATGATAACACATACGTGCCATTTTTATTTTTTACAATAGAAAAGAATACCTGACCGTTTCTAAAAACTCTGTATCCTTCTAGTGGTTTTCTTCTTTGTCGTATTTGTATGTCTGGTTGACGTATGGCGTTCTTTAAGAATTCTATAAACGGTTCTATTTCATACCAGGACGCAACATCGTCATAGAAAAATGTCTCGATAGATTTCGTTGGAATACCATTCAATTTTATGAATTTATCATTTGGTGCGCTTTTGTCGGGAACGACAATTTCAAAAGAATCATTTGTTTTATTATGTGTGATTTTACACAGAACCTTGCGTGCAGAATACGGCGCATCATATACAGTATATGTTTCTTGGGTGCCATCTTGGCTGTGTAACACTTTACACGCAGATTGGCGTGCCTTGAAAGTTGTTTTAATATTGTTGAACAAAGCCAAATCTGATGCTGCGTCACCCATAATATATTCCCCCTTGGTTATACGGATATGCATATTATATCACATTATAATAAAAAACAAAACCCGCATTTGCGGGCTTTGGAAATTAAACATGATAGCACGATATTGCCGCGCTGGCGTTCTTTATCCATAACCACCCAAGGTGATAATCAGACAAATATACTGTCAGCAAGAATAATGCAAAAATACCAACAACCGTAATTACCGCACCACGACGCCCACGCATACAATACAGCGCAATATTATAGAACAAGAATAAAATATAGGCGTCGCCGATAATACTGATTATCCACAATGATGTGCAATTAAATGCCAATGCGTTCATTACCAATATCACCGGGTATATAAAGAATATGGATGCTAAGCCCTTTATCGCAATTTCCCAGTCGCGTTCGCCACCGGTAATTTCAGATACCAACATCATCAGCCCCCCACCAACAAACAGCATGGCCACCGCCACAACCGGCACAATAATAATCGCGGTGAATACCGAACTTATGGTAACAGATGCGTGATTTAACAGGTGCAACCCCAGTACCAGCAAACCGCCCAACAGGCCGTATATAAACGCCTTTAACATAGATTCTTCAATATCGCCATCTGCGACAATCTTGGAAAAGAAACGCCGTGGATTTACAATTATATTCCTAATAGATCTGTACCATTGTGTAATTTTTTTCATCGCAACGCTCCCCTTTATTTGATTATTTATATTTTTGCTTTATAATTATAAAAAATCAACGGAAAAAACTATGATGAAAATAACAATTGCCGGACGGCCGAATACAGGAAAATCAACATTGTTTAACGCATTGACGGGGACGCGCGATGCGCTGGTTCATGACAGACCGGGTGTGACCCGTGATACGATATACGGGACATTGGTTGGACACCCAGAATGCCAGGTTCGTGATACCGCAGGTTTGGAAAAAGCGCGTGCGGGAATCGCGGCGGATTCTACGGTTGCGGCCATAGATGCCATTTCTACAGCCGATGCGATTCTGTTTGTTGTTGATGGTCGGGTCGGTCTTATTCCCGAAGATATGGATTGGGCGCGGACGGTACGCCGTAAAACACGTGCGCCGGTATTGTTATTGGTTAACAAATCGGAATCTGGACGGCGTATGGCCGATATCCACGAATTTTATAAATTGGGATTCGGGGAACCGGTGTTAATTTCGGCGGAACATAAAACCGGGTTCGATTCTATATTTGAATTCTTGGAAGGTATTACCCCATCATCCACCAAAAATAGTGAACCCGTTGTTGAAAAACGTATGAAAATCGCGGTTCTGGGGCAACCAAATGTTGGTAAATCAACGTTGGTGAATCGCGTAATCGGTGAAAATCGTCAAATTGTCAAAGATGAACCCGGGGTCACACGTGATACGGTCAAAATACCAGTAAAATTTTACGGCCGCGATATTTTGCTGATGGATACCGCGGGGTTACGTCGGAAATCAAATGTTCGCGATGATGTCGAAACATTGTCTGCATTAAAATCTTTGGATGCCATAGAAAAGGCAGATGTTGTTATTTTGGTGGTTGATGCTACGCGTGATATTGAAAACCAGGCGCTTGGTATTGCCGCGCGTGTATATGATGCGGGCAAGATTTTGTGTGTCGCATTAAATAAATGGGATTTGGTAGAAGCCACCGAACGTGATGAAAAATTGTTAAAGTTGAAACACCACTTTACAAATTCTTTCCACCAGATAATAAAACCAATGATACTTGCCATATCGGCGGAAACCGGAACCGGTGTTCAAAATATGTTCAAGCGCATTTATGAACAATGGGATATTTCAAATGCAAATGCCCCAACCAGTTTGATAAACAAAATCATTGGTGAATTGGTTGAATCGCGTCAACCACCAATGTCACGTTTGAAACGGCCAATGCGTATCAAATTTGCATCACAGACGGGTCGTCATCCAATGCGCATAACAATAAATGTTGGTGGTGCATCTGATATTCCAGAATCATACACACGGTATCTGCGTCGTGGAATTGCAACGGCATTGAAATGGGAACATTTGCCCATAACGATAGAATATAAAAAATCTGAAAATCCGTTTGATTAATTCAATGTTGTTAAAAACATTGGAAATGCATTTTCTTCGTCATCAACATTTTCAGACGATTCAGCAGATTCTGCGCCATCTGTTGTCGCGGTATCTGCGGATGGAACATCAACCGGTGTTTTATCCTTTGGATCACGCGTTGAATCAATCTTGCTTTGTTCTTCGTTGACGATACGACCATAATGTTCGGCCGCCTGAAGCAAGCGTTCGCGTTCAATTTCGTCCGTTGCAACGCGTGCCTGGTCCATGTACTGTTTGCGTTTTTGACGCCATTTGTGACAACGTTGAATCATCATACCAACAGAAGATTGGTTTCGTGCAGTTTGCTGATTTTTTTTGTTTAACATTTTAATTCTTTTGTTTTGGAAATAATTTCTGGGTTCACGGCATTTTGCCAAACCACCCCTATCAAACGAAACTAATGGTAAAACATCTTAAAACCAATTGCAATATTTTTTTTCAATTGCTATGCTTTTATATACATGGGGGGAATTGTGCGTAATCAACGTGGAAATTTTTTGCTTCAGGCGCTACTTGCACTGACGTTGGTGTTCGTTTTTATACCCTTTTTTGCGCGGCGTTTGTCGATGAATGATATTGGTGCGCAAATGTATGCGACCACGCGTCAGGTTGATGTTACAAGAACAGCAGCAAAAATTTATATCCAAGAAAATGCGGATTCTCTGTCGTATGATACAACGATTTTATCGGGAAATAATTTGGTGGATAAACTGGAACCATATGGATTGCCACTTGGGTTTATTGCGCGAACCCCAATGGGCCAAGATATTAGTTTAATTATAAATAAAAATGATGTTGAAATATCTGCGTTTATCCGGCTAAGTGGTGGGAAATTAAATACGGTGCAACGCGCAGAAATTGCGCGCAGAATAGGGTTCTTTGCAATATATAACGCAAATGACCCAGATGGCGACATAGACATTGGTGTTCAACTTGGCGAAATGTATTCTGATGTTGTGAAAAGAAATGAAAAAAATGCTGATTTTGCGGGGTTCTTGACTGATTTGGATATGGGTGGTTTTAAATTTGATAATGCGGCAAATATATTGGCAATGCGTGCGGTGTCTGATACCGGTGAATTTACAACATTGTCGGTTACCGGAAATGAAGTCGGGCGTAAAGAAAGAAATAATATAAAGACGATAAATACGAACAAGGTTGTTTTTCAAACAGGTGCCGGGGACTCCGCATTGTCATTGACGCGTGGAACATTGAAAACAGATTCTTTGGTGGCGCGCACAATTTCAAGATATGGTGATACGGGAAATCTGATTGCTGTGGATGCTGCATTCGATAGTTTGGATATGACAACCGGACATACCGGATTTTTGGGACCGGAAAAATGGAACATCGGGGGCAGTATTATCAGCAGTCGTATTACATTTAATGTTGAAAGATTGGATGTTTCGTCATTTATTAACGCAAGCCGTGGACAAGATGTATTCATTGATTCGGACACATTAACATACAGCACCGCCAGCGGTATAGAAACAGAATACATATATTCGTCGAACATAACATTGCGCGACCAAACATCTGATAGTTTATCGCGCGGTGGTGATGGTGCAATTATTTTGGACATCAGACCTGCGGGTGCATCTGTGTTGCCAGACGTTCTTGTTGAAACAATAGACAATGATGGATTTTCTATATTGGCCAAACCCACCGATGATAGTACATCAACAGTTAAATGCAGTTCTATTATTGAAGGTTTGGGTAATAAATATAATCAAAAATCTTTGGCGCAATACATTATATGCCAATATGTTTATTGGCAACGTTTGGAACATAGAATAAATATGAAACAATGTTTAATAGAGGGCGGAAATGATTGTAAATAAATTTAGAATTTTTTCGCCCAGGTATCGTTCGGAAATTACCGCACAGTCCGGGGGCGGTGTTGTAGAGGTTTTATTGGCATTCATAATCATTGCCGTTGCCGCACCGTTTACATATTCTATGATTACCGAAGCAACGCATAATATGCATAATATGGCAATCGCAAATGACATAATTAGTTTGCGTAGCGGTGTATTAAACTTTATTCGTATAAATCAAGATTTATGGCCTGATGTTGCGCAGATAAAATTGTCCGAAGAAGAATTGGCCGAATTTTCTGATGTAATTGCATCTGGGTTCATAGATAAATATTCTGTTCGTGGCGGCATAATCATAGATGCGTATTTGGCGTTTGATTTTAATTTGCCGACAAAACGTGTTGCACAGATTGCAAAAAATATTGGTGGTGATGCGGCGTTGGTTGGCCCCGATGGCATTGCATACGGAGATTCGTGGGCGGTTACTGCACCAGATTTTCAAGAAGGCAATTTGGTTTACAAAATAACGCGTAATTTATCAGACATTGATATGGCACGATTCTTGCATCGTGGGTCATCGGGTGATGATAACCTGAATATGATGGAACGTGATTTAAATATGGGCGGACACGATGTCTATAACGTTGGTGGAATTGTTGCGAAATCATTACAGGTCCGCAATTTAGACGCGACATTTGTAAATTCAGATACTGTTGATGCAAAAAATGTTTATTTTTCATCGGGCGCAAATGTTAATGGTGATAATGTTAAATTTGGTGTGTTGCGTGTTTCTGGTGATATAAACGGTTTCCGTAATATAGAGGCCCAGCGTATAAATAATTCCGCATATACGGTTAATGGTCGTATAATCACAGATCGTGCAACGATAAATAAAAGCGTAAATGTTGCACATGACCTTACATTAAAATCAACAACAGTGCGAACAATAAGTGGTTTCGCCGGTATGACGGTTGGTTCCGTTTATGCGCCATATATAAACACCACAGAAATAACATTTTATGAAAATTTTGGGCTAACGGTGTCGGGTGAATTATTGTTGTCGACAACCGCACCAATAAAATTGGGTTCGTGGAGTTTCCCATCCACAACCCCACCATCATTCAAGGTATTAAATTTAACACGTGCGTCAATTCCGGCAATGCCAGAATCCGATGAGTTTAACAGTATATTAGAAAGCGGTTGGAAAACAAAATGAAATACAGAAATCGCATCTTTTCAAATTTATTTTCAAATCGTGGAACGGTGCTGATAGAATTTTTGCTGACCATTGGTTTGGCGGCGACGCTAATGCCATTTATATACAGTTATCAACAACGCGCAATTATGCGTGCAGAAAATCTAAAAGTTGCACGCAATATGCAAAAAATACAAACGGTATTGGAACGTTATATTGTTGAAAACAAAGATAGTATGCTGACCACCGTTGGTCGCACAATATTTAGGTTGGAATTGGCCGATTTAGTTGCATATGGATTAGATGAAGAATTTGTAAAAGCATCCAAAGACAAATACCAATTGCGAATTTTGAAATCTGTGGATGCTAGCGATCAGGCCGCACTTCAGGGAATCATAGTGTTTGATGATGCCGACATTACGCCAATTCGCACGCGTGAAATCGTGCAAATGGGGGATGATAAAATTGGATTTATTGACGGAACCAAGGGATACGGTGGGTTCGGAACATGGCGCACCGATATGGTCGATTTAGATATTGAAAATAAATCAGGCATTATTCAAACAACCGCAATAAATCGTGATAATTCATTATATTTGTGGCGTGTGCCGTCTGAATCTGCGGCAGATGCAACGATGTTGTCGGCATTGAATATTGGAAATCGTGATATTAAAAATGCAACATTTGTAAATGCCGCCGGGTTATCATTGGGCGAATTGTTGGATACACAAAAAATATCAACAAACGATTTGATATTTACAAACCGTACAACCATAGATTCAACATTTAATACGCCAATTGCTGTTGTGTCGGGTGCGATGTCGGGCGATTCAAAAAATATCTCGGTATCCGGGACATTAAATCTTGCCGACATGGCCAAGGTTTCAAATCTTACCGTTGATAATTTATGGGTTAATAACTTATCACTTGGCAGCCTATCCACCCCCAGCGACAGCGTTTCAACATTGCGCGCGACGGGCTCGCTGGATATGACCGAAGGCCGCGTAAGTGCGCTGTATGTAACGGTTGGTTTTACTGGGTCTTTGACACCGCGTCTTGTTGTTAAGAATAAAATTGTAGATTCAACAAATTCAAATTATTTTTGGGATTTGCAAAAAATGACTGCCAATTTTGCAGATATAAATTCACCGACTTTATCAGATATGGCACCCAAGATATTGCGCAAAGAATCTGTTTCGGGGTCTGTGGTGACACGAATATTTAGTAGTGTTGTCGCAAACAAGAATGCAACAATGGCGGACTTTTTGAATGCGATACGTGATATTCAGCAAAATGTGCGTGGGAAATATCGCATGTTGAAATTGGAATAATTTATGGTATAACAATTGTAAAACAGGACATAATATGAAAGTAAAATGTGACGTTTGCAAAACAGAATATACATTAACCGATGTGCCAAATGGACCGGTGCGCTGCGCCGTCTGTGGCAATGTATGGACCCCACAACGTGCGGGGCGCCGTGCCAGTATAATGGTTTTTGTCGCGTCGTTGTGTGCATTGCTGGCGGCAACGGTGTTTGCGGTCGCGGTTATCATAACATCGCGCCGTGATGATCCAAATAAAAGACCGTTGGTCGCCACAATTACCAAGGTTGAAACAATAACTGATGCGGACGCACCAAAAATTACGGTTAATGGAACGGTAACAAATCGTTCAGATGATATTTATGGACTGCCAGATTTGGTAATTGTTCTGTATGATGCGTCGGGTTCACCAATTGCGCGCCAGAAATTTATGCCATCGGCAACATTGTTGGACGCGGGGCAGTCGGTTGAATTTTCGCACACGATATCAAATGTTGCACCTGGCGTAAAACGTGTCGCGGTTGAACTATTGGAATCAGAGCAGGGAGGGGCGAAATAATGAAAAAATTAATTGCACTGTTTGCATGTGTATTACCAATGTGTGCGGCGTTTGGCGATAATCCGCCACCACCGCAACCACGGGTCAGTATTTTTTCAACAACAACAGATTGGTCGGCGCTGACCGGATTATCGTTGCGTCAATTTATTGGAAATTTCGAATGGAATAATTCTGATGTGAAACAGGGGCTGGTGTTATATTACCTGGATGCCTTTCCATGCTATGGCGAAGCAGACAGCGTTCGTGTATGGTTGGGACCAAATAACAAAAGCGAAGGTAAATTGCGTCTTGTATGTGTGCATGCACCCAAAAGTATAAGTTTTGCATGGCGTAATGCGACGCGTGATGCGGACCAGGCACAAAGCAAGGGTATATTGACATGCCCGGTTAGTGGCGAATACGAATTAAAAATTGATATATCCAAATGCGCAACCGGTCCAGAATGGAAGGAATATAAATAACCCATGACCGACACGCGTGATTTTGTTGTTGATTTGGAATCCGCTGGGGTGCGACTGGATAAATTTTTGGTCGGCGTATTGCCCGAATTTTCACGCAGCGAGATTCAGCATTTTACAATTTCCCGTAACGGAAAAAACGCAAAGGTTTCTGACAAGGTCAAACCAGACGATAAAATTACGGTCACAATTCCCGATGCGCCAACCGATGTTGCCACCGATAACATATCTGACGATATCGATTTGGATATTTTATACGAAGACGATGATATTATCGTTGTGAATAAACCGCGTGGGGTGGTTATGTACCCATCGGCGGGCAATAAAACCGGAACATTTGTTCAAAACATATTGTCGCATACACACCTGTCGGCGTTGGGGGGCGAAACTCGGCCGGGTGTTGTACATCGTTTGGACAAGGATACAAGTGGCGTTATGGTTTTTGCAAAATCTGACGCGGCATATCGCGAATTGGTCAAGGTTTTTTCTACCCATAACTTGACGCGGAAATATGTCGCGTTTGTTTGGGGTGTGCCGAATTGGACGGGGGCGGATATTACTGGCAATATTGCGCGTTCTTCGCGGAACAGACAAAAAATGACCATGGTCAAGACCGGCGGCAAACCCGCACACACCATTGTGGACGTTTTGGATGTGTGGACGCGTACCGGCGTATCGGAATTTCGTTGTACATTGATGACCGGGCGAACCCATCAAATCAGGGTGCATTTGTCCGCGCATGGTTTCCCGGTTCTGTGCGATCCAATTTATGGTCGGGCTGCCACTCGGTTGGGGTCGGTTCGTAATCCAGACCTGCTAGATTTCTTGAAAGAACATACCGGCCAGATGTTGCACGCCCAGATTTTAGAATTTGCGCATCCAATAACCGGCAAACCGATGAAATTTAAAACAGATTTGCCCGATGATATGTTGGAACTGCGTGCGATTTTAGACGAGTAATTATTTTTATAAAATTTTGGTGGCACGACCGACCACTTTTTTCTTTTTTTTTATTTGGTTGTATGATATAATTAATTGATACCAAAAGGGGACCGAGAATGAATATTCTGATAAAATATAGTAGTTTTTTGGCGGTTTTGTGCATGGTTGACGGCGCAAATGCGGCGATACGTGCGGGCGCACCACGAACAACATCGGCGGCATCGCCGCGTGTTTCGTTGGCGATTAAACCGACCCAGGGCGCTATGCAGGCACTTCGTATTCCAACGATGACAAAAACCGTAACAACGACTACGGCAACGACGACCGCA
>JAFZTZ010000033.1 GCA_017618595.1 Alphaproteobacteria bacterium
GGAAACATCAAGGTTATTTTTGGTTCGCATATCCTTGTACAATTAACTTTAATCATTTTAATCGCGTTGCTGGGCGTCCATGCGGCAAATTGGGTTATGATTTTGGGTATGCTATATGGTGTGCAACATGCATTGTATGCCATGGCCCAGCAACAGATGATTATAGATAAAGTGTCCGCGCGTCGTATGATGTTTTTCTATGGCACAGATACCGCGGTCGCAAATATTGTAAAAATACTGATTCCAATTACGTTGGGTGCATTAATAACCATTGGTTCATTGCAGAATATTGCATGGGTTATGGCGGTTATGGGGGTGATTGAATTTGGATTATTAGTTATGATGCCACCAATAGAAAACCGTTCTACAATCCAATCTGATTTGGTCGGATTTATGCGTAAATCGGTTGATACACCATGTGTTCGCACACTGTTTACGGCGGAATTTCTGCGTGGATTGGCATATGAATTAGAAACTGTTGGGGTATTGTATATCGTATATGTATTCCATACAGACATGAACCTTGGGGCATGGACGACGGTTTTTGCACTTCTTACCGCGGGTGCAACGTGGCTGTTTGGACGTTTTTGTTCAAAACGCGATTTTAAATGGGTGATTGGTCTGTGTTCTATATTGATGATGGGGGCAATAATCTGCCTGATGTCAGATGTTAATCGGTTTAGCACATTGGCCTATGCGGGAACCGTGGCATTGGGAATCGCCATGATGGACCAAATTTTGTCGGTAAATGTATTAAACCTTGCCAAGACAAAATTTGTAACCCAAAAATATCGCACAGAATACCTTGCGGCACGCCAGATTGTGTCATTTGTTGGTCGTTGGGGTGGAATTATCGCTTTGATGTATATTGGGGTGTTTGGTGGGTATAATATGTTACCATATTTACTTGTATTACTTGCCCTTGCCCGAATAATAGCGGCATTTATGTTTGCACAACTCGGAAAATATACCGAAAAAGATTAAATTGGCATACTTATGTTCTATGCCCAGTGTCATTTAATAATTTAGCCAAATCAACCTTAGACCATGGCGTTAAAATATCTTCATCTGTTAGCCAACCATCTTCTGTTTTGCACCATTTGGGTCCGTCGTTTATCAGGTCGGTTAACATTTTTACCAGCATCGGATACTCTGGATTTTGTCTTAATTTTTCTAATGCTGTGGCAAAATCTTGCTCTAATCTGGCGGCATTACGATGCAACACGATATCTAAATATGGGCCGCTATACGCCTTGATCCCGCCCTGTTCTAATTTATCCGCATAGTTTAATAATTCTGTTGCTTCTTGTGCTTGATCAGAAGCGTCTTCATCCGAATCTAAATATTCTTGCACAAATTGCAATTTAATTTGCGCTTGTACTCTTTTGGATTCAATAAATTTCTTAAACAAATCCTGATAACTTTGATATACATTCATGGGTTCTTTTCCCAATATCAGATTTACCAAAAGATTGGTTGTTGATGCGCAACAAAACTCATATATTTTTTCTATATCATTTGTTTCGCATAACCGAATGATATCCAGCCAATCAATGCCCCGTTGTTCAAATTGATATTCCAGCGTTTCCCAATGCACTTTATCGCCACTATGTCCATTGATTCCATGTGCACGTGCGGTTTCGGCAACTTTATTGGAATTGTCATCTTCATGAGATTCGACATATTCATAGCCCATTTTTTTCATCGTCATATGAACAACCATCTTGCGCAGGTGTGTTGTCAAAAGCGCATTTTTACGTTTTTCCAGTATTATACGTAAAATTGCACTTTTGTCCTGTTGGGTTTCAGCATGTTTATAAAGATCTCGTATCATATCGCTTTCGGTTTCCAACAGCTCTCTAATTTCGTATTCCACAAAATCAGCATTTTTATATTTTGTGTATTCGTAACGTAGCGACGGTCCAAAATATGATAAAATTAGTTCAATTTCTTCATCTGTAAAATCACTTGTTTTATATGTTGATATTTCATCCCCAATACTAAACAAGGTATCATTATTTGGGCATACAATACGCGTTCCCTTGGGTAAAATCATACCGGTATCTGGGTTTGGCATAAAATAAGTATCTGCACTTGCCACAACCTTTGGATTACCATTTAATTCAACAAGTTTGTTATATGGAATTAATATAACAAATTGAGATGCATCCCAATTACCCCCCAAATGACTGCCAACAATTTGATTTAATGTAAAATGAACGGTTGCGCGGGCATATTTATAATCTGTTGCCATACCCGTTGTTGGAATATATAATTCGCCATTTTCGTTGCTGCGGGGCATATAGTTTGTGGCATGCACACACAGCCAATTATCCATATTGGACATGTCTGGCTGTTTTGTGGGGTTATTTATATCCTGAATCGCGGTTTCAAAATCTTCTATCGTTGACATATTTTTCTCCTGACATTCTGCTCATATTTATTTAATTGGAATTATATCATAAATTTCCTATAAAAACTAGTACTGTGAATAGAAAGACACCCACAATTGTGGGTGAATCATTTTAATACATTTTGTATATTGATTACTTTTTCTTATTATAACTTCTTACTTTTTCCCGGCGGGCTTTTACAACATCTTGCCTGGTCATGAAATAATTTTCTAAATACAAATATAAATCTGCCAATTCGCCATTTAATTTTTGTGATAATAAATCAAAATCCTTCTTTGTGGCATGCGTTGACGCCTTAATGATTCTTTGTTGGTCGGTTAACACTTGAATCTCACGGCAATGATCTAAAATTGCATACATATTAAAATTTTCTGGAAATGGAAATAAATTTTCTTTCATTTATCTCTCCTTAGTAAAAAAATGGCGGAGATAGGGGGATTCGAACCCTCGATACAGTTTCCTGTATACACGATTTCGAGTCGTGCGCATTCAACCAGCTCTGCCATATCTCCGGATGTCGCCCATTATAAATAACGCATATCCATTTTGCAAGGGCTTTATACTTCAAAATCGTAATTTTTTACAGATCTTACGATTGCGGCAACCAATTTGTCCTGGTGCGCAGATGTTTTTAATAATTTTTCTTCGGCCGCGTTGGACAGGTGGCCACATTCGATTAACGCCCCCGGAACCGTTGAACGCAAAACCGCCAACGGCGCATGACGAACCGCCGGACCGGCCTGTTGTTCTATGCCACCGCGATTAAAGGCGCGTGCACAACCGTTTGCATATTCTTCGGACATTTCTGCCACCGCGTGTTGTTGCAATGCAGATAATGCCACACGAATATCCTTGGAAAAACTTTCGAATCCATCAACATCTATCTTGTCCGCCGCATTTTCGGCATCTGCTAGTTTCTGGGCTTCTTCGTCCGATGCCTTTTCAGAAAGGGTATAAATGGAAAATCCCTTAACCGAACGACTTGGGTTCGCATTTGCATGGATAGAAATAAATAAATCTGCCTTTTTCTTTTCAGCAATAGATGCACGGTCGGCCAATTTCAAATACGTATCATCATTGCGCGTCATATAAACTGTAAACCCTTCGTTACGCAACGCGTTACGCAGTTTCTGGGCAACGGATAGAACAACCGTCTTTTCCTTGGTTCCGCCCTTGCCTATGCAACCGGGGTCTTTGCCACCATGGCCCGCGTCCAAAACAATAATATGTTTTTTCGCCGCCGCGGTTGTTGATTCACTTGGGGTATTAGATGCCGCCTTGGGCGTTGCGCTTGCCGCGGTAAAATCAAGAACCAAACGATAATCATTATCACCATTTGGATCCAATATCATTATTTGGTTTTTCGGTATTTCTGCAATTGGTCGCCGCAACGTTGCGACAATATTTAACGCATCTCCAATTTGGGTTTGTTCCACAGATTTAACCAATGTACCCGACGCCAATTTCGCGGACACAGAATCATCCGCGGGCGTGTTCGATAATTTGATGGTTAATGTGTTTTCGCCATACACCAATGTATATGATGGACGCGCAGATGTTTCAATTACTATACGCGTTTTGCCCCCGGGTTGAACACCGGTGCGCATTGAACGCAGCGCATTTCGCGCGGCAAACGCCACGCGTGGCAACAACCCGGCGATAACGATACCAACACCGGTAATTTGCAAAAGATTCCTGCGCGATACTTTCATGTCGAAAGATATTATATCAAAAAACAGCCCCTTTTTCAAAATAAATATGAATAAAAAATACTGGCCATTGCCAGTATTTTTGAATAACCAATATTATCATCCGTTATTTATATACACATGTTGCTAACTGTTGTGCCAACATACTCTTTTCTTGGGATGTCATTTCGGCAACTTGGACAGTATAACAACGAACCGAGTCGCGCAGGACAAATACCTTGGTGCCTTTCTTGTACGCCTTTTGCATATCATCCATTTGTGCGGATGTTAAAAATGCGTTTTGTGTTAATACTGAATTGGTCAGCCCTGCATTTATCACCTGCTCTGCGGTGGCATAATCATAGATATCAACGGCAGATTTTATTTCCTTGTAAAGATCTACGGCAGATCCGTCGTTAGTTTTTTTTTGTGTTTCAGGGAATGCAACCGCCGCGCCAACAATGGCCGCCTTTTGCAAGGTTGTAAGATCGTTTGAAGTATCGCGTTGTGGCAAATTCAATTGCATATCATCACCGCATGCCAGATTCATACGATTCGTATATGACGCCAAAACCGCATCAACCGCCGATTCCCAATTTGAATCTTTTTTATTCATATCCAAATTAACAATTTTTTCGGCCCATCCCCAGATATTCGCACCGACATTGCCAGCATTGGCAAAACGCGAAACCATTTCCGCAGAACCACCCTGAACCCCGGCGCCACAGAAATCATTTAATTGCGACATTAACATACTGGATGTTTCATTACCATATGCCAATGCAACCGAATGACAGGTCATCGCCGCTTCTAATTCCTGGCGGCGTTCAAGACATTGCGGTGAATGCGCCTTGGTTAAATCATTTGCCATATCCGCCATGGACAGCCACGCCATCAATTCTTGTTGAACATAAGATGGGCACAGATGCGCCGCAGTATTAAGACCACCAACGCCAACCTTTACATTTGCTGCGAAATTGGGCAATAGCGCGTTTCTATCATTGCGCAGGCACAGTAAAACATAGTTGTATAATTCGCTTTCCGTGGCATAGGCGCAACGACCAGAAACCTGGCCTGGAACAACGGTTATGTCGCCACAGTAAGTAGACAAACAATTGTCGATTTTGGTGCGACATGCACTATCCACATCGGGCACATTTACCATATAGTATGTGTTGCGTTGATTTGTCTTATATGCATTTGCCAACGCCTGATTACCACGCAAATTGGTTGCGGTGTTTGTTGTATTCGTTACCATATTACGCGACGACGATGCTGTGGTTGCGGTAACAGAACCCGCAGAAATCCCGTATGCATGCCCACCAATCAGGCACAACGCGCCAACTATTCCGAATAAATGTTTCATGTAACACCTCTCTCTTAGGCACTATTTTATCACATTTGAACATAAAAGGCAAATCATCTTTTGTGGTTGATTTCAAAAAAATTACTGATACAATTTTAACTATGATTTTAATGAACGATATTTTGAACGAAATCTATGAAAACCTGAATTCAATTCGGGGGTTTCTTTGACCTTGATAAATTACAGGCACAAATTGCCGAACTTACACAGCAATCATTAAATCCAGATTTATGGAATTCGCCCGATGATGCGCGTGCATTATTGCAAAAAAAATCTGCCAAGGAACGTGAATTGAACGATTTTTTGGCGATGGATGCCGAATATAATAATCTAAAAGAACTGTATGCAATGGCACCCGAAGATACCGATGTCATAGATGCAATTCAAAAACTTGCCGACAAGGCGCGCAGCGCAAAATATATAACCCTGTTTAATAATCCCGCTGATAACAATAATGCGTTTTTGTTTATCCAGGCGGGCGCCGGCGGGACCGAAGCCCAAGATTGGGCGCAAATGATTGCACGCATGTATTCACGTTGGGCGGAACGTCATGGATTTGGGGTCGAAGTTGTCGAAGAACATATTGGTGACACCGCGGGTATAAAAAGTATGACCATGCGAATTGTTGGAGAACGGGCATATGGATGGTTACGCAATGAAATTGGCGTTCATCGTTTGGTGCGCATATCCCCCTTCAACGCCAATGGCAAACGCCAGACAAGTTTTGCGTCTGTAAATGTATGGCCAGATGTGGATGATTCAATTCAAATTGATATAAATGAAAAAGATCTGCGCATTGATACATATCGTTCATCGGGCGCAGGTGGCCAGCATGTTAACAAGACAGATAGTGCGGTTCGTATTACCCACATTCCAACGGGTATCGTGGTAACATGCCAAAATGAACGCAGTCAATTTCAAAACAAAGATATGGCGATGAAGATCTTGCGTTCACGCCTGTATGAATTGGAAATGGAAAAGCGCGCCGCCGAAGAAGATGCCGCCAAGGCCGCCCAAAAGAAAATCGAATGGGGCAGCCAGATTAGAAATTATGTCCTGTATCCGTACCAATTGGTCAAAGATGTACGCACAGGTGTTGAAAATACTGATTCAACCGCCGTTCTGGACGGTGATTTGGACGCGTTTATGTTAAGCTTATTGCAACGCGGTTAATGTTTTTTCTCGATCTTTATATTTAACGCATCCTGGACATCAAATAAATCACAGACCTTTTGGCCGAATTCTTGCGTGTTCATACTCCCCGCCGCTTCACATTTTGAATCTGTAGCGCCTGTGCACGCAACGGGCGCAATATATTTGTAGCCATTGTATTTTGGTTTATCAAGATCAGTGGCCAGCCGACCGCCAATAATTTTACATATCTCTGTAGACGCGTCTTTTAATTCCATCGGAATAAGTCTTTCGTTTTTATAATCCACCATCAGTGTAATCGTGCCATCGTCTTTTTTATTATCTGTTTTCTCAGAATCTTCTGTTTTCGGTTTATCTTGAATATCCATACCGGATATAAACACAACATAATTACCATTTGAACTGCATGCATAATGGACGTCGTCTATTTGTGTAAAATTACAATCGGGCATATCGTATCTAACTTTGGCATAAAATTTTACAAGTGCAGTATAAAGTTCCTTTTGGGTAATATTTCTTGGCTGATAAAAACTGCAATAATCCTGATTTTCTTCCTTACATGGATCTCTTTGGATACATTCACGATTAACTTCAACCCATACCATATTTTCATCTGCGATACACTTTTCTTTCGAAATTTGTGCGCCAAAAGATGCCGAAGAAACACAGGCAACCAATACAGCCAATATATACCGCATTTATTCCCTCCTTAATTTAATGGCGCACCCAGCGGGATTCGAACCCACAATCTCTGCCTTCGGAGGGCAGCGCATTATCCAGTTGTGCTATGGGTGCAACGCCCAGTATTATATACAAAAATCAATATTTTTCAAGTTGATTTATAGAAAAATATCTTATACCATGCCAGTACCTAGGGTTATATTTTTATGCGAATACTTGCGATTATATCTTTGTTATCTCTTACCGCGTGTAACAGCGTTTATATGCACCCCGGAACAATGGAACCGGGTACCGTGGTACATGCAAAATACGGTGGATATTCAATGAAACGCGCCGTCAAAGAGGCATTGGAAAAGCGCGGATACGATGTTCGCGTTGGAAAATTGCGAAAAGTTTATGGCGATGATAATGATAAAGAATCACTGGAATTACCCGGCAATACAAAATATGTTGTCCGCGTTAGTGAGCGCAAAGAGCTTTTTATGCCATATTGGTGTCTGTTCAATGGTTTTTGGTGGTGGCGGTTTAGTGTTTCTGTGACCGACCAGCACGACGGAAAGGAGATTTTATCTTGGAGAGGGCGTGGGTGTCAAAATAGTTCCCTGCGGAAACTGGATGACATTTTAAATGAACTTGAGAAAAAATAAATAGCATAGCGAGGTGGTAATATGACGGATATAAACCAATATCTGCAAGAGTCAGAAAAAGCAACCTTTCCGGGACACCCCAAGAAAAAACACAACGAAATTGAACGCGAACTGGAAAAAACAGAACATTACAGACAAAAGGCGCGGCAACGCGAAGAAAAACGCAAGTGTTCCCTGCCCCCGTTTTTGATGGTGCGTGCCGGGTTGTTAAATTCATTGTTACCAACCCTGATAAGTGGCGCCTGTTTGACCACCGCGTTGATTAATAATAATTACCAAAAATTCCCACGTGGCGACATTTTGATTTCTGGGTTCTTTATAATTACAACATTATGCTTTGTCTTTGACCAGGAACGTACACGTCGTTATATGAACAGTATGCGCGAAGATATTAGCACAATATCATATCAGTTGAACGAATTCATATCCAACAAAGATAAGGACGCAACACTTGATTTAGACACGTCCACCGCACGATTTCCAAAATTAATAACGATTATGGCACGGCATTTTGTTAAGAACAATCCCGGTTTGTTTGATAAAATTATTGCGAACCCAAGTTCTGTTCAGGATATGGATGTCGCAGAAAATATCATACTGGGGTATTTAAAGAAACACCCAGACGCCGCACAATTGATATTAGATACATTTAACGAAACAACTATGCCGGCAAAAGTGTATAAAAAGGCGACATTGTATTCCAACCGATTAAAAGGACACAAAAAATCAAAATAAAAAACGGCGCAAATCGCGCCGCTTTTTTATTACCACAATTTGATTAGTCATCTATTTTTGCATATTCACAGAACCCTTCGTTCGTATCGCAACGTGAAATGGTTCCTTCGCTGATGAAATAGCCCTGTGGATGCAGGCACGCCGGACATACCTTTGGTGCCTCGGTTCCAATGTGCCACATACCACAATTTGTGCAACGCCACATAACAATATTATCTTGTTTGAACAATGTGCCATTTTCAATTGCATCAATCAATGCACGGAAACGCGATTCATGATAGCGTTCCGCGTAGCCAATGTTTTTCAAAACTTCGGCGATTGAATCAAAACCTTCTTCGGCTGCGATTTGTGCAAACTTTGGATACATATCAGTATTTTCTTCGTGTTCACCGTATGCCGCCGCCTGCAAGTTTTCAAGTGTTGTGCCAATTTTGCCCGCCGGGAAAGATGCGGTTATTTCCAAACTGCCCCCTTCTAAGAATTTGAATAAACGCGATGCGTGTTCGCGTTCCTGTTCTGCGGTCTCGGTAAAGATTTTTCCAATTGCCTGGAATCCTTCGTCTTTGGCCTTGGATGCATAGAAAGAATAGCGATTACGTGCCTGGGATTCACCGGCAAATGCAATAAGCAAGTTTTTTTCGGTTCTTGTACCTTTTAATGATGTCATATTTTTCTCCTTGGATTAATTCTGGCAAATGATAACAAATGAGCAATCAAAAATCAAAGCAATTATTTTGAATATTCGCACATAAGAACCTTGCTATCAATTTCATCTTTGTTCTTGTAATAAATCTCTACACCCAAAAATGCGCGCACTTCTTCTATGGTATGGCCATATGCCCAATATGTTCCGCGCTTGGTTTCATATTTTGCGACAATCCAATCGGGGTTCTTGACATTCGCGTCGCATCCACCCCCGCCCCATACGACAGCCGCCGCAGAATAAAATTCAAACCCTGTCAGTTCGGTGTGCGGTAATTTCTTTACCAATACAAATTCACGATCGCGAACCTTGGTTATCGTATGTTCAAATTTTTTCTGAACACGCCACAGACCCGCAATGTATTCAACATCGTTAAATTCCGCACCATAGGACCCAAGCGGTATAAATTTCTGAAAATCAATGTATGCAACCTCGTTATTATCAACCGCGGCATTATATGCGGCGCGTTTTCCCGCAACATCCGTATATAAAGGTCTTTGCCCTGCGGTACTAATTGCCGATGGATTTGTTATTCTGTCGTCTGGGTGCGGGGATTGTTTATTGGCCTTAATCGCCATAAGTAAATTATACAATACATGGGCATTTTCTTTGCGACGTTGCAACTTTGTTTGGATTGCTTTCCACAGAACAGTTTGATGTAATTTTTCTATATCGTCTATGGTGATATCCAATCTCTGTAATACCTGAAATTCTTCTGGGGATATATTTAGTGCTTTTAATCTTTCTGATAAATTCAAATTATTTTGTGATGCCATTTTCAATCTCCAGGAATAGTTTTTCTATTGCTTTAATTAAATCCTCTACTCCTGTGCGGCCGGCGGCACTGATTGTCAAAATCTGTGGTTTCTTTTTGCGACCAAATGATTTTTTGAACGCAGCCATTTTATCGGCCAAATCGTCCGTGCTGATGGCATCTATTTTGTTAATAACAACCATTTCTGGTTTGGTCAGCAACCCACCACCATAACTATCCATTTCATGACGAATTGCCTTATAGCGCGCCGCCCAGTCGGGTTCGGTGCCGTCAATGACGTGCAATATCATCTTGGTTCGTTCGGCATGGCCCAAAAATCTATCGCCAAGTCCAACGCCGGTATGCGCCCCTTCGATTAACCCCGGCAGGTCAACCATAACAAATTCACGATTATGCGCATACATAACCCCCAATTGTGGATTCAAGGTTGTAAACGGATAATTTGCAATTTTTGGTCGCGCAGATGTTACCGCCGACAATAATGTTGATTTACCCGCGTTTGGAAACCCAACCAAACCGATATCCGCAATCAGTTTAAGGCGCAGGATAACCGTCCGTTCTTCCCCGGGCAGACCATCATTTGCCTGGCGCGGCGCACGATTTGTCGGACTTTTGAAATGCAGATTTCCCCAACCGCCGTTTCCGCCACGCGCCGCCAAATATTCCATACCGTCAACATTCAAATCGGCATATTCAATTTCTTCGTTTTCAGACAAAATGACCGTTCCCGTTGGTACCGGCAATACAAGTGTTTCGCCCGATGCACCGGTGCGCATTTTCCCCATACCGTTTTCACCCCTTTGCGCCGCAAAATGCATTTTGTAACGATAATCTATTAGGGTATTTACGTTTGGAACCGCACGGAAAACCACATCACCACCACGACCGCCGTCACCACCATTGGGACCGCCAAATTCAATATATTTTTCACGACGGAACGTGGCGGCACCGTTGCCACCATCACCCGCTTTGATAAAGATTTTCGCTTTGTCTAAGAACTTCATAGTGGGTATTATAACTTAAAAACTTGCAATTTCCAGTATAAAAGATTATAATCATTTTACCGCGAAAGCGGTGATGATTCTGAACCCGTTGTGGAATAGTCGCTTTGGACCCGGGGGCGGTACCCGGCACCTCCACCAATAAAAATTATGGGGGTGTATTAGTTTCGACAGGTGAAATAAAGACAAATGGCTGAATCCGACGTGGTGTCGTTAAAGACCAATAAAAAAATGAATGCGAACGATAACGTTCAGCTTGCAATGGCTGCCTAATATCTAGGTTGGATGTAATTGGCAATTGTTGATTATATCCGTTTTAGCTTTTGCGGGGCCACCGGGTGCCTGGCACCAGAAACCCGGATTTATAAGGTAAAAATAAATAAGGGGAAATAAAATGTTAGGAAAAATTAAAAAAATATTTTTTAGTGGTATGTTCTGTATATTATACATTTCTTTTATTGCACAATTAGTGTATATTTTGGGTTGGATTGAAACATACGAAGGTAAATTCGTGGCTTTGGCGACCCTTTCATTAGAATGGTTCTTGTTGATCGCGGCACGTTATTTGTCGAAACGTTCTGCGGCCGGGGCGCAACACAATGCTGGTTTCACCGCACGTCGCCACTAAACAGACCACAAAACAGATTCTAAATCCCCATTATTTGGGGATTTTTATTTGCAAAACACCAGAAAAGATATATAATGCACCGTGACTTAAACCCAGAGAATTAAATATGCAAGACAAGAATTTTTGGGACGATATTTACCGCAAAGGTCTTACACCATGGACCGATGCAAAGCGGGATTACTGTATGTTTCAACAAATTGTCCAAGACACAAAAGTAGCACCCCAAATGAAGGTTTTAGACTATGGTTGCGCCGAAGGAACCATTGGCGAACATTTATTAAATATGGGAATACGCGTAGATTTTTCTGAAATATCTGAAATTCCTGTTGAAATTTTACGCAAAAAATTCGGCGATATAAGTAAAGTTTTCTTGGCAACAGAACCAAAAGAAATAGATGGGAAATATGATTTGATAGTGTGCTGTTGTGTGTTGCACCATATTGAAAAAGAAAAATGGTATGATTTTCTGTTACAATTCAAAGGATTACTGCGCGGGAATGGGCTATTATGGCTTGCAGGATTTGACAAAAACGATAAAACTACTGAACGCAATCAAGGAAAATTCTTGGCCACATCAGATACATGCCAATTTATTAGCGAAATCGTCCCTATAGCAGAAACTTGTGAATTTGAGGTTATTAGTAATTATGCAAAAGACATACCAAATGCGACACTTGGCACTTCTTTTACAACACGGTTCATTTGCCTGCGCCTAAGATAGTAAAAATGCCGTAAAACTGCATAATTAACCAGATTTTTTTATTACTCTTGAAAACTGATATTTTTAGGTCTATATTTAATACGCTATGAAAGAATATATTTTACCTTGTCGTGATTTGGTTGTTCATCCCGAGATGACAGTACCAATCTATATAGATAACCCGGTATCAATTGATGCAATTGAAACGGCCGCAAGTAAACGCCAACGCGTAATCTTGGCACCACAGCATAGTGCCGCATATCCGTCCAGCGCGGGTGATATTTATGAATATGGCACAATTGGCGAAATCGCACAGATTTTGCGTATGCCTGATGGTGCAATTCATGCGGTTGTTAGAACAACATGTGTCGTACAGTTGACCGATATAACCGTTGCCAATGGCGTATTTTCGGCGCGTATCACCGAAATTCCAATGGGCAATGATGCCGGTGACAGTCGCACAATTCAGCTGCGCGAAAAGATTTTTGATACAATTCAAGCAATGGCGAATTTCCGCAAATTCAAAATAGATAAATTGCGCAATGTGATTCAGAACTATCCAATGCCGGCGTTTGTTGATTCTATTATTCAAACCACAGAATTGGATACAGATACTGCGGTCAAGATTTTGATTACTCAATCTTGGTATGAAAAAATGGTACTGTTGTTTGAACAGGTTCGCCTTATGTACGAAACATCCAAGGTCGAAGAAAACATAAATCGCCGTATCAGCATGCAAATGGAACAAGGTCGGCGCGAAGCGATTCTGCAAGAAAAAATGCGCGCAATTCAAAAGGAAATGGGCGAAGACGACGAAGAAACAGATGCCGTCAGTATGCGTAAAAAGATTGAAAAATCGCCAATGCCTGCCGATGTAAAAGAAAAGGCGATGAGCGAATGGAAACGTATGCGCAGCGTGTCGCCAATGTCAAACGAAGGCGGTTTGATCAAAACATATTTGGATGAATTGTTGTCTATGCCGTGGGGCAAATCGGATAAATCAAAAATTGATATTAGTGCGGCGCGAACAATTCTGGACAGCGAACATTCTGGAATGCGCCCGGTCAAAGAACGTATTCTGGAACACATTGCCGTAATGAAAAAGACTGGTTCTTTAAAGGGCAGCATACTGTGTTTCGTTGGTGCGCCGGGTGTTGGAAAAACATCACTTTGTAAATCTATTGCGGCGGCATTGGGACGTAAATATCACCGTATATCCCTTGGCGGTGTCTCTGACGAGGCGCATTTCCGCGGTCACCGCAAAACATATATCGGTTCACAACCAGGACGTATCATGGACGCCCTGAAACGTGCCAAGGCGAATAACCCGGTTATCGTATTGGACGAAATAGACAAGATGGGGCGTGATTGGCGCGGCGATCCAGAATCCGCGTTGCTGGAAATATTGGACCCAGAACAGAACAAGGCGTTCCGCGATCATTATTTGGAGGTTGATTTCGACCTGTCCAATGTGTTGTTTATTGCGACCGCAAACAGTTTGAATATGTCCAGTGCATTAAAGGATCGTATGGAAATTATCGAAATTCCGGGATACAGCGAAGACGAAAAGGTTCAAATTGCACGCGAACACCTTATTGGACGCGCGGCCAAGGACACCGGTTGGAATATGGAAAACATCACCATTGATGACGATGCAATACGCCATATCATTCGCAAATACACCGCAGAATCGGGCGTTCGCCAATTACAACGCGAAATCGCCGCAATATTACGCAGACGCTTGCTAGAAAACGATGGCGAAGATACACCAACAGAATTTACAATTCAAAAAATAGATGATTTGTTATCATTGCAACAGTCGGCCGGTTTTTCAAAGCGTATCGGGTTCGGTGTTAATTTATAGGAAACAAAGATGAACGTCTTTCAAGCCATCCAGATTTGTAATGATATAAAACGCCTGTATAAAAACAAGGGCAAGACCGAGTTTGTATCTTGGAATTATAGCAATTGGTATCAAATTCGGGTGCGCGATGCTGGGACCATTATAGAATCACATCGGCGCGATAAATCATTATCCGCGACCGAATTTGTGCCCTGCACTTTCTGGACCAACCTGATTGGAACCGCGGGGTATCATGCGACAATACCGTTGGAATTTACGGTGACCTTTAACAATAATGGGCTGTTACCGCACGCACCAATGGAAAAAGATACCAAAATTAACGGATTTGCGGCACGGTTGATATACAATCGGATGAAAAATGAATATTTGAAAGATTGGCATGCAACACTTAGACGGATACATGGGGAAGAAAAATGATTTTTATTATAAACACTTCGGGAAATGGTTTGGAATTTGTGCTGGATGGGCATCATAAATCAGTAATGGTTGAAAAGCAGTCGATTGCATTGCCATCGGCGGCGGAATCTTTTATTGCCGAATGTGGTGCAAAATGGTCCGATTTAACCGCAATTGGCGTCATTGTCGGTCCCGGCAGTTTTACCGGCATTCGTATGGGAATCGCCTATGCCAAGGGTTTGGCATTAGGGTTGAATATTCCCGTTGTTGGAATAAATGCATTTGAATTATATTTGGCGGCAACGCCCGATGCATTTGTTGCAATAGATTCTGGGCGTGGCGATTTCTTTGTGGCATCGCCCCTGCATGCACCATGCACAATGAGCATCGAAGAAGTAGAAATCGAACAAATGAAATGTCCACGCACCGTTGGGCATAAACCATTTGATTTATTATTGACACCACAAATTGTTGCGGATAAAATTGCACGCGGCAATGTGGAACCCGCAGTTCCAATGTATCTGCGTCCAAGTTATGCCGAAGAAGCAAAAAATAAAAATGTTTAATAAAGTTGCCGATTTACATAAACTGTGTTTCCCGCACAAACCTTGGAGTGCGGATGAATTTCGTGATTTAAAAAAATCAGGTTGCGAAATTGTGGCAAGCGATAATGGGTTTATTGTTTGGCGAACCGTATGCGATGAATCAGAAATTATTACGATTGGTGTTCACCCCGATGCGCGTGGCGCGGGAATCGCAATTGCGATGCTGGGACTCATGGAACACGAGATCAAGAAAGCCGGTGCCAATAAAATTTTTCTTGAGGTTTCCGCGGAAAACATGCCGGCGATAAACCTTTATAAAAAATGCGGTTTTATTCAAAATGGTCGCCGTCCAAAATACTATGACGGGGTTGATGCGATTTTGATGCAAAAAGATATTTAAACAAGGAGCAAAACATGACAGAACAAGAAGTGATAAAAACAGTCAAAGAAATCACGGCAAAAAAATTTTACAAACTGCCAGAAACTATAAATTTAGATACTGCTTTCTCGAATGATTTGGGGGCGGATTCGTTGGATATGGTCGAGATAGTTGTGGAAACATGCAACCACTTTAAAATTCCAACCGATGAATTTGAAAAAGAAGATATTACCACCGTCGATAAACTGGTTACATTGGTTTGTAAGAATTTGGGAATAACCCGCGGGGCGAACAAAGGCCCAACAAACATTGTCGCATTGATAACCGTAATTGGACAAAAGCGTAAAGGCATTCAAAGCATTTCAAAACGCAGATCAAAATAACGGCAAATGCCGTTATTTTTGTTCCACAAATTCCAATACACGCGGATCAAATATTACATCGCGCGGGGATAAGGGTCGTGCAATATGCATATCGGCGGCATCACGCGTCCGCGACAATGCAACATAGGTTTGTCCATGTTCAAATGCGCCACGCGAAATATCAATAACAACCGTATCCAATGTCTTGCCCTGGGCTTTGTGTATCGTCATGGCATATCCAAGGTTTAATGGGAACTGTTTATACGCCCCCGTTTCGTTTTCAACCAACCTGTCGTTTTCATCACGCGAATATTCTATCTTTTCCCACTTTTCTTTTTTAACCGTAACAATATCGTGCCGCGGGTTTAATAATTGAACCGTAATTTCACGCGTGCCAAGTGTTCTAATAATTCCCATCGAACCATTGTGCCATTTATCACCATTTTTTACAAACACAACCAAGGCGCCAATTTTTAATTCTAAATTCATTGGCGCGGGCACATCACGTTCCGCAAAATTACCCGATAATTCCCCAGTATATTCAACAACGGGTGCGGCAATTTGTGCCAGACGTTGTGCATTTATCCGTTCTGCGACCGCGCGAAACGGTGTTATCAAAACCGCATTGCACCGACGTTCGTCATCGGCGATACTGCATGTATTAAAAAACTCTATGGCCGTTTTATCGCCGCTGCGCAATGCGTTTAATTTTTCCAGCAACCGCATATCACTTTGGCGATAAACCAAATCAAAATTGAATCGCACAAAATCAGAACGTTTATAAACATTGCTGTCAAAGAAATATGCACGCTCATGTTCATATTCCGCCGCATAATATTTTGCGGCATCGCGCGTTATTACCGGTGGCAATTGAAACAAGTCGCCAATTGCAACGATTTGAATTCCACCAAATGGTTCATTATTTTTTCGTGCACGACGCGCCAGAATATCCATTGCGTCCATTAAATCGGGTGCAATCATTGAAACTTCATCCAAGACCAACACATCGGTCGCGGTCAGGATATTGCGAACCTTGGCCTTTAGTTCCAAGAATTCCGGGAATATAAAATCGCGTGGTTGAATTTGAAACAGCGAATGTATCGTTTGTCCCCCAATATTCAATGCCGCAACCGCCGTTGGACATGCGCAAACAACCCGCTTTTTCGTCGCAGATTTAAGGTAATTTACAAATGTTGATTTGCCGGTACCGGCGCTGCCCAAGATAAGAACATTTGATGATGTGCATTCAATTGTGTTGAATGCCGCGGACTGTTCAGGACTTAAAATGGAAACGATTTCAGCCATAGGTGCATATTCGCATAAAAAAGAATAAAAATAAAGAGGAAAGAAAAATTTTAACTTGCAAGATGAAATAAAATATATAATAATAATCGCCGTGGGTTATTAGCTCAGTTGGTTAGAGCGGAGCGCTCATAACGCTTTGGTCGTGGGTTCGAGTCCTACATAACCCACCAATTGCTTCCATATGAAAGCAAGCACCGCGTCGCATCACAATTGCGACGCGGTCTTTTTATTTGTGATGTTTGTAATGAATATTTTTCCCTTGCCCTGCCCTGTCATTTTTTTCTAAAATTTGTATGGATGAAATAGGAGGATCGGGAATTTCTGTATTTCGTGGGGTTTGACCGCATTTGTGTATGCGGGCATTTGTGCGTACAGAAACGACATTACATTGCGATATGCGTGAAAATAGTTATAGTTTGAATAAAAAAAATCGTGATGGGTTGGTGGATCGTGCCGGCGACCTGGCGATAAATACCGTGAAAAAACTGCGCGGTGCGTTTGGTTTTATTGGCGATGTTTTTGCGGCCATTTGGCGTATGTTGCGTGGGCATACTGCGACCCGACGCGTCGATATTATGCGCGAAATAGATAATGCAGGTCCCCGTGCAATTCCAATTGTTTGTCTGCTTAGTTTTATGATTGGCCTTATTATCGCGTTCGTTGGTAATATGCAATTAAAGTTATTTGGTGCAGAAATATATGTTGCGGCATTGGTTGCAATTTCTATGACACGAATATTGGGCGCGGTTATGACGGGAATTATAATGGCTGGGCGCACCGGCGCATCGTATGCCGCCGAAATCGGTTCTATGCGCGCGAATGAAGAAATAGATGCATTACAAACAATGGGCGTATCACCGATTGAATTTCTTGTTTTGCCGCGTGTGCTGGCACTAACTATTACCATTCCAATTCTAACCATTATTGCAGATATCGTGGCAATTGTCGGTGGGATGTGCGTCGCGGTGACATTGATGAATGTATCTGTTGCAGAATATTGGCGCACAACATTGGAATGGATAACCTTTAACAACTTTGCGGTCGGGGTATTGCATGGCTGGCTGTTTGGATGGGTAATTGCAATTATTGGATGCCGATGCGGAATGCACGCAACCAAAACCGCCGATGGAATTGGTCGTGCAACCACACGTGCCGTTGTGCTTGGGATTGTGGGTTGCGTTGTTACGACGGCAATATTAACACTTATATTCAACTGGATTGATATTTAATGACACGGAAAAACGGACCTTTTATTTGCGTTGAAAATTTAACCGTTGGATACGGCGACAGGGTTATTATTAAAAACGCCAGTTTCAATATAAATTACGGCGACATATTCGTGATTATGGGTATGTCGGGATGTGGCAAAAGTACGATTATGCGTTCCATAATTGGTTTGGTCCCACCGAAATCTGGCCGTATTTTAATAGACGGGGATGATATATGGGCGATGTCCCCGGACGCACGCGCAGGTGTTATTAAAACATTTGGAATATCGTATCAAAGTGGGGCGTTATTTTCATCTATGACATTGGGCGAAAATGTGGCGTTACCAATGGAGATGGAAACCGATATGGCACCAGATGCAATACAACGTGCAACAAATGAAAAATTGCGCATCGTTGGCCTTGATAAATACGCGAACCTTTATCCGTCCGAGGTTAGCGGCGGTATGATAAAGCGCGCCGCATTGGCACGCGCGATGGCATTAAACCCACGCATTTTATTCTTTGACGAACCATCTGCGGGTTTGGATCCAATTCGATCAATGGAACTAGATAATTTAATCAAGAAAATAAATGCGGAACATGGAACGACCATTGTTATGGTTACACATGAATTGCCATCTATTATGAATCTGGCCACGAATGGCGTTTATATCTGCGACAAAACGGTCGGTGCAATCGGCGCACCGCAAAAGATTTTAACAACCACCAAAACACCTGAAATCATAGATTTCTTAACACGCGGCAAAGGGAGGAATAAAAAATGATTCAACCAAACAAGCGGACAATCGGACTGTTTTTAATTACCGGAATTTTATTGATCGTTGGGGCGGTATTATTCTTTTTTGGACACAGTTTCGAACGGAATTACATTACCCCAGTATTGTTTTTTGAAGGTTCTGTAAAGGGGTTAAATGTGGGATCCAATGTTTATTTCCGCGGGGTTCCAATTGGGCGCGTTGATAAAATTCAACTGATTCCAAACAACGAAAATAAAATCGTTATTCCGGTGTATGTTAAAATTGAATCGCGTATGACGGCGCGGGGCCGTATGTCGCGTTCGCAAATGACCACATGGATAGAAGGCCTGGTAAAACACGGTCTAAAGGGCAAATTACAAACGCAAAGTATGTTAACCGGCCAAATGACAATTGAATTAGATTTCTATCCCAATTATCCCTTACGGTTTCAGGCCGAAAAATATAGCATAGACGATTTGGAAATTCCAACTGTACCGTCTACGTTGGATGAAATTTCCCAGAACCTTGAGAAAATTCCGCTATCGGATATATCAAACAATATGAACGGGCTGTTACAAAACCTGAATCAAAATGTTCCAGAATTGTTGCAACAATCAACCGCGGCGGTTACCAGCATAAATCGTTTGGCAAATTCTATTTCTGGTCCGGGCGCAGATACTATATCAGATTTTAACAAAATGATTCGCGATGTTAGCGAGGCCGCAAAATCTGTGTCC
>JAFZTZ010000034.1 GCA_017618595.1 Alphaproteobacteria bacterium
TCTGGATTTTTATGACCACACAGCACAATAGATTGCGCCTTGGATATTTTATCGTTAAAAATTTTTATCTGTTCTTTTGTTATCATCTCGCGATATCTTCCAATACCAGTTGAACACTTCTGCGACCGTTATAGTCATTTTCTTTCAGCCGCCCTAATACCATAATTTTAGTATTTATGTTGGCATCGTCCAGTAAAAAATCACCAACCGGCGTTCCGACCAAATTAAACCCGACAAAGTCAAGACGCGTCCCCGCAGACGTCCGGAACGACCCACGCAGGTGTGTTCCATTATGTCCCATTGGGGTCGCAAAATCTAAAACCGCGCCCCGCAACACAAATACCGGTTCCGGATTAGATTGCCCAAACGGTTCCATTTGGTCCAATTTATGAACCAATTGCATTGTCGCACCGGCGGCATCCATTTCCGCTTCTACCACGATGTCATCCGCAGGCATAACCCCATTTAACTGATTCTTGACCGCGTTTTCAAGGAATGCACAAAAATCTTTTTCCTTGGCCGTCGGCAATGAAAATCCCGCCGCCGCCGCGTGTCCACCGCCTTCGCTAACAATACCCTGGGATAACGCGTCATGTATAATTGCCCCCAAATTAATTCCTGGGATTGAACGTCCCGAACCATTTATCACATCATCACTGCGCGTGGCAACACATGTCGGCAAATTATATTTATCTTTTAATCGACCCGCAATAATTCCCATAACCCCACCATGCCAATTATTGCCACAGACAAACAAACTGCACCGTCCAGACCGACAACATTCTTCGGCCATTTCGGTCGCCTGCAACATAATTGCATTTTGAATATTTATACGTTCTTGATTCATCTGGTCAAGTTTCGTTGCCAAATCAATTGCCATAATTGGATTATCGGTTAACAATAAATCCAACGCCGGCGATGCAGAATCTATACGCCCCGCGGCATTAAGACGCGGCCCCAGTACGAATCCCGCCGTATACACCGAAACCTTGTCCACGCGCGCAATTTGCATCAATGTTCGCAACCCCAAATTTTGACGCAAATTCAAAACCTTTAACCCAGTTGAAACAAATGCGCGATTTAATTTAACAAGCGACATCGTATCACAGATTGTCCCCAATGCGACACAATCCAGAAAGTTTAATAAATTTACAAATTTTATTTTTTCAACCAGTTCCACCCGACCAGAATTTTTCAATTCACGATTTAATGCGACCAATACCAAAAATGCCACACCAACCCCGGCCAAATAATCCATTCCCGAATTATCATCCACGCGTTTTGGATTTATAACCGCATCTGCATCAGGCATAACATTATCAGGTGAATGATGATCGGTTATAACGACACGCATACCCAATGATTTTGCATATGCGACTTCGTTAACACCACTTATTCCACAATCCACCGTTATTAACAACCGCACACCTGCGCTGTGTAAATTTTCAATTGCTTCTTTGTTTAACCCGTATCCTTCGCCTTCGCGCGTTGGTAAATGCCAAACGACATCCGCACCGATTAAACGCAGATATTTCACAAAAATCGCCGTTGCGGTAATACCGTCCACATCATAATCACCATATACAGCAATTTTCTCGTTTGCATAAATTGAATCGGCAATAACCTTTATCGCCTTTTCGCAATCACGTAAAACAAATGGATCTGGCATATAATCTTTGACGGACGGATTCAAAAACCCTGGAATTTCATCGGGTGTCATTCCGCGTCCAATTAAAATATTCCTGACCAAATCATCTTCGGTGACAAGTGGCGCGTTATCGCCATCTGCCATAATCCATGCATGTCCCAGCACGGATTTGTCTACTATCGTTCTCAACTTAATACTCTTTTTTTTATTGTCAGGACAATTATAATATAAATTTATTCAAATAGCAATGGCAGGATACTATCCAAAATTTTCCCCGTGGTTGGCACCGCGTTCCATGCCGCTGTACGCCATCCAGCTGTTTCATTTGTGCCCTTTGGTTCATCCAAAATAACCATTATTGTATACTGGGGCGCAGCAACCGGGAATATACCCACAAACGCGGTCAAATTTTTAAACTTATCTATTTTACCATTTACACGTTTTTCGGCGGTTGCTGTCTTTCCACCAATTTGAATACCTTCTATACGGGCCTTTTGACCGCTGGTTTCTTCGGCGATACGGAACATTATCCCGCGCAGACGCGATGATATTTCATCCGACAAAACACGTTCCCCACGCAATGGTCCAAATGACTTTTTCTGAATTGTTGGATAAATATACATACCGCCGTTTGTCATTGAATTCACCGCCAAGAACAAATGCATTGGCGTTACCGAAATTCCATGTCCAAATGAAACCGTTGCACGTTCAACTGGTCCCCATTTACGCGGTGTTAACGGCTTTTCTGTTTTTCCAAATTCAAGATTTAATGCCTCGTCCAAATGTATACGATGAAAGAATTCTGGTTGTGTTCCATCTGGCAAATCTAGTGCGATTTGCGCGCTGCCCACATTACATGAACGCAACATAATTTCTTCCACAGACAGATTAGGACGCGGTGGACGGAAACTTCTAATATCACTAATGGTGGCCGCAACACGTCCAAATTTATCACGGATTTTAAATGGTTCTTTGACATAATATTCTTTACTAATGCCATTTTCCATTGCCATCGCGGTATTAAATACTTTGAAAATAGACCCCATTTCAAATGTGGCGCGCATTGGTTTAAACAACCGATTTGATGCCGGATCAAAACCAACATTTTCCGGATCAAAATCTGGCAACGATACCATCGCAATCATTTCACCAGTCCGCGAATTCATCAACATACCCATCGCATTCTTGGCCTGGTACCGCTGCATAGCTGCCGACAATTGTTCATAAAATACGGATTGGATACGCGCATCCAATGATAATTGTAATGGTTCACCATTATCACGCAAATAATCGTCATAGATTCTTTCTGCACCTTCTAACCCATTTCCGTCATTTCCAACAAACCCGACCACATGCGAGAACAAACGACGCTTTGGATATTTTCTTGCCTGAACAGATTCTATATCCAACCCTGGTAAATTCTCGCTAAGCACGCGTTTACGCTGACTGTCACTAACATACTTTTTAATATAAACAAAACGACGCGAAGAATTTAATATCTGCAAAACATCCTGGACAGAATATTCATACGGCAATATTTCATGTACCAATTGCGCCACCGCATCACGATCTTTGACCAACTGCGGCCGCAATGTTATATGGCCAGACATAACATTCTTGGCCAAAATATCACCATTCCTATCAATTATATCGGCACGGTTTACCATCCACGCCGCGCCACCATCAGACGGCCGCACACGACTTGTTCCCTGGATAACATATGTCACCGTATATGCCGCAAATGTAATAAAACATGCACAGAAAAAAATGTGAATCCAACGCAGGCGCTTACCACATTTGGTATTCGCACCACCAGAAGAATATTCGTGTTTCAAGATGTCCTTTCCTACTTCAAACATGTTACCTGGTTTCTATCCTATCAGGTAAATTTTGAATTTCAACAGATTTATGAAAACTTATTCCTTCGGCATTTGGCGTATCTTTTTTTACAGAATTTTGCAATATTTCCGGCCGAACATATGCCGCGAAATTCGCCTGGGCAACCGCAATATCTTGTTGTGTCTGAACAATTTTATGATGCACATTTCTACGAACATCGTTTTGAACGCGATAACAAACCTGTAACGCGACCGTCAATATGGACATCACAACCAGCATCACAATTCCGATATGGAACATTTTTTCGTCTTCGTTCATTATTGCCCCCGAATAAAATCCTACTTTTTATTATATCACAATAGACGCAATTCACAAATTTAATAATATCTTACAGATTCTTTAAAAATTTTATCATAGATGCAACACCATTTAAACGCGCCGCACCAATATTTATTTTTAAATCTGTGAACATTTTTCCAAATCCATTTGGCGTATTTCATCAGGTGTCCGCCCGTCCACCATAGACAACATTATCGCAACTATTCCACGAACTATCGCCGAATCGGCCCGTCCAGAAAAACTATTCCCGCGCCGACATATTTGAACAAATGATGTACACCCTAATATTTCATGACATTCGGCATCATCGGGTATTGGCGCCAAACCTTTGCCGATATCCATTACTGCCTCTAATCGTGCAACGGGGTCATCTATCATTTCTAATAATTTTTTTATTTGTTCAAAATTCATACTTACCAACCACTATTTGTTAAATCTAATTCTATTTTTGCGGCATCAGACATACGCGATAAATCCCATGCCGGTTCCCAAACCAAATCAACCTGAACTGGAATCGGCGCGACAACTTTTGATACCGCATCTTTAACCTGGGCTAACAGTTCTTCCATCATTGGACATGTTGGACTGGTGAACGTCATTTCTATACGAACAAGTTTATCTGAAATGTCTATGGTGTAAATCAAACCCATATCCCAAATGTTCACCGGAATTTCCGGATCAAATATGGTTTTAAGTGCCGCAATAATATCGTCTTTTGTAAATGCCATTTTATTTCACAATGTTTTTTATTACTTCTATTACTTGTTTCATTTCATCCATTGTATTCCATGAACCGACCGATATACGAATCGTCCCCGGAATACCAATGTACCGGTGAATCCATGACGCACACATATTTCCAACGCGCACGCAAATATTACGCGCACCCATCATTGCACCAACATCCAGCGGATGCATATCATTCACAACAAAACTTAAAATTGCGGATTCAGGCGATGTGATAATTTTTATTTTTTCTATTCTTGATAATTCATCATACGCATATTTAATCAAATTCAAATCAGGCCGATTTTTTTCCGATTCGTCAATCGCAACATTTAACCCCGCAATTTGTGTTAACGGTAATGTGCCGGCCTCCCACTTGGTTGGTGCAGATTCCAAAATCATATCATCACCCATAACCGTTGTAACCATTCCGCCACCAAATTTATCCACGGTAAATTTTTCCGAATCACTAATATATAAAATTCCGATTCCAGTATCGGCACCTATCTTGTGTCCCGAAAACACCAAGAAATCACAGTCCCATTTTTTTACATCTATTTTACCGTGAACCACATATTGTGATGCATCAACAATTGTTATTACATTGGGATTTTTATTACGTGCCGTGGCGATTATTTTTTCAACATCCTGCGCCCGCCCCAATACATTGGACATTGCGGTAATAACCAAGAAATCTGTTTTTGGAATTGCGTCTATTTTTATATCAAGATTTTCATCTAAATCACATACTTGGATTTTTGATACTTTGCCACGATGCAACAATTCCACCCATGGCAACCGCGCAGAATGATGATCCAAATCAGAAACCGTAACCACCGATGAATTTGAATAGCCATCTTGATTTGTTAATATATTTGCAATTCGGTTAAGGCCATCCGTTGCACCCGATGTAAAAATTATTTGATTTGAATCTGCATTTATGAACTTTGCCACTTTATTGCGCGTTTGCATAACCATATCATCAACCGCAATACTGCGCGCACAAATACCACGACCAGAATTCGCATAAGAATTCTGCAAGAAATCTACCTCTGCATCTATAACAGATTTTGGCTTTAATGCACTTGCCGCGGCATCTAAGTATATGATTTTATTCATTTTACGTTTTCTCTTGCTTTTTATTCAGATTATAATACACTTGTCTGAAATATCAACACCAAAGGAGAAAAATATGGCAATACAACACGCAACAGATGAGAACTTCGCCAGTATGACGGGTGGTGCATTAACTCTGGTTGACTTTTGGGCACCATGGTGTGGTCCGTGCCGTATGTTTGGCCCGATTTTTGAGGCAACATCCGACGCCATTCCTGATGTAAACTTTGTTAAATTTGAAGTTAGTGATACAAACAATAAAACTCCTGCGCGGTTCGGCATTCGTGGTATACCGTGCGTATTGGCATTTAAAAATGGTGAACTGGTTGAAGCACGCAGCGGCCTGATGGACCAAGATACATTAACAGATTGGATTAAGGAATTAAAAGGATAGTAAAGATGGCAAAGAAAAATTATAAGAATATTGAATTACCACCTAAATATGTTCCAAAAAAATCGGAACCATATATGTGTCCAGAACATTTGGCGTATTTTTATCGTTTGTTGACATCACAAAAGGAAGAGATTTTGCAACAAAATGCGTCCGCCTTGAATTATATCAGCAACGCAAATAAAACAAACGCAAATATCACAGGTGACGATTTGGACATCGCCATATCTGAACAGGAAAACACAATGACATTACGCACCGCAGAACGTGCAAACAATTTGCTGGCTAAAATAAACAGCGCATTGGATCGAATCGAAAATGGCACATATGGATATAGTGTTATATCTGGTGATGAAATCGGTTTGCCAAGAATGCTGGCGCGACCGCTTGCCACAATGACCATCGAAGAACAAGAAGAACACGAAAAACGTGAATAAATTTTATTATGTATGAAAAAGGGCGATTTTAAATCGCCCCTTTTTTATTTCTTTGCTGCCTTTTTGGTACGCGCCTTTGTTTGTTTTTTCGGCGCTGTATCGGCTGACTCTTTTTTGGTATCCTTGCCATCGCCCTTTTTCATTTCTTTTTTAAAGGTTGTGATGCCATTCGCCAAATTTTTCATCATATTTGGTATTTTGCTGTGTCCAAATAAAATCACTAACAGCAAAACAATGACTAGTATTTCTAACCAACCCAATCTTCCGAGCATCATTATCTCCTATTTTTTATTTTGCAACATAGCAATCCAAACCATCGGACTTTGCATTACGGCAGAACCCATTTGCATCATTCGATGTCGAAAACGCGATACGTAATCTGTATGTCGTTTGTCCGTTCGGTAATACCGCCGCCAAGATCACAAACTGTTTGCCACTAAACAAACTTGGGTGGCCGCTGCGAATCTTCTTTTCCGCTGCTTCGGCTGCTGCGCGCGTTCCATACGAACCAAATTGCACATACCAACCGCCATTGGCAACCTTTTGAACCGCCGGTTTTGGTGCCGGTTTTGGTTTGGTCGGTGTCTTGGCCTGTTTCGGTGCTGGTGCCGGAATTGGTTTTGGCGCCGCTGTTTTGCGATCCGGATTAAACGTTACATCTTTTCTGTCCTGAACAACGCGCACATTTTGTTGTGGCATCGGCGCAGGTTGAACCTGAGGTTCTGGTTGAACAACAACCGGGGCCGGTACAGGCATTGGGGCCGGCATTGGCATTGGTTGTGCAACCGGCATTGGTGCGGGCTGCGGTGCAACCGGAACAGGTTCTGGAACTGGGGTCGGTTCTGGCTCTGCCTGTTGGACCCGTTCTGTAACCACAATTGGTTCACCCAAATCAACATCTATTGATGACGAAGAATTATTGCCTACGACGCGAATAATAATAAATACCGCCAGCACGATTACCGCGACACCAATCCCCAGCAACAGCCATGGACGATGCGGACGCGGCGCAACAAACGGCGTGGCATCTGGCAAATTATCATCTGCCTCTGGTTCTGTATCATCAAGATCTAATAAATCCAAATTTTCATCTTTCATTATGGCTTCTCCCTTCTAACGAGATATATTATACCATAAAAATTTGATATCACAAAAATTATTTTGCAGGACGCGCACCAAAATTTGGTGGCACGATTAATTTGTGGTTTTCTTCAACAATTGGTTCTGTTTCACATGTATGTGAACATGCACCCAAAAAAATCGGGCTAAGCACAGCAATAATCAAAAAGATTTTTTTCATATCTTTTTCTCCTTTCTATATATATGTGTCTGGTGGTTATCCACCAGACA
>JAFZTZ010000035.1 GCA_017618595.1 Alphaproteobacteria bacterium
CCAAATGTATAAAGGGTTACGAAATCTTGATCATATCCATGACCGTAATTAAAATCGTTGGCGTGCATTTGTCCATCTGGATATGACACTGTGACATTGTATTTTTGTAATGCGGCATACATACTAATAAGATGTTCCATATTGTGTCCCTTTTTCTTTTATTCGTGGGAATTATAGATGTTTTTTTGACAAATTCAAGAAATAGTAAAAATGCCCAAACGGGCATTTTTGAATTCTGGGGCCCGAAACCCGACACAATTCTAACCGAACGAGTCCGGGAGGTTATTGATTTATCATCATTATTGAATGAGCTGTTAGCTGAAATTAGAAAAACAGATTATAAAACTATTATCTCTCTTTAAATTTATTCTTTTATCTACAATATTCTTGGGGAGCATAATTAATATCATGTTTAGATTTGTGTTTTGCGAGTAATCTTTCGTATTTTCTCAAAGCCCGCCAATCTGGATTTGTGTATTTGCCAAAAAGTTTTTTTACTTTGGATGCTGCGATTTTCACTTTCATATGGTCTATAACTGATTGCAACGTTTTCATATACAATTCTGGTTTTTTATCTGCCTGTTCTTTTAAGACATCTTTAATATGGTCTTCAACACAAGCTTCTATCTCAAGCGAACTCATTTCAGTTGGATTGGCCAGATACCTTTCACGGCTTCGCATGCTATAAACTTTTGTTCCATATTTTGCTATTTGTTCGCCTAACATTCCAAAATTAGAATGTCTGTCATCAATAAAATGAGCGTATTCGTGGCTTAATGACCGAATAAATGTCGTAAAATTATATTTACGCGGTATGGTTATTTTTGCGCTATTTGGATTATATACCCCATATCCACCAATAATGTCCGATTTTGGAAAAAACGTTTGCACAAATTTTACCATAAAAACTTCTATAAAATCCGTCAAAGTTCTTGTCTCAGGATAAATTCTACCATCAGTATATTGTATTTGTGGTAAAGAATCAGAAAATCCCAATAGCGTATTTATCTTCTGTGTAATATCTAAAGCCAAATTCCGTATCTGTTCTGGGGTTAAAGTATCAAAAGTCCATGCGGCTGCTAATATTTTATCATCAGAACATATCACTTCTTCATACATTTTTGCATATTTTTGCGCTATATTATTCATAACTACGGAATCTATAGAATCTGCTAATAATTCACGAAATTGATCTGTTTGATATGTACGTTTTATTTTTAATTTTTTAAATCTTTTAGCAAGATCTGAATCAAATGTAGAAAATTCTCCATTTATTGTGCCCAACAAAGTTGGATCATTTTCGACCATTTTCGTAAACTCTCGTAACGACATATTTTTTGGGGCGTACCTTTCATATATCTTGGCAATCTTGCTTTTATCTATCATTGTGATATTCCTTGTCATTGATACTATTTTATAACAAAAACATAATCAGAACAATAGATTTGTGCAAAACGCAACATTAAAAAAAATGCCCAAACGGGCATTTTTGAATCCTGGGGCGGATGACCGGATTCGAACCGGCGACATTCGGTACCACAAACCGACGCTCTAACCAGCTGAGCTACGTCCGCCATATGTAAACAGCAGTTTAGCATTAAAATATTCGATTTTCAAGGTTTTTCTTTCGCGGGCTTTATTTTTCCTTGCTATATGCGCCGTAATTTTAGTATTTTTAACATAGATGAAGAAAGAATTGTTCGATTTTTTGAATGCGGACCTGCAATTTATTCGCGGCGTAGGCCCGGTTTTGGCGGCGCGCTTCGCCGATTTATTGGGCGGTCGGCGAATACTGGATTTTATGTTGCATGTGCCAAATTATGTGAAAGATCGCGGAATCATTGATTCTGTGGCAACCGCAACGCCGGGCGAAGTAATCACAATTATGGTTCAGGTTAAATCTGTTAAACCCGGTCAAACATTTGGACGCCGTCGTCGGCCAACCCGTATAACATGTGCGGATAAAACCGGCAAAACGATTGTAATTCAATTCTTTAATACAAATTTCTTGGACTATTGGGTGAAAAAGTTCCCAGTTGGCGAATGGCGTATTGTTAGTGGTAAATTGGAACCCGGCGCCACACCAACCATAAACCATCCTGAATTTGTCGAAGAACCCGAACACGCCGAAAAGATACCCAAGATTCAGGCAATATATCCATCCGGCGAAGGTATTACGCAAAAGACATTTACAAATATTCGCGACCAGGTTTTCGCCGATTTTGATACGAAACTCGCCGGCGAAGATGAACATGTGGTTGAATTTTTCAATGCCCTTAGGAATGCGCATTTTGCAAAAACAAATGCCGATTTATTGCCGGGTGCGGACGATATTGTTAAATTGGCATATTTTGAATTATTGGCACACCAGACCGCTATCGCAATCAGTCGTCGTACACGTAACGATGACCGTCATCGCCGAACTGTGCGACCCAAGAAATATGAATTGCTGGATAAATTCTATGCGTCATTACCGTTTGATTTAACGGGTGGTCAGAAAACTGTTATAGATGAAATCAAAACCGATATGTCGCGGCCGTTCCCAATGATGCGTCTGGTCCAGGGGGATGTTGGTTGCGGTAAAACAATGGTCGCAATGGCGGCAACAATTATGATGGCGGAATTTGGTGCACAAACGGCATTGCTGGCGCCGACCGATACTTTGGCGGGTCAACATTATACGAAATTAAAACCGCTGTGTGATAAATTGGGTTTGGTTTGCGATATTTTGACTGGGCGGGACAAAGGTGTGGTGCGTCGTGAAAAATTAACATCGTTGCGTTCGGGGCGCACGCGTTTGGTTGTTGGAACGCACGCGCTGTTTTCCGACGATGTGATTTATAAAGATTTGGGTTTGGTTATCATAGATGAACAGCATCGGTTCGGGGTTGCACAACGTGAATCTTTGCGGTCAAAGGGAAATAACCCAGATGTGCTTGCGCTGTCTGCGACACCAATTCCGCGGACGCTGTCTATGACAATTTATGGAGATATGGATATTTCAATTATCAAAGAAAAACCCGCTGGCCGTATCCCTATCAAGACAACCAAATTGCCGATATTGCGTGTTGGCGCCTTGGTGGAACATTTAAAACCGCAAATTGTATCAGGTGCGAAAGTATTTTGGGTTTGCCCATTGGTCGCGGATTCCGAAGAATCTGATGCCACCGCGGCGGAACACAGGTACGAAGAATTAAAAAAATATTTTTCATGTGTCGGCCTTGTGCATGGCCAGATGCCAAAAAATGAACGCGATGCGGTTATGGCGAAATTTGCTGATAAAAATTCAGATATAAAGATACTTGTCGCCACCACCGTTATAGAGGTTGGCATAGATGTCCCCGATGCAACAATAATTGTAATTGAAAATGCGGAAAGGTTCGGCCTGGCCGCATTGCATCAATTACGCGGTCGCGTAGGGCGGGGTGGGGCACAATCGTTCTGTATTTTACTCTATGGCAATAATGTGTCGCCCGACGGATTAAAACGATTGGATGTGTTGGTTGAAACAGATGATGGTTTCGTCATCGCAGAACAAGATTTAATGATGCGCGGTGTTGGTGAATTACTTGGCACACGTCAGTCGGGTTGGATAAATTATCACTTTGTTGATTACCGCGAACATCGGGATTTATTCAAATTGGCATCACGTGCGGCGGCGGATATGGTAATGGTTGAACCGTGGGTGCGTGATTTAATGTATGTTTTTGATAGGACAACTACATTGGGGGCATAATGCGAAAAATTGTTGCAATTTTAATCTGCTTAATTTGTCCGCTATCTGCGCACGCGGTGTCCCTAATTAACGATACGGAAATAGAATCTGTGGTCCAAGAAATAATTGCGCCATTGGCCACCGCGGCGGATATATCGCCATCGCGTATGAAAGTATTTATTGTTAATGACGATGAATACAATGCATTTGTTATGAGTGGTGAAGATGTTTATATTTATACAGGACTGTTAACCCGTGTGACAACACCAAATGCATTGCGCGCAGTTGTCGCACACGAAATGGGGCATATGATTGGTGGGCATATGGCACAAATGTCTGCGGCAATGGAAGCAGAAATGAAACGCACATTGCTGATTCAGGCATTGGGACTTGGGCTGATGGCGGCGGGTGGGAATCCGTCGCTTGGTGCCGGTGTTTTGGCGGGGGCGTCATCGGTCGCACAACAATCGATGTTATCGTTTTCGCGTGACGAAGAACGTATGGCTGATGATATGGGATTAAACCTTATGGTGCGTGCCGAAATGAATCCAAATGGATTTTTGGATGTGTTTAAACAAATGAACGATATGACATCGCATATTGAATCACGGGTAAATCCAAATTCTATAAATCACCCACTTACATCTGAACGATTAAAACATGTACGTGACAGGTTAGATGCACCCGAAATTAAAAATAAAAAATTTAAAACTGATTCAGCGGACACAATAAAGAAATATGCGCTGGTGCGTGCAAAGTTGGTTGGATATTTGGACAGCCCAGAACGCGTAAAAACATTATATCCATATTCTGATAAATCAGATGCGGCGATTTATGCGCGCGCAATTGCGAATATGCGCGGTGGCAATTTAGATGGTGCATTGGTCGGGACAAAAACGCTTATTTCGCGGTCGTCAAATAATCCATATTTATACGAACTGTTGGGCGATATAGAATATTCGTATGGTCATTATGATGATAGTGTTGATGCATATGAACATGCAATAAAATTACGTCCAAAATCACCACAAATTGAAACCGCATTGGCATTGGTTTTGACCGAACGTAACAAACAGGGCGATAAGGATAGGGCAATTGAATTATGTAAACGCGTTATATTAACCGATGCAACACCACTTGCCTATTGGACATTGGCGCGTGCGTATGGTTCTGATGATGGACGCGCCGATTGGGCAATGGCCGAATATTATCGTATGCAGAAATCACAGGACAAAGCGCGCGAATATGCCAAAAGGGCGAAAACAAGATTGCAAAAAAATTCGCCCGAATATATAAAATCGGACGATATTTTGAAACAGAAAAAATAATTTACGCCAAAACTTGTTTTTGCAAATCGATTAGTTTTTGCACACCACTTGCGGCCATATCCATAATTTCACTAAGTTGTGATTTTTCAAACGGATGTTGTTCACCAGTTGATTGGACTTCGATAAATCTGCCTGATTCTGCGACAACGAAATTTGCATCCATTTCTGCATTGCAATCTTCATCATAATCTAAATCAAGAATCAGTTCGCCGTTCCACAGCCCCGCGCTAATCGCGGCAACATTTTCACGAATTGGGTTTTCACGTATGTGTCCATTATCCATCAACCATTTTACCGCCATTGCCATTGCAACGAAACCGCCGGTTACGCTGGCGGTGCGCGTTCCACCATCGGCCTGAATCACGTCGCAATCTATGGTAATTGTGTTGCGCCCCAGTTTTTCCATATCAACCACGCTGCGCAATGCGCGACCAATTAAACGAGATATTTCGGCGCTGCGATGGTCTTTGGTAATTGCGTCACGTGTTTTGCGTGTTCCGGTTGCACGTGGCAACATAGAATATTCTGCGGTAACCCACCCACCTGTTTTATTTTGCAGACGTTTCCATGTCGGTTGCGCAAAATCAACACTGGCGGTGCATAACACATGTGTGCCACCCATTTTTATCATGCATGAACCTTCGGCCCATTTATTTACCGCAGTTTCCATGGATACAGGTCTCATTTGATTGTTTTTGCGCAAAGACGGACGTAGCATTTAAAATCCTTTTGTTTGTTAAATTTGTTTCAGTATAGATTAGCAAGCAATAAAAGCAACTTTTTTATTGCGAAATACACAAGATTTTTTAACCACTTGAAATATTCCTTTTTGGGTGTTAAAATCCACATTGTACATAAAAACGAAGGGGAACATAGTTATGAAACGTTCTGATATTATACGTACTATTCAGGTTCAGTTTAAACGTATGCGCAGCAAAGATGCCGCGGCGGTGTTGGATGCGGTATCCGATGCAATGATAGACGCAATCAGTGATGGCAACAGAATTGAAATTCGTGGATTCGGCACTTTTCAGCCACGTCCACGCGCAACCAAGGTTGGATATAACCCGGTAACAGGGCAACCAATGCATTTGCCGGCAAACACGACAATTTTGTTTAAGCCAAGTCGTGAACTAACCAAAAAGATGAATGGATAAAAATTATGTTATTCGGTAAAAGTTCCGGAATTAAAAACAAGAATCGCGAAAAATATGACCGCGTTCGTCGGTTAATGTGGATAAAGTGCGAATCTTGCGACAGATTAGTGTATTACAAAGATTACAAGGATAATCATTATATCTGTCCGCGTTGTGGTCGGGCATTTATTATGAATCCAAAGCAAAGATTTGATTTGCTGTTTGACGATAGAACATGGGAAAAGATTCCATTGCCAACATTGGCGGACGACCCGTTGAATTTCGTAGATAGAATTCCATATTCGGAAAGATTGGCCGAAGGGCGTTCAGATACTGGATATAATGATGCGGTAACGACGGCGGACGGGCATATTGGCGGGATTCCCACAACAATATGTATATTGAACGGCGAATTTATGATGGGGTCCATGGGCCGCGTCGCAGGCGAGGCAATAGTGGCAAGTGCCGAACACGCAATTCAAATGCATCAACCCTTGATTATGGTCGCGTGCAGTGGTGGTGCGCGTATGCAGGAAAACATTTTGTCGTTAATGCAGATGGCGCGAACAACCGTTGCGGTAAATAAATTGCATGCGGCGAAGATTCCATACATTGTGTTGTTGACCGATCCAACATACGGTGGTGTTACGGCATCGTTTGCGATGCTTGGCGATATAAACATTGCGGAATCTGGCGCGCGCATTGGGTTTGCGGGTCGTCGCGTTATTGAACAAAACATTCGTGAAAAATTGCCATCAAATTTCCAAACCGCTGATTATTTATATGAACACGGTATGGTTGATATGGTCGTTCCGCGTGTGGAATTAAAATCAAGATTAGAAAAGATATTGTCGGTATTGATGCACCGTTCACGCCCAGTAGAACAGATATCTGTGCAAACACCTGCGGGTTCCGATGCATCTAAAAAGGCACGCGGTATGGGTGAAAACCCCGCATATGACAAGGTTTTATTGGCGCGAAATGAAAATCGCCCGCATTTCTTGGATTATGTGAATGGAATTGTTAGCGATTGGACATACCTTGCCGGCGACAGATTATTTGGGGAAGATGCGGCAATGTGTGGCGGTATTGGCTTTTGGAACGGGTTTCCTGCGGTAATTATTGGCCAGGAAAAAGGCCGCACAATTGAAACACGTCAGTTGCATCGTTTCGGTATGCCCAATCCCGAAGGTTATCGCAAGGCACAACGTTTAATGCGTCTGGCGGAACGGTTCAATTTACCAGTTGTATCGTTGTTTGATACGGCGGGTGCATTTGCCGGTTCGGCGGCCGAAGAACGCGGTCAATCCGAAGCGGTTGCATCAACCATTCAAACAGGACTGTCCATTAAAACACCGTATATCGCCGTCAATGTTGGCGAAGGTGGTTCTGGGGGCGCAATTGCAATTGGCACGGGTGATAAAGTTTTAATGCTGGAAAATGCGATTTATTCAGTTATTTCACCAGAATCATGCGCAAGTATTTTATGGAAAGACAATAAGTTCAAGGCAACCGCGGCGGCGGCAATGAAATTGACCGCAAATGACATGATGGATATGCGTGTCATTGACAAGATTATCGCCGAACCAGCGGGCGGGGCGCATAC
>JAFZTZ010000036.1 GCA_017618595.1 Alphaproteobacteria bacterium
TGTGTTTCCAGCCCCACTATAACTTCCCAATCACCTGTTTTGCCTTTTATCGTAAACATTTTTCTTTTTCCTTGCTTTTTTGTTTTTTGTGCTTTATTATGTCCCTCACGGATGGCCAGATAGCTCAGTTGGTAGAGCAAGGGACTGAAAATCCCTGTGTCAGTGGTTCGATTCCACTTCTGGCCACCATTTTTATTTTGTTCATTTTTTTAACCATAGAATCAATTCCCCTAAAAATCCCACTACTCAGTGGTTCGATTCCGTGTCTACCCACCATTTTTATTTCCCCATAATTTTTGTTGGTCTGTTATCTATGTTCGCAAATTGCTCGATATGCTTTGCTAATTGCAATACACGCACATCATCGAACATTTTGCCAACAACCTGCATACCCAGTGGCAGATTATTTGATGCCATACCGCATGGAACGCTGCATGCGGGTATACCCGCCAGGTTCATCGCCACCGTAAATAAATCAAGCGCATAGTATTCAAGTGGTGTTAAATCAGATTCCAATGGTAATGCCGTTCCTGCACCCGCTGGGCATATAATCAAATCGCAGTTTTCAAATGCGGCGTTAAAGGCGTTCGCAATTAAACGACGAACGCGTGCGGCCTGCATAAAGTACACTTCGTATGATTCCGATGACAACACCGCGGTTCCAATAATCATACGGCGTTTTACTTCGTCACCAAAACCGGCGGCGCGTGTCTTTTTAAATGTATCATAAATATCTTTACCTTCTACACGCAGACCATAACGCACGCCATCATACCGTGCCAGGTTAGAAGATGCTTCGGCCGGGGCGATAATATAATATGCCGCCAACGCGTCCAAAATATTCGGGATAGATACTTCGACGATTTCTGCGCCCGCAGATTTCAAATCTGCAATGCGTTTTTCAAACAGATTTTTCATATCGTCAGAAATTTTCACATTTGCAAATTCTTTGATAACACCAACGCGTAATTTTTTGCCATCACCCAAAATTGGTTGTAATGGTGTTGCCAGGTTTAATTTAACATCTGCGCTGGTTGAATCTTTGGCATCGTGACCCGCCATAGCCGACAATAACAATGCCACATCATCGACAGTACGTGCAATTGGCCCGGGGGTATCCAAACTGGATGCGAATGCAACGCAACCCCAACGTGAACACAGACCGTATGTCGGTTTCATCCCAACAAGACCGGTAATAGAGCAGGGGAAACGTATAGAACCACCGGTATCCGTTCCGGTTGCACCCATTGCCATACCCGATGCAACGGCCGATGTAGAACCGCCTGATGAACCGCCCGCGGTCAAATGTCTTTCAATTTGCCATGGGTTAACCGGCGCACCAAAGTAAGATGTTTTGCTGAATGTTCCCATTGCGAATTCATCCAAGTTTGATTTTCCAAGCAACACCGTTCCGGCATCTATGAATTTTTGTGAAACCGTTGATTCATATTCTGGAACAAAATTTTCCAACATATGTGATGCCGCGGTTGTGCGAATACCACGTGTTGCAAACAGGTCTTTCATCGCAATTGGAATACCGTCCAGCATTTTTGCATTGCCATTTTTAATGCGTTCGTCTGCGGCGGCGGCATCCGCCATTGCGCGTTCGGCCGTAACCGTAATATACGCATTTAATTTTGGATTATATTTTTCAATTCTATCCAAATGCGCGCGCGCAAGTTCGGTCGCACTTATTTCGCCGGACTTTAATTTACTTAATGCTTCGGTTATGGTTAGGTCTATCATTGCTTTTCCTTGTGTTAAAAACCTGTGTTGTTGTGTTATGTTTTTCCTATTACTTGGCCTTGTTTTGATTTACGAAACTTTGGACAACCAGCCCCAAGATATATTCGTTTTTGCAATTGCCATCCAGAATGCATTGCGGGCAAGTTTCCGCAGACAAACATGCACATTCCGAACGAATTGTATTAGGTGTCAATTCAATGTGCATTTCATTGTTCTTGGCGCGATTGCGTGACAAGAAATTAAACATAGACACTTTTGTTTGCGTTACTTTTACCCCGTTTATACACCCAAGTTGTGGATATGGCGTTGTCCGCAGTTTGTGGAAAAATTTATTTATTTCTTCTTGTGTGAATTCCCCAAACAAAACCTTAACACAGCGATTGGTGTTAATGTCTTGGGCTTCAACATATACATTTGTTTTTTTGTTAGACATTTTTTACCTTTTTTGATGTCGCGATTTTAATGCGATAGAACGTTTGCTGTTTGTTAGGTTGTTGTTTTTGTTGTTGTTCTGTTATTGTTTTAGTCCCCATCCATAACCTTGGGAACCGCAAAGTATCCACGTGATACGCCCGCTTTATCAGGCGTGTTTGCCAAAACTGCGTCGCGAATACCGCCGTCGGTAACGATATCGGCGCGCAATGGCAAACTGTGCTGGGCCGGGTTCAGCATTGGTTCAACACCATTTGTGTCGATTTTTTGCAGTTTGTCCAGCCATTCAATCACAGAATCTATATTCATTTGCTCTAATTTCTCGTCGGGAATTTCAATGTGAATTAAATCCGCGAATTTATGTAATTGTTGCTTGCTAAATGCCATTTTGAATCCTATTATTTCGGTGTAAAGGTGATTATACAATGATTTTAAGCAATTTCAAGGTTTTTAACGCGTCGGGACGGTTGATCGGGATAGATTGGGGCGCACGGCGCACCGGGGTTGCGGTGTCGGATGCAGACCGGTCGTTTGTCTTTGCGCGCGCGCCGATTGTTTCGGCAAATTCTGGGGATTTAATAAATGCGGTGTTGGATATTGTCAATGCCGAAAAAATTGTCGGTATAGTGATAGGTTTGCCATTGCGCACAAATGGGGCGGAATCCGAAACAACGGCAATGGTGCGGGCATTCGCAAGCGAATTAGCGCAGCGGACAGATGTGCCGATAATGTTTATAGATGAAACATTGTCGTCCAGCGCCGCCCAAGAACAAATGGGACGCGTTCGCCGCAGCGATATCAAAGAAAAACTGGATTCCAATGCCGCCCGCGTAATATTGGAAAACGCAATTGCAATGATGAAAAGATAGTGGTTAGTGTTAGTTGTAAGTGATTAGTAAAAACGGTCGCATTTTTGCGACCGTTTTTTCTTTTTTATGTTGCGGGGTGTCTATCCCCTTCGCGGGCGAAGGGGTACGGCATAGCATGCCGGGGGGTAGTGGTTACACCGCATATCCGCAACAACTACCCCGTCGCATTCCATGCGCCACCCCTTCTTGCAAAGAAGGGGATAGTGAGTATCAGGATGTATGATGGGATCCTGAATCAAGTTCAGGATGACGGTCCCCATTTTTTTACTAATCACTAACACTTTCCCCCTAAAACCGAATCGTCATACCGCACCTGATGCGGTATCTCTTTTTATAATCTTGTGCGTAACTCATTGATTCTTCGTTTTTTTTTTTTTTTTTTGCGCTTGTGTCGCCACCCCCATTTTTGATATAATTCATATGAACAAACAAAAGGGAGAGGAAACCATGCAAACAAAGCATATATTATTAACATCCATAATCGCGGCGATGGTTGTAATGCCATCATTCGCAACGGTCGATACCACCGTAACATCCAAAAGTTATGTGGATAATACATTTCAAACAAAAATTCCGGCGGGGACAAATGGAAGCATTGTTACATACAATGGAACAGATGCAAATGGTCAAACAAAATTTAGTAGTAAAGCATTGACACACAATATTAATTACGGCTCGCCACAAATGGTGTTAATGGGGCAAATTCCAAGTGCTGCAGCATTATTAACATTAAAAAATCAAATAACTGATGTAGCAGAGGTGGCGGATAATGCCCTCGCGGATGCGGCGGATGCAGCTAGTGCTGTCACTGTTGCAAAACAGAGAGCTGACGATGCATATGTTCTGGCGAATACAGCGGCTACAGCGGCGAGTGTGGCATTAGACACCAAGCAAGACAAACTTTTGGCGAATGATGATACGACATATCCGAA
>JAFZTZ010000037.1 GCA_017618595.1 Alphaproteobacteria bacterium
AAATAATATGGTAACCAAAGAAATTACCAAGGAAGATGTGTACACCGTAATTGGCGATGTTTTGGAACGTTTCGTTAAATTGGTCGCATACGATTTAAACGAACGAAATGTCGGTAAAAAAGATACCAAGGTAAACGACGCATTACAATATATGTGCGATGTCGCATTGGACCCAAAAAAATTCTTGTCGTATAAAAATGTGGATACAAGTGCCAGCCGGGTAAAAAAGCCGTCATATGTTGTGTATAACCATGTTCGCAAATGTATGTTGGACAAAGATTTGGGTGCGCAGTATCGTAAATTTTGTGAATTGGTTGAACAATGGGATCGTTACAGCGAATATAAGCCAGAAATCGCATTGGAAAAGCGAAATGCAATATTAGATTTCGCATGTACATTTTTGCAGGTCAAAGATAATTTTATATTGTTGTTTGCGAAAAAACAGCGTGGATCTAAATAAATAAAACCGCCCATTTGGGCGGTTGTTTTTTTAGTGTTTTCCACCGATTTTTGTGCGACCACCCATCAATTGTTGCAATTTCTTTGGTATGTTCACAGACCCATCTGCGTTTTGGTGGTTTTCAATTAATGGGACCAATGCACGAGGCAGGGCAATACCAGTATTATTCAATGTTGCAACAAATTTTACTTCGTTTGTCGCATTTTCGCGATAGCGCGTATTTGTGCGTCGTGCTTGGAACTGCCCAATCGAAGAACAAGAACCCAATTCGCGATATGCATTTTCCGACGGGAACCATGCTTCGACATCGTTCATTTTAACTTTGTTGAATCCCATGTCGCCGGTGGAATTTGCAATTACGCGGTATGGTAATTCCAAATCTTCAACGATTTCGCACAGGTTGTTTAATAAGAATTCATGCATTTCGTCGCTTTCTTCGGGACGGCAGAAAATATATTGTTCCACCTTGTCAAAGTGGTGGAAACGCACCAAACCACGTGTATCGCGACCCGCCGCGCCCGCTTCTTTGCGGAAGCATGTAGAAAATCCCGCATATTTAATTGGCAATTCGTTTTCAGGCAGAATTTCGTCTGCATGCAGCGAATTCAAAATTATTTCTGCGGTTCCGGCCAGACATCTGTCGGTGCCAGTTAACATAAATACATCGTCGTTCATTACCGATAAATCAGACCCCATAAAATGTCCCGCATTAAATATGGTCTGGGGTTTAGTTACAGGTGGACATTCAATGTATTTGAACCCTTTGCTAATAAGTTTTTGAATCACAAATGTTTGTATGGCCAATGATAATTCAGCCAATTCACCACACAGACAATATGTGCGTGTGCCGCAAATGCCTGCAACTTTTTCAGGCATCCACCAACCGTTCATATCCAACAATTCCCATTGTGGACGCGGTGTAAAATCAAATGTGCGCGGTGTTCCTATACGGCGGATTTCAACGTTTGCAGAATCATCAGCACCAACAGGTGCATCCGCAGATGGAATTTGTGGAACGCGATGCAACAGGTCGGTAAGCACCGATTCTTTATCGGCCAATTCCGCCAAATCGTTTGAGATTTCTTCACTAATTTCTTTGGATTTCGCAATTAGCGGAGCCTTGTCCGTTGCAGTTGGAATTTCCTTGGTGATTTTATTTTTTTCGGCGGTTTTGGTTTGTGTAATTGTTTTCAATTCACGCACACGCACATCTAATGATAAAATATCATCAACCACATCAGGAAAGTTTTTTACTTTGCATGCGTTTTTTACAACATCTGGATTTTCACGAATAAATTTTATATCCAACATATTTTATTCCTTTTGGTTCTTATTGTGCGTTTGCATTTATATAACTAATCGCGTCCATCGCCGCAGTGCATCCCGTTCCAACCGCCGTTGCGATTTGCATTTTTATATTTGAATGAACATCGCCAGCAACGAACATCCCGCGTGGCAGTGATTCAGGCGCCAGCCGTCCCAAATCATCGCGTTTAATGTCTTCGGTTAGGTAATCTGTATTTGCCTCGTGCCCGATGGCAACAAAGATTCCGTCGCATACGATTTGCTGGTCGTCCAATGTTGTTGCGACCAATTCGCCACTTTCAGAATTTGGACGTGCAGATATTTTTTTCAAATCTGTATTAAACAAACATTCTATGTTTTCTTTGGCGGCAACGCGATCACGCAGAACTGCTTCGGCACGTGTGAACGCAGATTTACGGTAAACAATTTTTACTGTTTTTGCGATGTCTGCCAAATATAGCGCATCGTTTAATGCGGAATTACCACCACCAATTACCAATACTGTTTTGCCGCTATAGAAAAATCCGTCGCATGTTGCGCAGTATGACACACCGCGGCCAAAAAATTCACGTGCACCTTCGATTTCAAGTTTACGTGGTGATGCGCCCGTTGCCAAAATTATTGCGCGGGTTTCATATTTTTCGCCAGTTGTATCGGTTATAACAAATGTGCCGTCTGTGCCATTTTCAATATGTGCCGCAGATTTCATTTTAATCTTTGCGCCAAATGATTCGGCCTGTTTTTTCATAAATTCAATTAGTTCAAAACCGCTACCGTTCCAGCCAGGATAATTTTCCAGCGTTGCAATACTGGCAGTTTGGCCACCAAGTGAATCGCCACCCATAACCAATGTGTTCTTGTTTGCACGACCGCAATAAATTGCGGATGTTAATCCGGCCGGGCCGGAACCCAATATAATAATGTCATACATTCCTATTTATCCTTTGCGTAAAACAATAGCATAACAAGATTTTGCGCGCCATAAAAAAGTATTACTTGCCAAAATGCTTTTTTAGTGTCTGATATGCAGACGATATTTTTGCAAATTCTTTGCCAGATGATTCTGATGCACGCGCGGTATCGGGGTGATATTTCTTTGCCAATGCACGATATTTTGTCCCAATTTCACGCCATGATGCCGTGATGGGCAAATCCAATGTTTTGAATGCCGCAATAATGGATGCAGGCATACTTTTCTTGGGTGGCATTTTATCAAATGTGCTGCGTCCATTTATAAAATCGCTAAGGAACTTCAGATATTCTGCAGATTCTTGGGTGCTGCGTTTATTTATTGGGGAACCAAATGTTCTTATTTCCCAATCTTCTTCTATTTCTTCGGGTGTCATACCGTCATAGAAATTCCAATTTTTATTATATTCGGCGGCATGTTCTTGGCAGAAATACCAATACTCTTTCAATTCACGCGTTTTTGGCGCACGACATGTTCCGGCCTTTGGGCAGCCCTTTACATCGCATTTTCTTATCATTGTTTATGTTCCTTTTTATCCGACAATGGATGATGTTCTTCAACAACCTGTTGCAATTTTTCAGGTTGAACATGAGTGTAAATTTGTGTTGTTGAAATATCTTCGTGTCCCAACATCATTTGAATCGCGCGCAAATTTGCACCGTGTGACAGTAAATGTGATGCAAACGAATGGCGCAGAACGTGTGGTGTTACACGCGATGGGTCGATACCAGATAATACCGCACATTTTTTTAGAATTTTGAAAAATCCGTCACGAGTTATATGTCCAGATGCCGCGTTTGTTGGAAACACATATTTTGATTCGTTATCGCCGCGCAATTCAATCCATTTATTTAATGCGGCAATTGCGGCGTCATGCATCGGAACGAAACGTTCTTTGGCACCCTTGCCATGAATCAGTAAACGGTCGCCCAAAATTGCAGTCATTGGTAATTCACAAAGTTCCGATACGCGCAAACCCGACGCATACAGCAATTCTATCATTGCACGCAGGCGTACCGAATTGCGTGTGTCGCCCGCCGATGATATTAACAATTCAATTTCTTCGGTGGGCAGTAATTTTGGTAATAATTTTCCGCGTTTCGGCAGTTCAAGATTTTGTGCCGGATTTTTTGTGATTATATGTTCAATCATTAAAAATTTATAGAAACTGCGCAGGGCGCTGGCCTTGCGGGCGACGGAATTTGGGCGTGCATCAAGACCAGCAAGATATTTTTGTATATCTTGTTCGGTCGCGTTTTCCAGACCACCAGAAATTGCGGCATCAGCGTGGCGCAAATCATTTGCATAACTTGCGAGTGTATTTTTGCTGCGACCTTTTTCCGCGGATAGTGCTTCTAAGAATATATCTATGTGATTCATTATTGTTGTAATACAACCTCGGTTACATTTTGGGTTGGCGGGAAGTAAATTATCATCAGCACCAATAATATGATAACAACAGTCCATATGATTATCTTGTTGCGCTTTGAATTTTTCTTTTTTAGTGGCATATGCGTCCCCTATATAATAAAAGATTAAATTGTGTCAAAACTTGCAATGAATACCCCTGATGCCGCGATGATAATAAGTGGCGGCGCAATAATCGCAAGTAATGTCGGCAGCGTCCCATTAGACCCCAGCGCGCTAAATATATTTAATAGAAAGTATAAGGCAAAGCAGGTCAATATACCCAAACTAAACTTTTTCCCAAATGAATGGTTACGGCGTTGACGCGTTTGTGAAAACGCAATGCCTAATGTTGCCATTGCTATCATGGTTAGTGGTAAAAACAGCAATGTCCAAAACTGGACATAATGACTGCGCACAGAAACGCCAATTGCCGACATCTTTTTTATAAACCCGGGTAAATTCCAAAATGATATTTGGTCGGGTTGCAGATATCTGTCCAAAACGGTCTGGGGTGTTATCAGGGTTTCGTTTTCCCATGCGGATGTTTTTATGGTGCCAGATGTGTCAGATATTTTTGCACGTTTGGTCTTTAGTCCCGTCTCGGACAATGTTATTTTATCGGCGTCAACGCGTTGTAATAAAACAAAATCAGCATTTTGGACATATACGGTCACCGTTTTAAATACCAAGTCTTTTTGTTCACGGGTCATATCCTGGGCCACAATTGTTAAATGTCCATTGTCCGAAGATTCGTGCAACCAAATTTTCCCATCAACAAGGTTCAGGTGTTCTTTGGTAATATTTTTTGATGTAATACTGACGGCATACGGATTTATTGCCATTGTTGCAAATGCACCGATTATAAATGCACCAACCAGAAACGGTCGACCAATTTGATATGGCGATAAACCAGCCCCAGACATAATGACGCTTTCGCTGGATCGGGTAAGGTTATAATATGCAACCAATGTTCCCATAAATACCGCCAATGGCAAAAACAATGGCACATATTCCACCAGACGCATCCATGCATCATTAAGTGTTGAAAATATATTTGGATTACTGGGCAGGCGTTCTACAAATGTTACCGCATATATAATGCCACATACGATAAGCAATACCAAACCGACGCCCGAAAAAAAGCGCCGAAATAAAAATTTTGATAATATTCTGCTCGTTGCCATTTGTTTTTGCTGTCCACCACAAAAGTATAAACTGTTTATTTCCCAATTGCAAAATTAAAATGAAGATTTATAATGCAACCTTATAAGATACATTAGGAAGTGATAAAATGGACAAGAAACCGATTTCAAAACAGGGCTTTGAGGCGCTGGTTAAAGAATTAAAACAGTTACAAGAAGTGGACCGCCCAGAAATATTAAAGGTTGTGCAATGGGCGCGGTCATTGGGCGATTTGTCAGAAAACGCGGATTATAGTGCCGCGCGCGAAAAGCAACGCGAAATAGATAAACGTATTCAATATATTGAAAACTTTATAAATAATGCATCGGTCATAGATGTTGATAGTCTGTCGGGCGACCGTGTTGTATTTGGGGCGCGCGTTGTATGCGAAGACGAAGATGGAAATCGTATGCAATGTCGCATATTGTCGGATATAGAATCAGATGGTAAACAGGTTATATCATGCACATCGCCGGTGGGGCGTGCGCTGATTGGAAAATGTGTTGGTGATACATGCATTGTGCATTTGCCATCGGGTGAACGCGAATATGAAATATTAGAAGTAAAATTTAAATAATAAGGTAAATGTGTGCCAATAAGATTATTGCCTGATTATCTTATTAACCAAATTGCCGCCGGCGAAGTGGTTGAACATGGCGCCAGCGTTGTCAAAGAAACCGTGGAAAATGCGCTGGATGCGGGTGCAGACCAAATTATCATAGATGTTGTTGATGGTGGCCGAACATTGATAAATGTTGTCGATAATGGTTCGGGTATGGGCCAAGAAGATTTGGCAAATTGTATTATGCGGCATGCGACATCTAAATTACCAGATGACAATTTATCACATATAAATTTTATGGGGTTCCGTGGTGAAGCGTTACCGTCAATTGCATCAGTATCAGATATGACAATTGATACATGTAATGGTACCGATGAAAATGGTTGGCATCTGGATTGCAATACTGGAGAAATTCGTCCGTCTGACTGGCAAAGCGGGACACGCATTCGTGTTCAAAATTTATTTGCAAAAACACCGGCGCGGTTAAAGTTTTTGCGTTCCGATCGTGCCGAAACAATGGCGGTTTTGGATGTCGTTAAACGGCTTGCGATGGCACGAACCGATGTTGGTTTTGTGTTAAATAACAAATGGCGTTTTCCAAAAGATCAACCGTTATTGGAACGAATCGCCGCTGTTATGGGTGATGATGTTGTGGGGCGTATGCACGCGGTTGATGTTTCGTCGGGGTCAACAACTGGGATGCGATTAACTGGGTATATATCTGACCCGACATTGCGGCGTGCATCATCGGTTGATCAATATTTATTTGTAAATGGTCGTCCGGTCAAAGATAAAGTTTTGGTGGGTGCATTGCGGGCGGCATATATGGATGTTATGCATGCGCGTGAATTTCCGTTGTGTGCATTATATTTAACATTGCCCCCCGAACATGTTGATGTAAATGTTTCGCCGACAAAAAATGATGTGCATTTCTTGGAACCAACACATGTTCGGTCATTTATTATCAAGGTGCTGCGTGATGTTTTATCCCAGACAATGGTGGATGAAAAAACTACGGTTGCATCCGATAACAATAAAATGTCTTTTACTGGTCCGATTGTATCAAGACCACAGTTTTCGCCGTATACATCGGTTGCACGTCAACCGGATAATGGGCGACAGGAATTATTCGCTACACAACCAAATTCGTGCGAAAGCAAAAAAAATTCTGCGCCAGAATCAGTTGAAAATATTTTTTATTCGCAACCATTGGGACGCGCGGTTGGACAAATTGCAAACAAATATATAATTGCGGCGACGGTCGATTCGTTGGTTGTTGTTGACCAACATGCCGCCCATGAACGCATCACATACGAAAAGATGCGGACACATACGATAAAGGTTCAACCATTACTGACCCCGATAGTTGTTCATTTAAAAAGTGAAGATATAACCGCAATTTTGGATGTTGCCGATGAATTGCGCGATAGTGGTTTGGTCCTTGATTCATTTGGGGACGATGCCGTCGCAATTTTTGAAAAGCCATCTGATTGGGATATGGATTGGGTATCAGTATTACATGATATTGCGGACGAGGTTCGTGAATACGGTCATTCCAGTATTTTGAAAGAAAAATTACATTTAAAATTGGCGAATCATGCGTGCCATCATTCCGTACGGGCAGGGCAAAAATTGAACTATGAACAAATGGATGCGCTGTTGCGTGATATAGAAAAAACCGAACGCGGTGGTGAATGTAATCATGGCCGTCCGGTGTATAAATTTATCCCCCTGAAAGATGTTGATGGTTGGTTTGAAAGATAGTGGTAATGGGTGCCACTATTAACCACTTTTTCCTTTACTTTATGGGCTTTTTTTTCTATTCTGGGGCATAAGAAATAATAAAAAAGGAGAAAATTATGGAAGGCACAGCAGTAGAAACAGCAGTTGATACAGCAACACAAGGCGCGCAACAGGCCGCTCAGCAGGGCACTTGGGGCGGTTTGTTCGTTTACTGTTTGGTTATATTTGTAATCATATATTTCTTTATGGTTCGTCCAAATAAACGTCGTATGGCCGAATATCAAAAAATGCTTGATTCTATTAAGGTCGGTGATCGTATTTTGGCGGCTGGTATTTATGGTACCGTTAAAACTGTTAATGAAAAAACATTGGAAATGGAAATTGCCAAGGGCGTCGTTATAGAGGTCAGCAAGAACGCGGTTGCAAATGTTGAAAAATAAGGGGAATAGGTTATGTTTAAAAAATTAGCAATTATTTTTGTCGCGGTATTTGGGGTGTTGTTGGCGATACCGACTTTGTCGCCAAATGCGGCGCGTTTTTTTCCAAAATGGATGCCACCAATTTCATTGGGCTTGGACCTTAAAGGTGGTGCGCAACTGTTGTTAGAGGTTGATACCGACACCATGCTAAAAGAAAAATCTGTGCAGTTGTATGACGAAGTGCGCAGCGCATTGGTTGACCGTCAAAAAGGGTTAATCAGACATACTGATATGCGTAATACAGACGGTGTAATTTCGTTTGTGTTGCGTGACGCAGATGATATGTCCAAAACCAAGGGACGTTTAAAGGGTGTGTTTGGCAATACAATTGACATTTCAACATCTGGAAAAACGGTAAAGATTTCATATACAGAAAAACAAAAGAAAGAAATGATCGCAGATGCGTTGTCGCGCAGTATTGAAATTGTACGCCGTCGTATTGATGCACTTGGAACCAAGGAACCATCCATACAAAGTCAGGGTGGTAAATACATTCTTGTTCAATTGCCTGGTGTTGCGAATCCAGAACATATCAAGGAACTTATCGGCCAGACCGCGAAAATGACATTCCATTTGGTTAATGAAAAATTGGCAGAAGATAGGGCCGCTGGTCAGGCGGAAGGCAAGGAAGCGCCGGCGGGAACAGAATATCTGCCGTATATGGATATGCCGGGTGCAACATTGCCGGTCTTTACACATGTGGAAGTTTCAGGCGAAAGTTTGAAAGATTCCCAGGCGGACTTTGACCAGAATAATATGCCTGTTGTTACAACGGTGTTTGATTCGTTGGGTGCGCGTCGATTTGCAAAATTAACCACCGAACATGTGCACGAAAGATTTGCAATTGTTTTGGACGGCAAGATTTTATCGGCGCCGACGATTCGTGAACCAATACCTGGTGGACGTGGTCAAATTTCCGGTGGGTTTACGTTGCAGGGCGCAAAAGATTTGGCGGTTCTGTTGCGTAGTGGTGCGTTGCCGGCGCCGTTGCAGGTTATCGAAGAACGTACCGTTGGTGCGGGACTTGGTGCGGATACCATTGCCCAGGGTAAAATTGGTTCGGCAATTGGTGTCGCATTTGTTTTGCTGTTTATGTTGATCGTGTACGGTGCGTTTGGGTTAATAGCGGATATCGTTTTGATGGTGAACCTTGCCATGATAGTTGGTGTGTCTGCGCTGATGGGGGCGACATTAACATTGCCTGGTATTGCTGGTATCGTTTTAACATTGGGTATGGCGGTGGACGCAAACATATTGCCGTTTGAAAGAATAAGGGACGAAATTAAATCTGGGGCGACACCGTTGCGTGCGGTTGATTCTGGGTTTAATCGTTCAATGAAGACCGTTCTTGACGGTGAACTTACCAATTTAATTTGTGCGTTGATATTGTTCCAATTTGGTGCCGGCCCGATTCGTGGGTTCGCGGTTACATTATCGCTTGGGGTTATGACAACATTGTTTACATGTATCTGGTTGTCACGCCTGTTGATAGATTGGTATATGGGCGGTAAAAACAAAAAAATTGGTTATGTAAGAAAAAAGTAAGGGGTTAAATTATGACATTACATTTTATGAAGTATCGCAAATTATCGTACTGGATTTCCGGGGCGTTGGTGTTGCTGTCAATTCTGTCATTGTCCATCAAAGGATTAAATTATGGTATCGACTTTGCTGGTGGTATTTCTATGGAGGTCACATCCAACAGTCCAGATTATACCGTTGACAAGATGCGTCATGATTTGGCCGCGTTTAGTCCGGAATTACAATCTGTTGATGAAAAGTCTATTTTGATTCGTGTCGGTTTGCCCAAAGGCGCAACCGATGCCGAACAAAATGCACGTGTGCGTGAAATCAAAGATATTTTGGGCAACCGTGTTGAATATGCCCAGGTACAAATCGTTGGCCCAAAAATCGGTGGCGAATTAGTGCGTGGCGGTATACTTGCCGTATTGGTATCATTTGTCTTGATGGCGGTTTACATTTGGATACGATACCGTGGCGGATATGCGGTCGGTTCATTTGTGTCATTGGTGTTTGACTTTATTTTGATGTTTGGATTCTTTTCGGTTATGGGGTTGGAATTTAATCAAACGGCCATTGCGGTCATCCTTATGGGTGTTGGATATTCCATCAATGATAAGGTTGTGAACTATGACCGAATCGATGAAAATGTTAAAAAATATCACAAAATGCCAATGGACGATGTTATCGATTTGTCGGTAAATGAAATGTTGTCGCGTACATTGATGACAAGTATTACGACAATGTTGGCATTACTTGGGTTGTTCGTATTTGGTGGTTTGGCATTGCGCGATTTTGCGATTGCAATGACATTCTCTATCGTAATGGGAACATTAACCAGTATGTATATTTCAAACGTTATCTTGTACCACTTTAATATACGTGAAACACAGTACTAATAAATTGGTGGCACTTGGTGCAAAGGACAGGGGGGACGAATGATAAAAATAAAAAAATTTTTTGTCGGAATCTTGGGGGTAATCTTTGTAGTAAGTGCCGCATATTCTGATAGTTTGTTTTTCGAAGACGAACCAATTCAGGGCGGTATAAATGTTGTTGAAATGTCACGTGGTTTTGCCGATATCTATGAAAAATTGGATGGGGTTAGTTGGGGCGGTAAAAATATAAATATCGCAATTGAAAGTTTGGAAAACCTGAATCAAAATGCACATATCGCCGCGACAGATGAACGTGTTGTTCTGGTTTGGGGTGATTCTATTATTGCAAATTATCCGCGCCCGGCTGCGCGTGATTGGAACGCGTTTGGTGAAATAACAACGGCATTGGTGTTAAAGTTACGTGAACACGATCAAAATCTGGCAATGGCGGACGAGGGCGAAATATATCGTGCCGTTGTTGATGGACTGATGCGTGGCATAGATGAAAGTGGACGTTATATTTATTCCCAAGACGCCGAAATAACAAATGATGGCAAAATATTGACTAGTGTTGGTATTGAAGGCGCACGTGATGAACGTGGAAATTTCCGTGTGCTGGGTGTGTATAAAGGTTCACCGGCCGATAATGCGGGTGTTGCCGCCGGGGATTTAATTGGCGAAATAAATGGTACATTGGTGTCGGATATGTCGGACGCCGCACTTGGAACAATGATGTCTGGGTTTAATTCTGGAACCTTAAAGATGACATTACTGACCCCAAGTGGAACGCGTCGCATAGTTGTTCGTCGTGCAACAATTGTTATTGCGGATGCGGATGTTGTATTTATGGATGATGATAATGGTGGGATATTGGAAATCATTGTTAACAGAATTTCTAATAATGCCACATCTATTGTGACCGAGGCATTGGCAAAGCACAAAGATTTATCGGGCGTAATTTTGGATTTACGTTCCGCGGACGGAAACGACGAACGCGCCGCGGCAAAATTGGCGGGACTGTTTATTGGGGCGCATCCAATAATGCGCGTGGTTGAAACCGCACGTGACGAAGTAGAGGTTGTTCCTGCAGGGGACGCGGTGACAAATGCGCCAGTGGTCGTTGTTGTTTCAAATATGACGCGTGGCACAGCTGAGGCAATTGCAAGTGCGTTTTATGAAAATGGGCGTGGGGTGTTAATCGGAACGCCAACCGCGGGTGTTGCACGTATTGCGTCGCATTTGCAGTTGAATGATGGCGGCATATTAGAGATTATGAACAAGGCCGTAAAAACAGGCACAGGAAATGTCATAGACAGACGTGGTGTTTTCCCATTGGTTTGCTTATCTAATATAAGAACAACTTCACAGCAAAGTGCATTTTTCCTTAATGTAATAAATAATGATTTTCGTGCGCATGATTATAATCGGGACAAAGGCGTAGATCCCGAATCGGTTCGTCGTGGTTGCCCGACAATTACCAGCGGCGAAGACGAAGATTTGGTCGCGCTATCGGTGGCGGTTAAAATATTAACTGATGCCAAGGTGTACAGCCGGTTATTAAATTTTGAATAAGGGATTTAAGATGAAAGGTAAATGGTTGGGAATATTTATTGCATTTATTATTACATGCCTGGTAACGCTTGGTGGCATATTTTGTTTTGATGTTCCTGTATATAATTTTTTACATCAATTTAATTGGCGCGGTTGGGAAATTCTTGGAAAAATTTTCAGCGCAAAAAATTGGTTGGTAATACCGTTTTTGATTGTTGTGGTTTTTTATATCCGCAAAATTATTCAAACAAAATCCAAGGTTAATTTATTTGAAACATATACCAAGGTTCGTGGCAGTTATGCATTTTGGGTGTTTTGTTCGGTATGTGCCGCATCTGTGGTGGGTTTGGTTATAAAATGGATTTTGGGGCGTGCACGTCCGGCATTATATAATATGTGGGGACTGCCAGAATTTGAATGGTTTACTAGTGCCTATAATTATCATTCTATGCCATCGGGACATACATTGGCGGCGTTTGCAGGGTTGGTTATGATTGGAATGTTGGCACCGCGTGGTCGGTATTTTTTCTGGTTGTTGGCCACGATTATTGGTGTATCGCGTGTGTGCGTTGGGGCACATTGGCCATCAGATGTTATTTTGGGGGCGTTTATTGGAACGGTTGCGGCGATAATAGTAAAAGATATTTTATCGCGGCGCGTTAATAAACAGTTAAATAAATAATGGCGCGGGCTATTATTTTATAAATTTTTATGATACAATACATAGCATGAGTGAGAATTCAAAACTTTTGCCGGATAGTGTTTCGGGCGCCCTGAAGGGCTTTGCCAAAAGGTTGTGTGGTGTGTTGGTTGCGTTAATCGCGGCATGGTCTGTGTTGGCATTACTGTTTCATAATCCATATTTAGATGGTGTGTCGGCGGCGGGAAATTTTGGTAATCAGTCGCTGATGGGAAATTTTGTTGGGACATCGCGTTATATGATTGGTTTTATCCCGACATTGTTTTTATTGTTATGTTTTGGCCGATATGGGATAAATCTTATACTTGGTGGCGGTGGTGATGGAACCCCAGAATATAATATATTGCGTGGGTTTGTCGGGGTTTGTTTGGGCGCTGCGGGTTTTGGAATGGTTGCGCCACGTGCAACATTTGGTGGAATGGTTGGTGCGGTCGCGAGTGCAGATATTTCGGGACTTATTGGTGGTGGTGCCCTGGTTGTTGGGCTTTTATGTTTGGGATTGTTCTTTATAATTGCCGGCATACTGTTGCATATTAGTTTTAGTGATGTCGCGCGAATCGTTCGTATTATGTGGCGGATAGTGCGTTGGGTATTGACCGCATTCCATTTAATGCGCGAATTGCCGCCCGATGAAGACGAAGAAGAA
>JAFZTZ010000006.1 GCA_017618595.1 Alphaproteobacteria bacterium
CGTTCCGTTTTTGGGGCTAGGTGGCGGCATTGGCCAGTATGAATTTATTGGACCGCATGGTGCAGATGGACTGGTTATTATTGCACCACGCGCAGAAGCAGGTATGAATTTTAGGTTAACAGATGTTATTGGCATTGATGTTGCGTACCAGTATCAAATGTTCCTGGGCCATGGTTTTGGTTGGAATACAAAACGCATCGGCTTAGACGGGGTTAGCAATATTATGGCAACAATGAGAGTAAATTTCTAATAAGGGGCGCATAATGAAAAAGATTATTTGCAGTTTATTGTGTCTTTTACCTATTTCTGCGATGGCGGGCGGTGTTGATGAAGATTTTGCATCAAGACACAGATTTTATATTGGTGGGACATATAACTTATCGTGGTGGCAAGATTACGCCACAGATACAGAATTAGCCCGTGGCAAAACAGAATATGGCTATGATGCAATTGTCGGTGCGCGTCTGTTTAATACATTTCGGTTAGAGGCAGATTATATGCATTCACGCGCAAAATGGGACGTGTTCGCAATAGATACGGATACAGTATTTTTTAACGCCATAGTGGATGCGCGCATAGATGAAAAGTATCATTATAACCAACACATTGTTCCATATGTTGGTGTGGGAACTGGGATCACATGGTACGACAGCAAAGATGTTGAAACCAAAAATGACATGAATGTATCATTGGCGGCACTTGCCGGAATTGGTTTTGAATTGGGTGAATATTTTGCGTTGGATATTGGATATCGCTATATTTACATGTTCAAACCGAATGTTGATACTATGCCAGAATTAAATCCGTCTGCACATCAAGTTCGTGCCGGTGCAAGAATTAACTTCTAGGTGTTTTAATGACCAAATGTCCGCTGTTTTCAATATGTGGTGGCTGTCAATATGATTTTACCGCCCAGAACTATCACGATGAAAAAAAGAAACTGTTGGGCAAATGGAAAATATTGCGAGAACCATTCTGGACGGCGCCGGGTTGTCGTCGTCGCGCTGATTTTTGTTTCGCAGATGGTGAATTTGGCTTCTTTGAACATGGAACAAAAAATATTGTGCCAATAAAAAAATGCCCGAACCTTGTTCCGCAAATAAATGAAATGGTGCCAAAATTATCTAAATTGCCGTGGGTTGGGGCAGGGGCCGCATTGGTAACATGCTGTGATAATGGAATGGATTTGGCGGTAACATCAAATGTTCCATACTTTTCACGAGAATTTAAAGATGCGGTGGAGAAATTGGGCTTTATCCGTGTATCATGGAATGGCGGCATCATTGTTCAAACCAAAACACCAAAGATAAAGTTTGGAGATTTTATTGCCGATTATCCATCAGGTGCGTTTTTGCAACCAACGGTGGAAAGCGAACGTGCAATGCGCGATTTCGTTGTGCGTCATGCAAATGGTGCACATCGTGTGGCAGATTTATTCTGTGGAATTGGTAATTTTACATTTGCCCTAAATGCCGATGGGTTTGATATCGAAGGTATCGGTGTAAAGCGTGATTTATTTAAAAAACCACTTACGATAAAAATGCTAAATAATTATGATGTTGTTGTGATGGATCCACCACGCGCGGGCGCGTTGGCACAAACGCATGAATTAGCCGAATCAAACGTTCCCAAGGTAATATATGTTTCGTGTAATCCAATGACTTTGCGGCGTGATGCCGACATATTAGAACGCGCAGGGTATAAAATTACCGATATTGCCGCATTCGATCAATTCGTTGGCAGTCCCCATTGGGAATTAGCAGTAGTTTTTGAAAAATAATTAACATTTCTTGAATAATGTGGCATTGTATTTTTATCGGGGGGTATTTATTATGAAAAAATTTTGTGTATTACTATCTTGTATTTGTATGGGTGGGGCGATTTTGGGCTGTTCAGAACAAAATGACATAGCGACCCAGGCTGTACCCGTACAAGAGGACATATCGGCACAAGAAATGTATGACGAATTATTTAAAGATAAGTTTTGTTTTGCATCTTGGTCGCCGCATGGAATGTTCTGGCAAGATATATGCACAGATACAATGCAAGAATGCGAGGCATATTTACAAGAAAGGATAGAAATTGTTGGTGAATCTGGTGTGAATACTACCAAGTGTTATACGCCATATTTAACGGATGCGTGGTGCATAGACCATATCAAGACGGGATATAAACGCTACTATGATGATTTTGATTCGGATACTTATTATGACGATGTGACGATTGTTTGTACGCAAACACAAGAAAAATGCCAAGAATTAAAACAATATCAAAGAAATGATCATGAATCAGATTGCGAGAAATTAACCGTATTATCGCATCACACAGAAAGTGGATATTATTTGTGGCGTGATAAAGAAATAGAAAGTTTAATTAATAAAAATAAAACACAAGCAAAATAAAAAAAGCACCGCCGTTTCCGGCGGTGTTTCCGAATGCCCTGAAAGGAAGGAAAGGAGAAAAAGAAATGGGCATTCTAAACTCGTGTCGGGGTCCAGAGTCCAGAGGAGAGAGAATGTAGGAGGGAGTCTGGAATCTCTGGGCCCCACGAACACTTTTGTGTCCCATCAAAGATTGTTGCCTCTTTGACAAATGAAAATATAATACTACAAAATGCGTTTGTCAAGTGTTTTTGTCAAAATAAATTTTTAGTCAATTAAAATGTGCCCAAAAATAGCCAAAAAAGCCCGGATTTCCTAGGAAAAACTGCTTGTTGTCGGTTCCGCCCGGAAAGGATAAAATATCTGTTGTAATAGAAAATAGGGGGAATTTTATGACACATGACGATGTTTGGCGCGCAATAGAGCGATTCGCAATGGCACATGGAATGTCCTGTTCGGGATTGGCCCGGTGCAGTGGTTTGGACCCAACAACATTTAATAAAAGTAAGCGTTGGACCAAAGAAGGCCAGCCCAGATGGCCGTCCACCAACAGTATTTCTAAGATTTTGTCTTCTACGGGCGCGTCTATCCAGGAATTTACCAAATTTATTGATGATAGGGGGGATGAACATGTGAATTAAGGGTTGTATGTTCATTTTTGAAAATGCCGGCGGTATAGGATGTCGGCATTTTTTTGTTGGACACCGGCTATCTAATAGATTATTCTTGAAATATGCTATCAGGAATTCAAATTTTTTCATCCGATGAATATTGGCGACGAATCGTAACAGATTTGAATGGTGTACTGGTTTCAGACGCAAAATTTGCGGATGTGAATCTTGATTCGCTAAAACTAGATTTGCCGATTTCCCCTATTGCATTAAAAACCGCTATAATTGCGGCATCTAATGGCGATGCAATTATTAAAAAGATTTTTGGGCGAAATGTAGAACTGTCACCATTGCAGACCCAGATTATTGTGAAACTGCATCAAAGTGGTGGTATGACGGTCGAAGAACTGAAAATGGCGATTGGGTATGCAAAAACAACGACAACGCATACGGTGGAAACGGCGGTTTATGGCCTGCGTAAATTGTTTGGCCGTGATTTTATAATTAATGATAATGGATTGTTTAAGATTGGCAGGTTATAAAGTTGTATCTTTTGATAAAATATCCAGTACGCAGTCATATGCGCATGATATGATTGCGCAGGGAATCGCATCCGATCATATGGCAATTGTCGCGGCGGCGCAATATGCGGGTCGTGGCCGGTACAGACGCAAATGGGTTTCACACCATGGTAATCTGTATGTAAGTTTTATATTTAATTCACCGGAACGGGATCCACGGTTATCTTATGCGGTTGCGGTTGCTGTTGCAGAAACGATTGTTTCATATGGTGTTAACCCACAAATAAAATGGCCAAATGATATACTGGTTAATAATGCCAAGATATCTGGGGTATTAATAGAATATGTTGGTCGATTCGTTATTATCGGTATTGGAATAAACGTTCATACAAATCCAACGGTCCCAGAATATAAAACAACGCGTCTTGATGAATATGCAAATGTTGAGGTCACGGATGTTATGTCGCGTCTTGTTAAAAATTTGGATAAATTTATCAAGGCCGATTTTGATATTGTACGAAAACGTTGGATGGCATTGGCGGCGGGGTTAAATAAACTGGTAAAATATCGTGGTGAAATGGTGGAACTGATTGGTGTAAATGATAACGGTGCGTTGGTGGTTAGACGCGGCCCAGAATATTTATTGATTCATGGCGATGAAATTTTGATGTGATGTATGCGGCAGAAAACCGGTGTTTTTTATAAATATCTTGACTTTTTATGCGTTTTATGATATACTATTAAGCATCAAAAGGAAGAGTTCTATTCACACGCAGGTGTGAATTTTTTTATGCCGCACATTTATGTGCGGTTTTTCTTTGCCCAAAAGGAAAATCTATGCAATTGGAAATACCAGAAGTACAAAGCGAGACGATTTGTTTGGCAAATAATATTGCGCGAATCGTTTATGCCGAAACATTGGCCACATCATTACGTGTTGTTGAAGCATTAACATCTATGATTTCAAATGCGACAAAAAATAATCATCATGATATGGCGATAATGTTGCGTAATAAAAATATTTTTGAATCGCTGAATAACGAATCGCCACGACATCAGTATTTATATGTTGATAAATCAAAACGTGATTTCCAAATGTGCCTGCGTGTTGCCGTGCGTATGTTGCATGGAAATCTGCCCGATGCATGTAATCATGCAACGATGTTTCATCGTGCGGAAATGTTGCCGGGGTGGGCGGTTGCGCGTGGTTATATTGCAGACATAGATGGTATTTTATTTTACGCATAGTAAAAAGGTTTATTCATGGGAAGTTTTGTTCGTGGTGGATTTTTTGCGAATCGCAAAACACAAATTATGACAGGTGTTGGAATTTTGTCTGCGCTGTGTGCATATCTTGTTGGCGATTCGGATATATACGCTACAGTCCAGGCAATTATTGCGGTGTGCGGTGTTTACTTGTTACACAAATCAAACAATAACAAAGGAAAATGAAATGGAAAATATACCAGAAAAATTTTTAAACAAAGACGGAACGTTGAATAGTGACGCACTAATTAAATCATATTCGGAATTAGAAAAGAAAATTGGAAATATGATAACAGTACCAGATGATAAATCTGACGAAGAAGCGCAAAACCGCTTTCGCCGTGCGATTGGTGTTCCGGAAAGTGCGGATGATTATCCGCATAATGAATTGCTGGATAATGAAAATGTGCGTCAGGAATTTTATAAAATTGGTTTAACAAGTGCGCAGGTTGAAAAAATTTATAACATCGCAGAAGAATTTTTATCACCAATGATTTCTGATTTAATTTCGATACAGGAAGAATCAAGTGCAATATCTGAATTGAAAAAATTTTTCGGGTCTGATGAGAAAATGCGTGATGCATGTATCGCAATAAAATCATTTGGTGAAAAATTTTTACCCGTCGATGCATTTAATGAATTATGCGCCAGCCCCCAGGGAATCCAAGGCATATACAAGATGATGCAATCAATGGAACCAAGTGTTGAAACAGGTACATCAGATACAAAAAATTTAACCGATGCAGATTTGCGTAACATGATGCGTGATCCAAAATATTGGCGTGATCATGATGAAGAGTATGTGCGTAAAATAGAAAATGGATTTAAAAAATTATATTCATGATGAATTTTTTTTATAAAAAATTACTTTTCTGCTTTACTAATTTTTTTCTTTCGTATAAAATGCAAGTAAGAACAAAAGAAATTTGTTCTATCCAAAAAAATATGAAAGGAGAGATGAATGGCATTCACATTCTTGAAGACTGCGGCAAAGAAACCAGCAGCGAAAAAACCAGCGGCAAAAAAACCAGCTGTGAAAAAAGTTGCGGCGAAAAAACCAGTTGCTAAAAAAGTTGCAGCAAAGAAACCAGTTGCAAAAAAAGTTGCGGCAAAAAAACCAGCAGCAAAAAAAGTTGCGGTAAAAAAAGTTGCAGCAAAAAAACCGGTTGCTAAAAAAGCTTGTGCAAAAAAATGCGCAAAGAAAAAATAATAATATTGAATGATATTATGAAATGCCCGTAAAATCGGGCATTTTTTTATGTAAAAATTTTCAGTTAGATTTACGTGTCTAACTGAATTTTTTTACAAGGATAATCCATTTTTGTGGACCCAATTTAATTTGTGTGCGGCGTCATTTGACACAACCAAATGCAAATTATTTTGTCGGCAAAGTTTTTTGCCTTGGTTTAATCATTTTTAACAAAAGGAAAAACAATGTCTGTTTCCATAGATCAAGTTTTTATAAAACAATTTGAAGCAGATGTCCATTTGGCATATCAACAAATGGGAACGAAACTGCGTTCTACGATTCGCAGTAAATCTGGGGTTGTGGGCACTTCTACAACTTTTCAAAAAATAGGCAAGGGTACCGCCAGCACGAAATCACGTCATGGTATTGTGCCGGTGATGAATCTTAATCATTCGCCGGTTGAATGCACTTTGCAAGATTACTATGCGGGTGATTGGGTTGATGCGTTGGATGAATTAAAGACAAATATTGATGAACGTCGTGTGGTTGCATCTGCGGGTGCATATGCGTTGGGTCGTATGACAGACGAACTTATCGTCGGCGCAATGAACAGCGCAACCGCGTATGTTGGTGATTATTCAACAGGCCTTACCAAAACATTAATTTTAGGTGCGATTGAAAAATTAAACGAAAACGATGTCCCAGATGATGGTCGTAGATTCGGTGTCGTTGGTGTAAAGCAATGGAATGAATTGCTTGGGATAACCGAATTTTCTTCGGCGGACTATGTCGGGGAAAATCTGCCGTTTGTGAACGGTGGCGAAACAAGAAAATGGATGGGAATTACATGGGTTATGTATAACGATTTACCACTTTCTTCGTCAACGCATCGTGATTGCTTTATTTATCACGCATCAAGTGTCGGGCATGCATGTGGTCAAGAGGTCAAAACCGATATCACATGGCATGGTGAACGTGCCGCGCATTTCATCAGCAACAGTATGTCCCAAGGTGCCGTACTGATTGATGGTGATGGAATCGTGCGTGTTAAATGCGGTGAATAAAACAAAAGGGGTAAACAATGGCTTTTCAAAATAAAAATTTGTCGGTAATTGCATATGCAAATGGATTTACATTGTGGCACTATGCGGCCAGCGAAACAATGGCGACAATAACCGCTAGTGGTTATTTCAATGCGGTCAAAACATTGATGAACACAGGTGATGTCGTTATTATCAATGGTTCTGATAAAACATCTATCAAGAAAATCGCCGTTGGTGACAGTGCTGTTACCACCGCCGCATTAGATTAATTGTTGTCGGGCCGGGCGTGTTCCCGGCCCAAATTTTAATTTGAATATATAGGATGACAATATGCTAACCAAAATAGATTTATGCTCTATGGCATTATTAAAACTTGGCGAAAAACCAATTCAATCGTTATCAGAAGATACGGCGGCGGCAAAACTTGGGCGAACATTCATAGATGTTGTCATAGATTCGTTACTTGCAATTCATCCGTGGCGATTCGCGTCGCGTAATTATGAATTAACTGCAAATACTGATGGCGTATTTGATATCCCATCTGATGTTTTGCGCATAATTAAAACAAATGGTCAAATTATGCAGGGAAAAATCATTTCACCAGATACCAAAACAACGATTACAGCAATTGTGCGTGTGTCGCCTGAACAATTTCCAAGTTATTTTGCATCCGTTGTTGCAACAAAACTGGCCATGGAATTTTGCATGCCGATTACTTCGGATCAGACGGTATTCAGGACTTTGGCTGCATTGTATGAATCAGAACTACAAACCGCCAAGTTTATAGACAGTACGACATCTATCAATCCACAAATAGAAAATTTTTCATTGATAGATATTCGGTTTTAGAAACACGGGGGTTAAAATGGGAAACTTTATAAAGACACAATCGTCATTTGCAAATGGAGAAGTATCACCCAATTTTTTTGCAAGTGATAATATACATGGTCTTGCCTATATGGAAAATATGGATGTTATTCCTGGGGGTGGCATTGCGCGGCGTGCCGGGTTAAAAACAATTGCAACATTGACATCAAACGCCCGACTGGTTTCGTTTTCATTATCAGAAAATAATGATTATGTTTTGGCGTTGATGAATGCTAAGATGCGAATCTTTAAAAATGGGACAATGGTTCAGAATCTTGTTACACCATGGGCGTATGCAGATTTGCCGTTGGTACAATATGCCCAGCGATTCGGAACAATGATATTTGTGCATCCTGATTACAAACCGCAAATATTATCGTATGAAAATGGTGTATTTAAACTGACAGAGTTTCTATTTTCATATAACGATGCGTATGACAATATTTATATGCCGTTTATACGATTCGAAGATTCGGAAAACATAACCATAACGGTGACGCATGTGACAGGTGGCGAAAAATTAACCACGAATCATGATTTTTGGACCCAAGATAATGTGAATGGTCAATTATCTTTGTTGGGAAAAACATTTACCGTTTTATCATATATTGATGCGCAAAATGTAATCGCGGTGTGTAATGGGGTGTTCACATACCCCGATGATCCAGTTACAGATTGGAAAGAAGCGGTTTTCAGTTATCGTCGCGGTTGGCCAATTAGTATAACATTTCATCAAAACAGATTGGTTTTTGGCGGCGCAAAATCATGGCCGGGTGGTGTGTGGATGTCATGTGTGGGCCAGCATATGAACTTTAATACCGGAACAGGTTTGGATGATGAAGCAATATTTTTTACGCTGTTGTCTGATAGGCGGCAACATATTTGCACCCTGCGTAGCAGCGATAACCTGCAGATTTTAACATCTGAAGGCGAATGGGCGGTTTCAAATAAACCGCTGACCCCAGAATCAGTAGATATAAAAATGCATACTTCTGTGGGCAGTCCATCTGACATATACCTGGCACCCCAGGAAATAGAAGGCAAAACGGTGTTCGTTTCGAAAAGCAAAAAAGATATTCGTGAATTGGCATTGGATGAATTAGGCCAAAATTATAATGCAAATAATTTATGTGATATGTCGGCGCATTTGATGCATTCGCCAATAGATATTGCATATAATAAAACCAATAAACGCCTGTTTGTCGTTATGAACGATGGAAATATGGCGGTGTTAAATCGCGATAGTTCAATTGGGATTTCTGCGTGGGGACGATACACAACCAAAGGCAAATTTTATTCTGTTACGGTTTGTGATACCGACACTTTTGTTGTTACAAAACGCGGTGATAGTTTCTATCTTGAACAATTTGTAGATTCGGAAATGATGGATGCCACCAATAATAAATATACTGTGCGTGCGGTTGGAATACCGTTGCGGTCATCGGGGCATAATGCGCGCAAAGTTCAAATAAGGAAAATTGTGACGCGGTTGCACAATTCCAAGACAATATTTATAAACAATTGGCGTGCAGAATTACCAAACGAAATATATGCAGATGGTGCAGATGGCTATTCGGGTGATGTTTCATTAAACACGATTGGAACATGTCGGCCAATGATAGATGCACCATGGGAAATATCAACCACAGATGCAATGCCGATTACGGTTTTGGGCATCACCATATACGGCAGATATCAAATATAACAAAGAGGTAATAAAATGGGACAGATTATTTCAGATGTAACAGATGTGCTGAATTATCAGAACAATAAAAAAGCAAACAAAGAAACGAAGAAACAAATTTTGTCTGATATCGCACAAAGTGAACAAGAAAAACAAAATTTGGTTAAAAGGGTGTTAGGCACGCAACGTGCCAAATATGGTGCATCGGGTATGACGACCAATGGTTTAACCGAAGATGCGGTGTTAACCAGATTAAAGAAAGAAACAGAAAAACCATATGATGATAAAAAAGACGCAAATCTTAAAAAAATAAAAAATACCAAGACGGCCAAGAAAAACTTATTACTGGCGGCATTGTCGCATTTGGATAAGTTAATTGGGTAATATAATGAGTGCATATAACCAATTTTTAGATTCTTGGAACGATATACTTGGGCTGCGGGCGCCCGAACATCATCATCGTATGACAGATTTCCTTGTGGATGTTACGAACGGTTCGCATCATGGTTTGTTAATGGCGTTTAGGCATTCTGGGAAATCCACTATCGTTGGTGTGTTCGCGGCATGCACTTTATTTTTGCGCCCAGAAACGCGGATTTTAATATTATCGGCGGAAACGCACCTTGCCACGCGTATGGTTATGCATATTCGCAATATCCTTGAAAATCATCCATGGTGCGAAGGTTTGGTCCCCAAAAATAAAAAGGAATGGGCAGAAAACAAAATTACAGTAAACAGACCAATTGGGATTCGTGAACCATCGGTTGTATGCCAGGGAATATATGGGAACATAACCGGAATGCGCGCAGATTTAATAATATGTGATGATGTCGAAGTTCCAAATACGTGCAATACATCCAAGAAACGTATTGCGTTGCGTGATAAATTACGTGAATTAGATTTTATATTATCGCCAAACGGAACAATGATTTACATTGGTACGCCACATACATTGGACACTATATACCGCACATCTTAATTATTAGTAGAATCGGATGATGGCAAAGAACTGGTCAATGTGTGCAGACGCCGTAATAATTTGGCGCCTTCTTCACCAAACATTGGTAAATATGTCTCAAATTCGGGCATATCAACCTGAAGTTGCGCACGCGTGCGATCATTTATTGGTTGGTTAATTATTTCTTTGGCATCCATCCATATTTTGTATGCGTTCCACATACGAACGATTTGGCTAAATTTATCCAGCATATCCGTATCGTTTGCCAACACGCTTTGTATGGCGGGCATCCATTCTTGGCCGAAACTTTGAATTACAGGTGTCGCAATAAATGTTTCCAATCCTTGCTGGGTAGGGGTAAATGCGTTGATTGCCGCAATCAGTTCTTGCATATCTGATTCGGCAATTTGCGCATGCGGTGCCTTTTCGGCAAATGCGCCACCATATGGCAATAATTCGCGTGCGATGGAATCCATTGGTGTTTCGCCAGATTTTAAATTTTTGATGTGTTCGGCAAGCAATTTGCCAGTTGGCAAATCTTGCAATTCTTTTAGAATTTCATCACTTGATTCATTAACAAAAATCTGATTAAGAACTGGCCAACCGCCTTCTATGACGTGTGCCTGGCGGTACAGGTTCAACAATTTTTGTGCGACAACACTTGCCTTGGCTTTCATCTCGTTTCATCCCCCATAAGTTAAGGTTTATTCGGACAAAATCATTACGACCTTGTGCATTGTTTGGGCAGTAATTTTTTCATCGGGTGATGACATTTGACCATATATTTTGCCCTTGGAATCTTTGCGAACAACCGCGATATCGGCACGAACGGTGTCATCTGGTTTCAATGCCTTGAAATCAGTATCAATGAATACCGCCAAATCACCAACGGTTGCATTTATTTTGGCATCGGCAAAGACATATGACTTTTCTGGGATAAATCCACCAAGACGTTTTGAATTTGGAATAATTGCATAGACGCCTTTGCGACCTTCAAGATTTGCAGGTGCGTTAATCATGGTTTTATCTGATTTCTTGAACGCAATAGATTTACCTTCGACATGACCAAAAACCGGAATCAATTTGCGACGTGCGGTTTCATATAATTTCGCACTATACAGATGGCCTTCGGAATCACTAAAATCGGCGGTTGAATCACCAGCGACCAAAATAGATTTTACACGTTCTTTGACCTTGTTCATTTGTTTGGTCAATTCGCCAGACTTATACAATTCGGCAATTTTATCAAACATACTTTCCACAGAATGTGCAAAGGATTTTGCCAATGGTTCAATTTCATTTTGATAAACTTCGCGTTGGCCGACTTCTATTTTATGATAAACAGAAAGTGTCATGCCGGCATCTTTTGCCGCCTGGGCAATAGTTTTTCCAGATTGTTGGCGGATTTTGCGCAGACCGCTGCCGAATAATTTAAGACCGCTGTCTTCGTTGTTATTCATACGGCGTTTGATTTCATCCTGCCATTTGGAGGCGACTTCGTCGGTGTCTTTGATGAAAATATCGGACAGTTTGCATCCCAAAATATTGCAGATATTCAATAACTGTTTTTGATTAAGGCGACGCACACCCTTTTCAATTTTTGAAACCGCCGATAATGACAAACCAGAACGACGTGCAAGTTCGGTCATTTTCATTCCCGCGGCAAGACGAATGTTACGAATATTGTTTGGAAAAATGATTTCTTCCTGGGCCATGCAAAACTCCTTTGTAAAATCTTGACAAAATCATAGTCAAAAATTAAAAACTTGGCAAGAAAAAATTATTGAAAAGTTATAAATTAATAATCGTCTGGAATTTCAGTAGCGTCTATTGGTGTCGGTGCAGAATCAGATTGTTCAGATTGCGTTGGTGCAAAATCTGTAAATTCTGGAACGCGATTTTCCATTTCGTCCAGGTTATCAAACAAGCTGAATTCCGCCAAGAACGCAAGGTGTACCGTATCGGTTCGGCCATGACGGTTTTTGCCGATAATCAAATCTGCCTTGCCCTTGGCCTTTTCATAACGTGCCTGCCAAGAATTGATAGATTTGTCATTTGGAACATTGGACAGACGATGTTTCGGATCGCGATTTTGCAAATAGTATTCTTCACGATACGTGAATAAAACAATGTCGGCATCTTGTTCAATAGAACCCGAATCACGCAAGTCAGACAACTGGGGGCGTTTATCATCACGTGATTCAACACTACGTGACAACTGGGACAGGGCAATTACTGGAACATCCAATTCCTTGGCCAGCATTTTCAAACCGCGGGTGATTTCAGATAATTCTTGGACACGATTATCCTTGTTCCGCCCGCCCGGCGAAGTGATAAGTTGCAAATAGTCAATTACAATAAGTGCCAGTCCATTATATTTACGCGCCCACCGACGCGCACGTGTGCGAATCATTGGAACCGACATACCCGGTGTGTCATCTATCAACAATGGAATACGGCCAATTACATCGGAATACTGGGTCAATTTCAAGAAATCTTCGTCGGTTAGTGATTTACCTTCGCGCATTGCGGAACCCGGAATACGCGACTGCGATGACAGAACACGCGCCGCCAATTCAGAATCGCCCATTTCCAAACTAAAGAACACAACGGCGCCTTTGTATTGTGGATTTGCGCGCCCCGAATAAATAGCATTCGCCGCATTAAACGCGATATTCATGGCCAGCGCGGTTTTACCCATACCCGGTCGGCCGGCGATAATAATAAGATTTGATTTGTGCAGACCGCTAATTGCGCGATCCAAATCGGTCAGTCCCGTTGTTAACCCCGACAGGTTCCCATCGGCCTTGTACGCGATTTCTGTTTCTTGCAGCGCCTTTTTTAACGCGGCGGAAATTGGGACGACATCATGGCCGGTATCGCCAGTTGTTGCCAAATTGAACAATTGTTGTTCTGCAGTTTCTATTTGGCTGGATACAGGGTTATCAATGTCTTCGACAAATGCGGCATCCGTAATAGATTGCCCCAAACTTATCAAATCGCGACGCAATGCATTTTCGTGCACAATACGCGCATACTGTTCAACATTTACGACGGTTGCGCTGGCCCCCGCCAATTGCGTCAGGTAATCGACACCACCAACAGATTCTAATGCGCCCTGTTGATCCAAATAAGATTTAATTGTGACGATATCGAACTGTTCACCACGTGCAAACAAACGCGACACCAATTTATAAATTTCCTGGTGCGCAGGATGCGAAAAATCTTCGGGCCGCAGAAAGTCAGAAATCCGTTCCAACGCGCGATTAGTCATTAAAACCGCGGCAAGAACGGCCTGTTCGGCCTCTATATTCGTTGGTAAAGTTTTGGGAGTGAAGTCCATGTTTGACATAGTATATGAAAAAAATGTTTTTTCAACCCCTTTTTTGTGTGGATACGATGAATTAAAAATTCCCATAGTAGATTCAAATGGTAACCCCGCATGGCCCGCGGTTTTCCCCATTGAAAAGGTACAAAAAATTCGGGAAACCGTTGGAGAACGGCACTTTTCGGCGCAAATGATGCTGGAATACGTGCCGGCGGATAAAATTAGATTAGATCCCGGCGGTATCAAAATATATGATAGTGATTTTGATATGCATTCGTGCAGAATCGGCGAAAATCAAATTACCAGTATCGCGATTTACTGGGACCCATCAAGTGGCCGAAAAAATGCCGACAGCAGCGTATGCGCACTTGTTTATCGTGACGATAAAGCAAAGCGTGTTTTTATTCACGACATTTTGTACATGGTTGTTCCCGATGAAATAGACTACCCATTGTCGTACCAATGCAATTTGGTGCTGGATTTTGTGCGGCGACACCATGGACGGTGTATATCGGTAGAAACGAACGGTATTGGTGGTGCGTTGCCAGAAATTATGCGTGCAGGAATCGCCCACGAACAAACCGGGATCCAGATTCGCCCCATCAACAACAGTCGTCATAAACAAGATCGCATTTTGGATGCAATTGAACCCCTGCTTAGCACTGGGCGCCTGTACGCACACCGCCGAATAACCCAGACCCCGTTAATGTCCGAAATGTTGGCATGGTCACCCACCGGCAACAGCGAACACGATGACGGTTTGGATGCGGTTGCGGGTGCAATTTCGGCGCAACCGATTGTCCTGCGCCCCATTGGACGCGGGTTATATACGGCAAACACAAAATTTAACATTTAACGAAAGGAAAAAATATGAAATACGATTTAAAGAAAATGTATGCGCATGCAATCGCGTCGCGTGAACCATGGTTAAAGCGTTGGGCAGATGCGCGCAAATATACAATGCCTACATCAGACGATGATATGGCAATGCTGTTTGATGCGACGGCGGCGGACGCGGCGGATAATTTGGCGGCCTGTATGTATTCGCTGTTGACACCGCCAGAATCATTGTGGTTAAACCTGGTGCCTGAAAGTCCAGAATCGCCCAATGCAGAAATTGCAACAGCGGCGCTGCGTGCGAACCTTAATGATTCTAATTTCTATACGACAATTCACCAATGCTATATGGATTTGGTGACATTGGGAACGGCGTGTCTGTTCATGGCGGAAAGCCCGATTGGTGCGTCTAGTGCGTTTTCATTTACGGCGATTCCAATGAAAGACATCGCGATTTTACCCAATGCAGTTTTTCACACCGCTTCGGTTTCAATCGCGGATGTAATGGCGCGCTATCCCGAATGGACACCAACGCGTGAAATTGCGGATAAATTAAAGAAAGATTCTGATTTTTCGGTGCTGTTGGTTCAATCTTTGGTTGGTACAGAATTTACCGCATGGTTGGATGTTGGCGGTGACATAGAAAACAATATTGTGTCAACCGGAACATTTGAAACGAATCCGTATTTGATTTTCCGTTGGGCCGTATCATCGGGCGAACAATATGGCGTTGGTCCAATTCTGCGTGCGTTGCCAGATATTAAAACGGCAAACAAAGTCGTTGAATTGGTATTGAAAAACGCGACCATCGCCGTCAGCGGTATATGGCAGGCCGATGATGACGGTGTTATAAACCTTAGCAATATAAATTTAACACCAGGGGCGATTATTCCAAAAGCGGTGGGCAGCAGCGGCCTGACACCACTTGC
>JAFZTZ010000007.1 GCA_017618595.1 Alphaproteobacteria bacterium
GCCGGTTAATTCTTCATCTATGGATCATCCGCGAGATATATAGATCTGGTCGGTAGTTTTTGTTTTGTGATTGTTGGCAGTTGTGATAAAATATCAGGTTGAAAGAAAGGAGATTTTTATGGACAGAGTACAGCTGTTGCAAGCGCGATTGAAAGTTATAAGAGAAACATCCCCAGTGGTAACAGACGAAGAAATTAAAATCATATCAGAAATATTCATGGAAAGTGTGGAAAGCGGTGGTTTTATCTCCGAAGAAGAAGTTCGAAAATTGTTTATGCGGAATCCGAATGAAAAGCAACTTACCGATTTGCTGGAAGCATGTTACGAAGAGAATCCCGAAGATTTTCTCAATTTTATTTGGGCACTCGACAGTGAAAGTCAAAGAGGATGGACCCCTGGACCACATCCTAAAATATCGCCAACAGTTGTAAAGAATCTTATAAGAGCCGATGCCAAGGTCAAGGCGGATTTAGCAGAATATGCTGAAACTGATAATATCTATAGTGACTATGAATGGATTTGGAGTATGGGATATAACACCCCAGATATAGCGCAGGTTATGATTGAAGCATTAAAGAATAAATTACAAACGGCGGTGGAAGAAGGTTCATATGAGGCGGTATACGAAGGGCAAAAAGCATATACAAGATTAGTGATAATTGCTTTTGTAGTAAAGGTTATTAGAAAGTATTCGGCGCAATTCAAACAAGGAACGTTGCCAGAATTAAAATCTGTGTGTCGGCAATTGATTGATATGGTCTATGCAGCCGAGGCATCAATACTTGAAAAAGAATATGATGATAATGTTGCGAATCTTGGGGTGCTGTATTCAGAACCAACTAAAAACGTAGTGAACGCGCCTAATCATCCGCGAGATATGTAAACCTGGCTTTGTGGTACCATGAAAAAGAAAAATATTTTTAAGTGGGCGAACCCAGACAAAAAATTTATGGTCTATGATTTAGAACCAAATGAGATTTTTTCCGAAGAATATGCCTATTATGCGTTAGATGTTAGTAATTTTAATTTTGAAAAAATAGATGCGCGTCGGGTGCTGTTTGACAAGACGGTAATAAAGCGATTTTTAGATGAAAATAAAATAAGAATTAATGTTGATGATTTTATCACAATATTTAATCTGCAAAGTTATATCCATATGATGTGGCCAGACCATGCCAAAGACCGTCCACACAGGGAAGAAATATTTAAAAACAGCCACCGTGGCAAAGATAATCCAATGTGGTTGTCCGATGCATTTAACAAGAAAATTGCGGCATGTGTGGAATGCTGTTTGTTGGCGCAATTATATCTGCAACATTGTGGCATTGAATCAAAAATTTGCTGTGGCAATGCGTTTTTTGAACAAAATCCAAAAATAGAAATGGGTGGTTCGGCGCATGCATATTTGGTTATCAAATTAAATGATAAGCAATACATTTATGATCCATCAAATCCGATGCTGGATTCAAAAAAAGCCCCAACCATCCCAAGAATTATGGATTATTCAAAAGTTCCATTCAAAGACCGCATGGCATTTAAAGATTTACTAAATGCAACTGTAGCAGATGGTGGCGGTTTTGCGTATGTAGAGGCATCCGATATATATGGGGTCGGCACGTGTTGGTTCTATGGGTTCGAAGCAGATGATGAAAGCAATAAAAGAGATGGAATTGTTTGGCGCCGTAGGACAGAGCAGGGGATAAAAAGACAACGCCCCGATGACACACAACAGATATATCAAAATGATGGCCGCAGTTTTTAAATTGATGAATTTTGTGATATAATTCCCACAAAGGAGAATTTTTATGGGCGCGATAGATGATTTTAGGGCGGCGATAGAATTATTACGCAGGGAATATGATGCGGGTATGACAAACATGGATAATTGGTGCGTGGTTCACGCAACATACTATATGCCCATGCGTGATGAAAATGGTCAATTATATATTCCAACACCGGCGATGGCGATGGATTATGCATTACCGCGGGCGACGGTTCATACAACATTGAATCATATTGTTACGGCACATTCCGGGGGCAGTTGGGATGATTGCCCATATATTATATTCGCACCATACAAAAAGGTTGTTGCGGAAAATGGAAATCCATTGCAAATATCAGCATTTGATACATATTTTTTGTGTGATCCAGATAAAGGTTTAACATTACCCGAAGATGTATATTTGGTGCACCCATCTAATGATTGCCTGTATAGCATTGGTGAACACGAGGCAACATATAAAACCGAAAATTTCACCGAAGAAGAAATCCAAGAAATATTGTCCATGGATCCGGGTAATGACTATTATAGGTTATTAGATTTGAACGATTGGATGTTATCAGAAACATTGTCAGATCCGGCCGTTAAGGCGGGGTATGAACAGGCCGAAGATAAACAAGAATTTATTAAAAATGCGACCCAAAAACGTCGGAATAAAATCTTGGTAAAAATATTGCGTGATACAGTTGTTAAATTGGCAATGCGGAAATATGGGTTTGAATATATTTCCCCAAGTGATGAAATAAAAAATATAGCGCAGGCGGCGCAAGAAGCAAACATACCATACTATAATAATAACAATGGGCATTTCTATTCGTTTATCAAGAAAATAGAAGATGGGTGTTGGGGTATCATGTGTGATGTATTGGAAATTCTAAACTGTGGAACCGATCTAAACAAAATTTATGATGACTATATTGATTTTAAACAGGGCGGTGATTTAGAAGGTGTTCGTGGTGACATGGCACGTAGTTTGATATATTCGGAACCACTAAATTTATACAATAGGTTCACAGATTATTTTGCGAATATGCATCGTTATGAAGATGAACCCACGTGTAAAACATTTGCGGAATACAGCCCGGCATTAGACAAGACATTGCGCAGGTGTTCTGATGCGATGGCACGTAGATTTGCCGAATGGTGCCAAGAAATTAAAAAATCGCCAGATTATGCAAAATTTTATAACAAATTGAATAAAAGACTAATATACGATGAACTTGATTTACATGAAAACGCGTTATATTCGTTAACAGCGTCTATTGAATTTGATAGTGATATAGATAGTATTTGTAATAAGATAATGGAACATAAAAAAGAAGATGATGCGGTTGTTGCGTACTTTGTTCAACGCGTTGTGAGTCCTGATTCAATAGGTTGGTATGATTTTTATACTAAAACATTCCTTGGAAATGCAAAATGCCCGACGGACAAAACGATTTTTGAATATTGCGAATATATGGACGCACAATTAAAGGATAGC
>JAFZTZ010000038.1 GCA_017618595.1 Alphaproteobacteria bacterium
CCGTTCGCCCCCATGATGACGGTAATACAATTATCGCGCAGTTTCACCGACACGTTTTCCAAAACCGCCTTTTTGCCATAACCCGCTTTGATATTTTTTAATTCCAACATTTTTATTCCTTTATCGCCACAGATCTACCATTTTCCATTTTTTTGATTGTTGTTTCAGAATAAATCAATCCGTCTGCATCTATTTGCATTTTGCCACGTGGGCTGGTGTATTCTGTTGAAATTTGTTTTATATTTTTTGCCATATCGTCATCATTTTGATTCATTGGCAAACCATATTTTTCAATAAAGTTCGCAATCAACATAACACTGTCATATGTATTGATACTAGCGGCCTGGGGTGCTGATTTGAACCGTTTCGAATATGTTGTGTTAAATTCATCATCGGCATTTTTCAAATCAACAAAAGGCTGGTTATTGAATAATTCTGGATTTTCTGCAAAAGAAAATATCAAGAAAGAACTCAATTCGCCACTATATTCATTACGCAGCATTTGTTTGGCAAATAATGTCAAAGTGGGTTCCACAAGGTGCATAAAAACCATATCAGGTTTATTTTTGGCAATTTTCGCGGCATCTGATGCAAAATCGCGCTGTTCCATATTTACGCGTACCACAGATAACACTTTGATATTATTCGCCTTTAATACGGGCTGTAATGTTTGCAGTATAAATTCACTTGAAACATGATTAAATGTCACCAAAGATATTGTCTTCATATTTTTAAATTTCATGTAATCAACCAATTTTTGCGATGCATCGCGCACAGAATAACTGTTTACATAATTGAATTTATTATCACCGATGGAACTGTCCGCCGCAGATGAAATATGCAAAACTCTATCTTTATCTGCCAATGGTTTAATAATCTTGCCTGTGGCAGTATTAAAAGATACAATACCGGCAACATTATCTATCTTTACCAATTTTGTATATATTGAAACGGTCTTGGCGGGCGCCAGTCCCATATCTTCAGCAATAAATTCATATTTATATTTGTTTTGTGTATTTTTATTTAATTGTTCAACCGCCATAATTGCACCGTTCTGGGCCGCCGTTCCCATTTGTGCTGCCCCACCAGTCAAAGGCAAAACTCCACCAATCTTTACCACCGGTTTATCCGACTTTTCACGGTCACAACCCGCGATTGCCAATACAGCACACAAAATCAGAAAGATTTTTTTTATTTTATCCCCCTATTTTTCCATGATTTCTTTTTTACCGTTCACGATATGTTGATAAATGTGATTATGTATAACCAAATCTTTATCGGTACTGACTTCCAGTTTGCCAATAGGCGATTCAGTTTTGGCGGCGGCGGCGGCAATAAATTCATCCATATTATCGGTACCGGCATTTTCAAATCCATTTACCAACGCCATCAACATAGTATAAACATAATCAGCATAAAATAAATTATCGGTTCCCCCCATTTGTTTATACCTTGTTATAAATTCGGGGTTTGATTGGGCGGTATCAACATCCCACACACCATCCAACATTTCAAGATTTGATGTCATACCCAACAATTGAAAACCGGTAACGGGAATATTCACTTTATTTTCACGCAATTGTTTAAAGAATATATCCGTTTCGGGCGGGGTTGCTTCGAACACTATGTAATCTGGGTTCGCAGATTTAATCTTTTGTATCAAAGCAAAGAAATTTTTTTCATCAGGTATAAAATTTTCATTCATAACAATTTTTAATTCTTGGGTATAAACCGGCAACATATCCGCCACCATATAATTCATAGATGGTATATTTTGATAAATAATCGCTATGCTCTTTTTCTTTTCAGATTTTATCTTTTTTGAAATCATTTCTGCCCCAGTGACAAGATCTGGATACAAACGGAAATTATATGCACCTATACTGGCCTCTGGCGCGGAAACAAACCAAAACGATGGTATTTTATTTTCCTCTGCAATAGGTGCCACAACCATAGCCGTTGACGAAATATACCCCATAACCGCATTTATTTTATCTGTAAACACCAATTTACGAATAATCGTCGCCGCCTTGGCGGTATCAGTACCAGAATCTTCTAGAACAAATTCGTAATGATTTTTTGTGTTTTTAATGTCTTCTTTTACCATTTCAATCGCACGCTTGGTCGCGTCACCATAACTTGCCATATCACCAGACAATGGCAACATTATACCAATTTTCACAACAGGTTTGTTTTGCGGGTTTTCTTTCGACCTGTCGCACGCAACCAAAGATAATGCCATACATAAAACTAAAAACAGTTTTTTCATTTTATTTTCCTTTATTCGGCTATTTCGATAATGTTTCCGTTTTCAACTTTGCGAACACTAGCATTGGTATCGATATTTTGTTCCGATTTATCATATACCAATTTACCAATTGGTGATATAACCCCATCTACAACCACAAGATTATTTATAAATTCTTCGGCACTTGGTTTTGTATCAAAAGATTCAAAATTTGTTACTGCAACCAATAGTGATGTATAAAAGTTTTCTGCAAAATTGGTCGGCGCATTTTTACTAATCTTATTATACTTATCCAAGAAATCTTTATTCGCCATTGTAACATCTACATACCAGGCACCATCCGCCAAAGATTTATCTTTTAACATAGTAAACGACTGCAACCCAGTAATCGGAACTTTGACATCGTTTGTCTTGGCTTGACGCATAAAGACATCTATTTCTGGCGACTGTAAAACAGTTACAATAATATCAGACGAATTTTTCTTTATCTTGTTCAAGATAACATTAAAATCACGTTCACCTGGGTTGACCATGACTTCTGTTATTTTCATGTTTTTATCTTGATTGGCTATATTTTTGAAACCATCGTATAAAGACAATGTCCCTGGTGTATTTTCAACAACGGCGGTTATATTTTTCAAATTTCTGTGACGCAATGCATTATACATTCCTTCCCCAGTCTTTTTTACAGAAGTAACCACACGATAATTATAAAATCCGGTAGAAATATTTCTGTCTTGGGCAAATGTTAGATGCGGAACTTTGTTTTCGTTTGTAATTGGTGATACCGCCAAACCTACACTAGAATACATATCTAAAATAATATCCACTTTGTCATAATCTATCAATTTACGA
>JAFZTZ010000039.1 GCA_017618595.1 Alphaproteobacteria bacterium
ATAGAGTTTTCTATTTTTTTCAACACTTCCTGTTTTTTGGCCGTCATATCTTCTGATGGTTCTTTTTCCTGCTTTAAATCTTCGCGTTGCATTAAATCTTCGGGTTTTGGCGAAACATCTTTATTTTGCATTTTGTTTGCTAATTCCGATTCACGTGGCTTGTCTTGTGCACCAGGAAGTATAGTTTCTTTCTTATCTACTTTTTCTTGTTGTTCCGCCGCTTTTATTAACTCTTCTGGTTTTACCTGCGCTTGCGTTGGATCTTCTTTGACGTTCTGCTGTGGTTCAACGATTTTACCTTTACCCTGCCGTTGTTGTTTTTCATTTTCAGATTCTAACTTATCCAATTGACCAAGAATCGCATTTTCTAATTTCATTACCTGAGCCCCAGTAGGATGAAGGCGTCCTTCGTCATCAAAAATCTCCTGGTAATCACGCATCATTTCTTGTGAAATGACTTTGTCATCTACCAACTTTTGCAATGCAGATTTCATTCTATCATACGCTTCCTTGTCTGCCGCTTTATCTACCTGTAAAGAATCAGACATATACAAAACGTCCAACAAAGCACTTATTTTTTTATCTTCTGGTTGAATCTCTTGTCCTAATTCTTTTGCCAATTCATTATTTATCATTTCCTTGGCTTTGTAATAGAACCATCCATCTCTATGAATTCCACCCTCTATTGATTGAGCATATAAATCAAAGTATTTTTTTGCGACATCTTTCAACATCGGGTTGTTTTCCATTTCGGCAAAGAACGCCCTATTCAGATTTCCAGGATTAAGCTTTGAATTCAATCTCGCTTCATAACGGTTGGCATACAATTCTTTTAATTTTTGTAATGCTTCTGCTTTGGTTTGTGGCTCATGCTGTTGTTCTTTGGCACCAGTATCGCGTTTCATCTCTGGCGCAAGGTCTTTTTGTTCTTGTTTCTTGCCCAACTCTTTTCCTGGCACTGCACCTTGCATTTGCTGTTTTGCTTCTTGTTTTATATCATGCCCCAATTCTTTATCTATCATTTCCACCGCTTGCTTATACAACTCATCTTCACCAGCTCCACTCTTTTGCAATTTTTCGCCATTTTCAAAATATTTCTTTGCAAAATCTTTTAATACAGGTTCATGTAATGCGGCCCAATATTTTCGCCATTTATCTAAATCGTTTCTATCTTCATTATATTTATCAAGGGCTTCCCTTAAATTTGCTAGGGCCTCTTCTTTAGTTTTTGGGCCTTGTTGTTTTTGTGCCGCATCTTCGTGTTTTAGTGTTTCTTCTGATTCTTGGGAAACATCTTCTTTACGTTGCTGTTTAGCCAATTCTTCTGTGGGGACTGCGCCTTGGGCTTGCTGGGCATGGGTCGCCTGTTCTTTATCAAATTCATTTGCAGCACGCTTTGCACCCTCTTCTATTTTATCATTTATTTTTTTTAACGCCTTTACAGTACTTGTAATCGCCCGTCCCAAAACGGTTCCCGCAGAAGACAAAACACCTTCTCTTGCTTGTTCTTGCCCTTCTTTTGACTGTTCGGGACCTTCTTTTTCGTTTTCACGGGCTAATTCTTGAATGATTATGCTTTTGAACGCATCATATGCTTCTTCCTGCTTGCGCGGATCAAACATATTATTTTTCATAATCTGCAGGGGCTTCATTAATTCTTTTGCTGTTTCCTCATTTATTTTATTCTTTGGCAATTCACGTTTTATTATTTTTCCAACCCGGCAGAATTCTTCCTGGGCATCCAACATATTGTTACGTTCCGAAAAAGCGGTGTGATACATATCCATCGCCCCTAGCAATTCTTGTAAAACATCTTTGGAATTCTTAACTTCGTCTTCTTGGGGCAGATTTGAATCCCAATTCAAAGATTCTGCCATTTTATCATTTGCGCCTTTAACCTTTTCATAATTTTTAACCGTAATATTGTATAATGCTTCAACATTCAAAAAACCTGTACGCAATTCTGTTTGAAACAACTCATCATATGCATTATACATATCATCAGAAATAATTCTATCTTCATGGGCATCATTTATGAGGTTTTTTAACCGCATCTTGATATCCATAGAATCATCAGCATCATTCGCATTATCTAATGTCCGAATTAAATGAATTATGTCTTCTAATGTTTGTAGTGTCTGATTTTGATTCATAACGCAACTCCCCTTCCTTTCAGATTTGCATCAATATTACATTTTCCTGCCACTTAGAATATTTCTTATTGTTACTGCGTCCGGATTATTTGTTGGTTTTCTTACCGTATTTTGCGCCCGCAATTTTGGATTAAATATAATCTCGCCATCTTCATTTATAATAAACGGCTTTTCTTTCTCGTCTTTTACTTCTTTTACTTCCTGTGTGACCATACATTTTTTGCACCATTCATATTCGCGATTTAGCGTATTTATATAATTATGTTGACCACTAAATGGTTGATATTCCAATGTTGTAAATTGTTTAGCCAAATCAGATGGAATTTTTTTTGAATTGCTGATTGCAGAATGAAAATGTTTAACCGCATCAACAAAGCGATATTCACTATCGGGATCCGAAGACACCAACATCTCTAATGAAAATATTGCATCTTTAACGGCAATCAATGCATCATCCGAATATTTATGTACCTGCGCCACCACCGGTTCCATAACAGGTTTTTCTACATTTGGCTCTACGTGCTTTTTCTGGGGGGCATCAAAAAACATTTTCTTTTTTGATTCCACTATATCAGAAATTATTTCCGCGGCCTGCATGTGTGCAGGTTCAACCACCTTGGGCAATTCCATACCATGCCGTACCATTACTGCAGAAATTTGCTTTTCAATTGCATCCATATTTTCACGCAGCAATGTGCTATCTATTACCTCTTTGATATCTTGCTTCACATCAACCGGCGCATCAGAATCACGCACCGCCTTTATAAAATCTAAACGTGCCTTATATTTATCCGGCGTATACTCCGACATTTCTGCCCTGTACATTTTGCCGATCCATTCACTAACCAGATCAATAAATTTTTGTTTATCCATTACTGCCCCCCTCGCAATCGATTAGTTTACACGTCCAGATTCGCATCCAGCGCATTTTCAACAATAAAGTCACGACGCGGTTCCACAACATCACCCATCAACATGGATACAACTGCATCTGCCTGGGATGCATCGTTTACAGTAACCTGGAACAAACTGCGGTGATTTGGATCCATCGTGGTTTCCCACAATTGTTCCGCATTCATTTCACCAAGCCCCTTGTACCGTTGAATCTTTAATCCGTTTTTCGCGTATTCAAATGCAGTATTCAGCAAATTAAATGCGCCCCAGATTTTTTGCGATTTTGTCTTAACTGTCAAAACTGTTGGTTTTGCAAATGTATCCATCAGTTCATCGCGGCCCGGTAATCTGCGCCATGCGCCGATTTCCGCAGAATTTAATTTTTCACGCGACAATAAATAACTTTCGGTTACACTACGCAATGTACGTGTAATTGTAATACCCGCATCATTTGCAATAATTTTCCATCCACGTTCAAATTCTAATTCTTGGGCGTCTAACATTTTTGCCGCCGCCGCACAATTTTCAACAGATTCATCATCAAACACGCGATTCAATGCCAATGCCTCGACAAAGCGTAATGGCATTATATGGTTCAGCGGTTGCAAGACATTTCGCATATCCAAAACCAAATCTAACAAACGCTTTAAATCTGCGCCGGAAATTTGTGTGCCCGATGCAATTTGAACAACACCGTCTGTTGCCAATTGGTCCATCAAGTAATCATCCATTTCGCGTTGGTTCTGCAAATAAATCTGCTGTTTGCCACGCGTTACACCGTATAGAGGCGGTTTTGCAACATAGATATAACCGCGTTCAATCGCCGCCGGCATATGACGATAAAAGAACGTCATCAACAATGTTTGAATATGTTGTCCGTCCACATCAGCATCGGTCATAATGATAATTTTATGATAACGCATTTTTTCCACATCAAAATCATCTTTACCAATACCTGCACCCATTGTGGTAATAAGTGCGCCAATTGTATCAGATGACAACATTTTATCAAAACGCACACGTTCAACATTCAAAATCTTACCACGCAATGGCAAAATCGCCTGGGTCTTACGATCACGTCCCTGCTTTGCGGTACCACCAGCGGAATCCCCTTCGACGATGAACAATTCGCACTTTGCCGGGTCGCGTTCACTGCACCCCGCCAATTTTCCGGGCAGACCGCCCAATTCCGGACCCGATTTTTTACGCGACAATTCACGCGCTTTGCGGGCCGCCTCACGTGCGGTGGCTGCTTCTAAAATCTTGTCTATGATTAACTTTGCTGTTGCTGGATTTTCTTCCAAATACTGATACAACAATTCAGAGGTCGTATTTTCAACAATTGGTCGAACTTCACTTGAAACCAATTTATCTTTGGTTTGGGAACCAAATTTTGGATCCGGAATCTTAACACTAATAATGCTGGTTAAACCTTCGCGGAAATCTTCCCCAGACAAATTAATATCTTTCTTGGTATTTTGTTCAGAAATATATTTGTTAATTGCACGCGTCAATCCCGCACGGAATCCCGCCAAATGCGTTCCACCATCACGGTTTGGAATATTGTTTGTAAAGCAAAGTGATGTTTCTGTATATGCGGTTGTCCATTGCAGAACAATTTCAATATATGAATCATCTATTTGTTTAATCATTTGAATTGGGTCGCGGTTCAACAATTCTTTTGATTTATCCAGATATGTTGCGAACCCGGCCAAACCATCCGTTGAATGAAATTCACGTTCTTTCTTTTCGCCACCACGCAGATCTTCCAATATAATGCGGACATTTGCATTCAAATACGACTGTTCGCGCAACCAGTTTTCAAGCGTATCAAAATTGAATTCTGTTGATGCGAATGTATCTGGGGATGGGATAAATGTGACTTCGGTCCCGTGTTCACGACCCGTTGTGTTTTCTGTGATTTTCAAATCCATCGTTGGCACACCATCTGCAAAGCGCATCTCGGCCTGACTAGACCCACGCCAAACTTTGACCTCTAACCAAGTGGACAGCGCATTAACAACCGACACACCAACCCCGTGCAAACCACCAGACACTTTATACGCACCGTTTCCTTCGTTATCAAATTTACCACCTGCGTGCAATTCACACATAATCAGTTCCAGCGCACTACGCCCTGTTTCATGGTTGATATCAAATGGCATACCACGACCATTATCGCGAATTGTTGCACTACCGTCTGAATTCAATGAAACATACACGGTATCGGCATAACCGGCCATTGCTTCGTCAATAGAATTATTAACAACTTCGTAAATCATGTGGTGCAAACCAGATCCACCTTCGCCCACATCGCCAATATACATTCCAGGACGTTTTTTAACCGCCTCTAGCCCTTTTAAAACCTTAATTGAATCACCAGTATATTCATTATTTACAGACATTGACAAATCCTTTCTTTTTTTGTATCAAAAACATAGCAAATTATGGTATAATTGTAAAGAAAAAAGAAAAATAAAAGGAAAATAAAAGGAAAACAAAATGAAGTTTAAGTTATTGTATTTTGGGGAAATTTTGATAAACCCAAAAAAACGGGCGCAACATATATCTGATATTCGTATGCAATTCCACCCGCAGCTGAAAAAACTGGTTGAACATCAGCCATGGGATAACCTTAAACAATACATGGCCCCAGATGCCACAAAAAGTCCAATTACAACACGCCATATTGGTGGTATAGATTGGAATCCTATCATTACGCCAAAGTTAAAACTTATTGCAGAATTAGATATTCAAATGTTGCATCCAGAAATTGTTGGTGTTCCTCGTTCCGATATAGATAACCGTATAAAAACCCTGTTTGATGGTCTGCGTTGCCCACAAAATGAACACGAAATTGGTCAGAATGTTCCACGTGATGAAGGTCCAATTTATACCTTGTTGGATGACGACCATTTAATCACAAAAATATCGGTAAACACAAGCCACCTTTTATCAACACACATGTTCCATCCAGACCTTGCCACTATCAGTCCAGACTGTGTGTTTTTGATGATAGATGTTAATATGCGTGTCGCCGAAGGGACATTGGAAAACCTGCCTTTTATGGTATAAAGGTATTGTAATATAGTAAAAAAACACTGGATAATAAATCCGGTGTTTTTTATATGGTTAGCACCTTTTTTTCCATTGGAACAAAACCTTTTTCATCACTTGGGGCTTCTAATTGCTGTGCTTTCATTATTCCATTAAGGATGTCATTTTGTTTCCTAAGGTCTTTATTTTCTGCCCTAAGTTGCCGTATCAACGCCAACGCTTCTTCTAGCGTTTTGG
>JAFZTZ010000040.1 GCA_017618595.1 Alphaproteobacteria bacterium
CGTTTGCATATCGGTTATCTGCCCCAGGAAAACAGCGTGTTCCGCGGTCTGAACGTTGAACAAAATATTATGGCAATTTTGGAAATCGTTGAACCAAGTCGCAAAAAAAGACAACAAAAATTGGACGCGTTGCTGGAAGAATTTTCCATCGCGCATCTGCGGCGCAGTCCGGCGACATCACTATCGGGTGGTGAACGCCGCCGCGTTGAAATTGCGCGTGCGTTGGCAAATGATCCAAAGTTTATATTGCTGGACGAACCATTTGCCGGAATTGACCCCATCGCCGTTAATGAAATTCGTGGTTTGGTGTCGCAATTAAAGAATCGTGGACTGGGCGTTATTATAACTGACCACAATGTGCGTGAAACATTGGGCATTACCGATCGCAGTTATGTTCTGCACGATGGCATGATTTTAAAACACGGCACCAGCAGCGAAATCATCCGCGACCCAATGGTAAAAAAAGTTTATTTAGGCGAAGATTTTGTGATGTAATCAGGGGGAAATTATGCCAGACGATAAAACGCAACAACAGAATAAGGCCCAGAACCACGAAGAACCTGCAACCGTTGGTGATTTGTTTTCTTTGGGTATTTTGGCGGCGGTGGTGGCCGGGATTATCATCGGCATTGTAAAAGGTGATTCAACACCCAAAAAAACGACGCTAATACACCCAAGGTTGTAAATGTGGATTCATTGGTCCAAGATTCGTTAAGCAAGACAATTGAGTATCAAAACGCCGTCCGCGCCACACAAGAATTAGACGCCCGTCGTTCAGGAATATATGAATATTTCTCAACCCAACAAGAATATCAATAAAAACGGTCGCAAATCGCGACCGTTTTTACTAACCACTTACACTAACCACTAATCGCTGTTATCCGAATAATCTTCTTCCTCTTCTTCATCTTCGTCCACAGCGTTCAGGTCAATTTCTTTTGGAATCCCCAAAATATCTTCTATTTTGTCGGATGCGTCTTCAACCTCCATCTTGTGCAGGACGGCAAATTCCTGGGCCATACGTTCCAAGGCACGCATATACAACCGGCGCGCCGAAAACGGCACCGTATCCGTCGGGCTGCGGCGTTGCAGGTCGCGTACAACCTCTGCCAATTTCATGGGGTCACCCGAATTTATATTTTCTTCGTATTGTGCCGCACGACGCGCCCAAATCATACGTTTCGCGCCCGCCTTGCCCTTGGCCGATGCAATTGCTTCGTCCATTTTCTTGGCGGTTGTTAATGGGCGCAAACCCGATATTTCTGCACGTTCCAATGGCACACGCAGGGTCATACGACTTTTTTCAAAATCAATAACCAACATCTTAATCTTTTGGTCGCCGATAACCTGCTCTTCGGTACGGACCAATTTACCAACACCCTGGGTTGGATAAACAACGTATTGACCGGTTTTAAAATCTAATTTTTTACTTGGCATCGCATTTCTCTTTCTTTGCCATTCTCTCTTTATGCGTGAATTATAACACAAAAATATTCAAAAGACAAATAAAACGGACAAAAAATAATTGACGCAAAAATACCTAAACCGCACCTGCGCCAATTATTTCAATGTTTTTATTGTCCAAGACCCGCCGGGCTGAACCGCCCAACATTGTTAAACAGTTCTTCGATAGCATTTAACTCTATGGCGGCCGGAATCGCCGTTTCATCGGGATCTATTTCCACATCCGGTAAATCTTGGTCGTGCAGCACCTGGGTTTTGGTAATGCGTCCGCCCTTGACCCACGCCAACAATACGGTTTTATTATCGTACGTTAGCGGGAACGGCCCATGATAGTTTTCGTCCGCGCCATAGTAAATCCAAACCTCGTCCCCGTGGACAGTTTTCGCCTGGGGCGAACCGATTAAATCTTGCAGTTGATTCGTCGTTTTAACGGTCGCGATTTGCGTTTCCAAATCCTTTGGGAAAACATACCCACGATGCTTGGTCTGGAAAGTGCACGCCGCTAATAAACCACAAAACAAAATCAAAACTATCTTTTTCATACCTAACCCTCGCCGTTATCCTTGGTTGCCTGCATCATCGCAAAATGCGCAATGTATTTCTTTAACTGCGTTTTATAGCGATTATTTTCCTTGGCATATTCAACCAACTTTTCAAAGTTTGGATTTGACGCACGTGCCGCCGCAAAACGCGTTTCGGTTTTCAAGAATTCTTCCAGCGGACTAAGCGCATCTACATTTGAATCCATCATCATTGGGTTGTGTCCTTCGACAATAAGGCGCGGATCAAACCGATATAGTGGCCATGCCCCTGTATTTACCATCTGGGTTTGATGTTCCGGACCGTTTTGCAACGCAAACCCATGCGCGATACATGGCGCATATGCCAATATAATTGATGGCCCGTTAAACGATGCCGCTTCGCGAAAGGCCTTAATCGCCTGGACTGGATTCGCACCAATGGCAATTTGCGCAACATACGCACCCGACATCATCGCGATCATACCCAAATCTTTCTTGGCATGATTTTTACCACCAATTGCGAATTTCATACTGGCACCAAACGGTGTCGCCTTGGACTGTTGACCGCCGGTGTTCGAATACCCTTCGGTATCAAGGACCAAAATGTTCACATTTTCACCGCTATGCAACACATGATCCAAACCGCCATAACCAATATCGTACGCCCATCCATCGCCGCCGACTATCCACACACTCTTTTGAACAATGTCGCCCAACATACTTTCCGCCAAACGCGCAGATGGCGACTTCTTCTTTTTCAATTCCTTTGCCAAATCGTCTTTAATTTTGCGTTGGGCACCGATATCTGTTTCGGCGAATTTTTCTTCGACATCTTGGATACCCAATTCAAACAACAGACCCTTTAACATATCGCGCCGTTGATTCAACGCAACACGCATACCCAAACCGTATTCTGCGTTATCTTCGAACAACGAATTTGACCACGCCGGTCCGCGACCATTTGCATCGCATGTCCATGGTGTTGTCGGTAAATTCGCACCATAAATGGATGAACATCCCGTTGCATTTGCAACAACCATGTGATCACCAAACAGATGCGACATCATTTTGATATATGGTGTTTCACCACATCCCGCGCATGCACCTGGGAATTCAAAATAGTGCGGCAACAATTCAATATGCTTTGGCAAATTCAGATTCAATTTTTCACGCGGTTGGTCTGGTAATTTAACCGTTTCATCAAACACCGCCTGATCATCAGAATTTGCATCAACCATGGACAACGCACCAACCGGACAATTTTTCACGCACAACCCGCAACCCGTACAATCCGCCGGCGACACAGATATTGTGAAATACATATCCGGCCCCAGTTCTGGTGTTTTCATTGGAACAACAATCACACCGCGTTTCTTGGCATCGGCGACCTGATCCGCGGTCAATGCCTTGATACGAATCGCCGCATGCGGACACAACATAGAACACTTTCCGCATTGAATACACTTTTCTAAATCGCACTTTGCCACACGCGTTGAAATCGCACGTTTTTCATATTTCGATGTTCCAACTGGATATTGCCCTGCCCCGAATTCACCATCAACCTTGAACCGCGACACCGGCAATTCATCACCACGACCCGCCGCCATTTCGCCAAGTGTTCCGGCAATTTCATGCGGGGCATCCGCGCTCATCGCAGGCACAAAATCAGGCGCAAAATTTGAAACCGATGACGGCAAATCAAAATGGCGCAAATAACTTGCCGCACGATCCACCGCCGCCCAGTTTGCCTGAACCACATCCATACCCTTCTTTTTGTATGTCTTTTCAATTGCGCTCTTGGCCGATTCCGCGGCAATTTTTGGATCGATAACCTTGGTCAAATTAAAGAAGTTCAGCATGATAAAGGTGTTGATTCTGTTGCCCAAACCTAATTCCGCCGCCGCGCCGTTCGCATCCAAGAAATACACATTTGCACGCAGGCGCATCAGTTGTTCCTGGGCATCGCGTGGCAGATTTGCAAACGCAACATCTGGCGCAAGCGCCGTATTTATCATAACCGTTCCACCGGCACGCAAACCACGGAAAACATCAAACCGCTGTGCAATCATAAAATTTGAAACACTAATAAAATCTGCAACTTCGACAAGATACTGACTTTGAATTGGTTTATCCGAAAAACGAATATGCGATGCGGTCAGTCCCCCAGATTTTTTGGAATCGTATACCGCATACGACTGTGGATACAAATCAGAATTTTCCCCAACAATTTTCACAATATTTTTCACCGCACCAACTGTTCCGTCGCTGCCAATACCATACAGAATCGCCGTTTTGAAATTCGGATCTTCGATTGAAAACGCCGGGTCAGTTTTTAATGACAGCCCTGTTAAATCATCATCTATGCCGACCGTAAAGTTATGATGCAATTTTTTCAATTTCATATTTTCAAAAATTGCGGCAACATCACGTGGCTTAAATTCTTTGGAACCCAAACCATATCGACCACCAAATACCGCCGCACGATCACCAACAACAGATTTTACATCCATATACAACGGTTCACCAATTGCACCCGGTTCTTTGGTTCTATCTAATACCGCAATTTGACGCACCGTTTTCGGCAATGCCGCCAAAAACGCATCCGTTGGGAACGGACGATACAGATGAATTTTGACAAGACCGATTCCCTTGGGCAAATGTGCCATTGTTTCTTCGATAGTTTCACAGCTAGAGCCCATCGCAACAATAATATTTTCCGCCTTTTTATCGCCGACATATTCAACCAGACCATACTGCCGTCCGGTCAGTTTCCCAAATTCATTCATACATTCTGCAACTATCGACGGCGTATTCATATAAAGCGAGTTTGCCGCTTCGCGTCCCTGGAAATAAACATCAGGATTTTGCGCGGTTCCACGAACATGTGGATTATCAGGATTCATACCCGCATTATGATATTTTGCGACCAAATCTTCGGGAATCATTTTGCGCAACACATCGTCTTCTATCCGCACAAGACGCGATTCTTCGTGGCTTGTACGAAAGCCATCAAAGAAATGCAAGAACGGCACCCGCGAACGCAATGTTGCCGCATGTGCAATCGCCGCCATATCATGTGCCTGTTGCACATTGTGTGATGATAACAACGCAAAACCCGTTGAACGAACCGACATAACATCGCTGTGGTCACCAAATATAGACAACGCGTGTGTCGCCAATGCGCGCGCCGCAACATGCATAACAAACGGTGTTTGTTCGCCCGCAATTTTATACATATTTGGTATCATCAACAGCAACCCCTGGGACGCCGTAAATGTCGTAGACAGCGCGCCCATCTGCAACGCACCATGCATTGCGCCAGCCGCACCACCTTCGGATTCCATTTCGATTATTTGTGGAATTGCGCCCCAAATATTTTTCTTGTGTTGAAACGACCATTCGTCCGCCAATTCGCCCATTGTGCTGCTTGGTGTAATAGGATAAATTGCCGCAAAATCTACACACCTGTATGCGACATCGGCCGCTGCCCAGTTACCATCAACAATTAAATTAGCCATAATCTTAATCCCCTTGATTTTTTATGTCGCATAATCATACCCCCTTTTCTTAGGTAAGGCAAGCATTTAAAAACCGCCAGCGCATTTATTCGTTTGACAACAAATGTCTTTTGTATTAGCATAATTTTGATACAACGGAGTTCAATATGCCACAAGAAACTTTTCGTGGATCATACATTATGAACCGCAGCGAAGAATTAAATTTCGCATCGTCGGATTTTAAAGTATACATTATGGACAAATTCAAACAGGACAAGTGCGCAGAACTGATTGCCAACTTGAACTCTATGATATATTCACAGGCCCCGCGTCCAATGTATAACACCAATCATAAAATTAAATCCCCATACGAAATTCCAAAAGATAATCAGGTTTTGGATGTCTTTATCAATTCCAGTGGTGGCGATTTTGATGTTTTATCCCAAATATCTTTTCTGTTTGGCCTTGCCAAAAGTCGCGGTTGGATTATTCGCACAAGTGTTCCCGCCTATGCCGCCAGTTGTGGCAGCATGCTTGCCATCCAGGGCACGCCGGGCTATCGCATTATGGGCGAAAACGCACAGCATTTGGTTCATTATGGTCGCACCGTTAACGAAGTAAATTTGCCAACCGAAGTTGACAAAGCGTACCAAGATATGTTGAATCACGCCAACGCGACACAAAAAATATATCTGCAATACACAAATATTTCTGAACCAGAATTAAAGGAATTGCGTTCTGATGAATATGGTTATCTGTCGGCACAAAAATGTCTTAAACTTGGATTCTGTGATTGGATATTGCAAAACAACGGTCATTTAAAATCAAAATAAACATTAAAAACGCCCAACCGGGCGTTTTTATTTACAATTTTTTAATTGCGGATACATCAACTTCTATCATCGACGTTCCGTTTCTATCAACTTCGCCCCACACTTCAACAAAATCAGTTGGTGCAACCGTTAACCCGCCCCAATCTTCTTGGTCTATTTCCATATTTATTGTCCCGGTACTATCTTGGAACACATATGAATTTTCGCCATTTTGACGCAGCAAATATCCGCGAACAATAACTGGTGAATTATCGGCCATTCCACGCACCTGTTCTACGGTCACGACCTCCATCATATTATTGTTCATATTTCCCTGACCTGCGTACGCGGCCAGGGATGCAATTGCGCCCACCATCGCAACAAGTGATATTTTCTTCATGTTTCTTTCCTTTGGTTGTTTTGTTGTTGTGCTGTTTTTAACACACATGCATTATAACCGAAACAGGCGCGAAAATATTTAGGTATGGTTTCGGCACATTTGGTTGAAATTCTTAATTTTTTTGCTAATATTTAACCCACGGATAAAAAAATGACAAAGCAAAATAAAAATCAAGACCACGATTCACAAACACTAGAACAACTGAAACAGCAACAGTTACAACAAAAACAACAAAATCGTCCTGGGTGCAGCATACCGCTTCATGGATGCTTTACGGTTATTATGTTTTCCATTATAATTTGTATCCTTGTAAACGAATGCAAACGTTCAAAAATTCGGTTGGATAGCGACAGACGCAAATATCAACAGACCGATACTGTTATTGATGCGCCACAATTACCCGACAACACCGCGGTGTTTATGAAGCATTTTAATTATAATCATTAAAGATACTGGTGCAATTTCGCCCCATTTTGACTTAGCCAATGTTTTGTGCGTTCCACGCCAAAACCGTACAGCGCCCTGACCTGCGCCCAAAATTCTGGGGAATGATCCATATGTTTAACATGCGACAATTCATGCATCACCACATACCGCATAACATCATATGGTGCGAACGCAAGGCGCCACGAAAAAGACATTGTCCCCGTTGTTGAACACGAACCCCAACGCGACGTTGTATCACGCAGGCAAATTCGCCGCGGCCAAAAATCACGTGGCACACCACGTATTAAATTTTTAATTTCTTTTAATAATTCGGCCTTGATAAAATTGCGCACACGACTTTCGATCATACGCACATCGCCACCAACAAACAGCGTATAAAATCCATTGTCATTTAACACAAATTTATTTGCACGAATCGTTCCGTCGTATATAACACGAACCGATTTATCCAAGAACTCTATCATATCGCCAGATTTTAAATGCTGTTTTTGCGGTGCGTTTTTAAAGAACCGTTCTAACCACCGCCGTTTCTGTTCAACGAATTTCATTGCCGCGGCATTTGACGACAACCATGGCCGTGATATATCAATATGGCGATCATCACCCGCACGTGGCCGAATAGTTATATTACGCAACCCACGCCGAACAGTTATGATAACGGGAATTTTTTCACCCCACGAAGTTATAAATTCAATATCTGACATTTTTCATCTTGGCTTTTATCGCCGCCACTATTTCATCTGCATCAAATCCGCATTCACGGTAAACCATATCACCCGAACCAGACATTCCAAAATTATCTATGCCAATGACATCATCGGCAAATTCAAACCAAGACGCCGTCGCGCCGGCCTCGATGGCGATAACACGTCCACGCAATATATTGCGTTTGTATTCGGCATCTGTTGCGCGGAAATGCGATACCGATGGGATACTGGCGACCTGGACCCCGATATCAAGACGACGCGCAACCGCAATTGCCAATGGAACCTCGGTTCCAGTTGCAAGAATGGTCAGGCGAATCCGCCGCGCCTTTGATTTATAAATTATATAACCGCCGGCATCTATGTATCCATCAACCACAGATTCAATTCTGGAAATTTTTTGCCGCGACAGTATGATACACGACGGACGATTTCCCTCTGACAATGCGGTTCGCCACGTCCACAGGACTTCGGTCATATTGCACGGACGAAATACATTCATATTTGGAATTAAACGCAGACCCGCAATTTGTTCAATCGGTTGATGCGTTGGGCCATCGGGTCCAACCGCGATACTATCATGTGTCAAAACATAAACCACCGGCAACCCCGACAATGCGGACAGGCGCATTGCGCCACGCATATAATCACTAAACACCAAGAACGTTGAACCAACGGCGCGAATACCGCTGTATGCGATACCGTTCATAATCGCCGCCATTGCATGTTCGCGCACACCGTAATTTATATAGTTTCCCGAAAAATCATCCGCAGTTATTTCGCGCACCGAATCAAATCGCACATTTGTATTTGGGCCCAAATCTGCGCTGCCCAAAATTGCGTTTAATCCGCGCCCCATCATTTTTTCAAGACATATCCCCGACATTTCGCGCGTAGAAATAAAATGCGGTGCATCGGGCAATTTGATATTTGGTGCGGACGCATAATGATTCGCACGCGCCGCCACATGCTGATGCGCCAATGCGCGCCAAGCATCGCGACCACGCGGTGAATCAAAATATTCTATCAGTTGCGCCATTTCCGAATCGGGCACCGCGAAACCATGCGCCTTGGGTGTGCCGGAAATACTGGACCCCAGCCCCAATACCGTATCACATTTAACAAAGCGCGGACCATCGGCGTCGGGTGTAATCGCATCATACATTTCATCAAAGTCATTTCCGTTTGCATGGCGCACCGACCAACCCGCCGCACGCATACGCATTGAAACATCCAAATCTGTTTGCGCAACGCCATCCATGCTAAGCCCATTATTGTCCCACAATAAAACAAGATTATCCAATTTATACCGACCGGCGAACGCAATTGCTTCCTGGGCGACACCTTCCATTAAATCGCCATCGCTACACAGGCAATAAATTGTTCCGTCCGTATTATTATGCTTTGCGGCAATTGCCATACCAACCGCGTTTGCAATACCCTGACCTAATGGTCCGGTGGTTGCGGCAACGCCATCCAAACCATATTCGGGATGCCCCGGCAAACCGCCAATTTGACGCAAAGAATCTAAATCGCCAATTTTATATCCGGCCAATTTCAATGTCGCATACAGCATTGCCGAACCATGCCCCGCCGACAGAACAAATTTATCGGTCCGCGGATTTAAAAACACCGCGTAAACCATGGTAATAATATCCGCCGCGCCAAGTACGATTCCAATATGTCCACTTTTCGCACGACGAATGGCACGCAGCGCATCCGAACGCACGACATTTGACATTTCGTGTAAAATCTTGGCATCTATGTTCATTTTGTGATATTATATCATAAACAAAAGGTTAAATAAATGTTAAAAATTTGGACAGACGGCAGTTGTTTGGGTAACCCCGGCCCGGGCGGTTGGGCATTTGTTGCAACCGACGGAACGCACACCGCGGAACGCAGCGGGGCGGAGATAAACACAACAAATAATCGTATGGAATTGATGGCGGTTCTGCGCGCGGTGACGGCGGCGCACCGACACAGTGAAATTGAAATTCACACCGACAGCCAGTATGTAAAAAACGGCATGCAAACATGGATAAAAAATTGGCGTAAAAATAATTGGCGCACCGCGGATAAAAAGCCGGTAAAAAATCAAGACCTGTGGCAGAAATTAGATGACGCAACATCCACGATAAAAATTCATTGGGTTTGGGTGCGCGGTCATAACGGCGAAGAATTAAACGAACGTTGCGATGAACTTGCACGCAACGCCGCCGAAGGTTTGAAATAATAAATTTGCTATCCCCTTCTTGAAAAGGAGGGGATAAAGTAGCACATTTTTGTCATTCCGAGCGAAGCGTAGGAATCCATACACTGGATTGCCACGGAGTCCTGACGGACATCCTCGCAATGACAATTCCTTTCTTGTCGTCATACCGGCGAAAGCCGGTATCCCGTCAGATACAACGAGTGCGAAAAGATCCCGACTTCCGTCGGGATGACGATTGCTTTTTTATCGGGGTAACGAATTAATTTCCACTGGGGATATAGACATCTAAATCTGGACCACCGGTTAAATCGGTACCGTGTGTTGTTGCGGTAAATGTATTATTAACTAAATCGTACAAACCGTATTTACCATTAGAATTTTTGGCTGTAACATAATTTCTTACCAATTGGTTATTATGCCATATTTTTATATTGCGAACCTTCACCATTGATCTCGCCAATAGGTAAGATTCACTACCGCCCATCAAAACAATTGGTGATGAATTATAATATGCTGTTCGTTGGATAGATTGTGTCCGACCGTCAACACTAATTGTCATCAGGTTATTGGCAAATTCAGATTCTAATATATGCCAATTACTTGTTGATGTGCTGTAATGCAAATTTTTTGGGCTAACCCACGAAAAAAAATATGCATCATTACTCGTGCAAGTATCCGAACTAATGCGACAATAC
>JAFZTZ010000041.1 GCA_017618595.1 Alphaproteobacteria bacterium
AGAATCTATGAATTGTAAATATGTTCCACCGGTGTCGTACGATGTTTATAAAAACGGGTATCCAACAGCGGTTGCGGACGCATTGCGCAAATGGTTGGATTCGGATGCAATATACCAAACCCGCATTTTTGACGCCAAAATTCCAGGTGCATTAAATACGATTTATCAAAACCCAGACTACGAATTATTCTTTGTTACGGAACGTCTGTTCAAAAATCATGCCCAGACCCTTGAACAATTGGCGCATGCCGGAATAATGTGCGATGACAACCGTTTAATTCACCGAATTCCCAAAATAGACGCTCTAAAAGAGCATAAAATCGATTTATGCTTTGATGATGCGCCACATGTGGTTAGCGACTGCCTTGACAATAATATCGATGTGGTTATGATTTCAACCGCCGATACGGCATATAACCACCATCTGCGCGGGCGCGCTGAACATTATCCAACACTGATGTTGGCACTGCAAAAACGCGGTTTAATTAAATAAAAAGGAATATGATTATGGCATACGATCCAAACGCATTACAAATTGAAGCGGTTAACGATAAATTCACATTGCGCATTACCATGCCAAATGGCAAGATCCAGGTGATGCAGTTTGTAAATTTACAATCTTTGAACAATTTTCATAGGGACTTTTACAAATCGGTACGGCACAGAAAACTGGGCCGGTAACCTGCGAAACCGCGGCATTTTGCATAAAGTTTATTTTTTACTTGCAAAATGCTTTTTGGTGTGTAAGAATACACCACGCAATGCGAGCGTAGCTCAGTTGGCTAGAGCGCAACCTTGCCAAGGTTGAGGTCGAGGGTTCGAGCCCCTTTGCTCGCACCAGATATTTTAAAACCGTCCGAAAGGGCGGTTTTTTTAAATATCTCGAGCAAAGGGGCGAGTTGCGAGGCGAGGTTATGAAATAACCGAAGTACGTTGCTCGCACCAGAATTCAAAAACCACCCATTTGGGTGGTTTTTTGTGGCAATTGCCAATTTTTGCCCTATAATGTCCGCAACAAAAGCACATAAGGGTATTTTGATATGGTTGAATATAAATCTGTTGTTTTGAAATTTGGTGGTTCGGTCATTTCTGATGAAAACGCGGTATATCGTGTCGCAGATCTTGTAAAAACTTTATCTGAACAATATAAGATTAAGGCCATTGTTGTATCAGCCATGGGCAAAACAACAAATTACTTAGATCAATTGGCGCACAAGGTTGCAAACAAACCAGACAAACGCGAATTGGATGCATTATTGGCCACGGGGGAAATGCAATCTGCGGCGTTACTATCTATGCGATTGAATGATATTGATGTCCCAGCATACAGTTATAATGCCCAGCAATTTGGGATCTTAACAGATGACAATTTTGGTAACGCGACAATTCAACGTATCTTATGGACACATGTGAATACATTAAAGGGCATTCCTGTGGTCGCCGGATTTCAGGGTGTAGATAAATTTGATAATTATACTACCCTGGGCCGCGAAGGATCCGATATTTCGGCGGTTTGGGTGGCAACGGTTATGACGGCGGATTTCTGTTGGTTCTTTAAAGATGGGGGCGGAATTTATGATAAAAACCCGAACGAAAATCCCGATGCCCGCCTGTTCAAAGAATTATCATATACAAAAATGTTGAATATTGTTCACAACAAACGTGGCAAAGGCCAAGTTCTACATAAACGCAGCATAGATTATGCCAAAGATTTCAACAAGCCGTTGTTCGTTTCTGGAATTGATGACCCGTATGTAGGAACCTTGATAAAGGCACGCGTTCACAGCAAATTTCACTAATGCCTATCGCCCGCAATAATTCCTTGAAATATGTGCATTTAATCGTCTATAATCGCCATGGCAAAGGGGTTATTTATGACACAGATTTTATCCGAAACTTATCTTGATTATTCCGATATTTTAATACGGCCCAAAATGGGCATAAATCTTAATTCACGCAAAGATGTGAATTTGCAACGCATTTTCAAATTTAAACATGGGCAAACACGAACCGGCCTTGGCGTATTTAATGCGAATATGGCAACGGTTGGGAACTTTGTTGTCGCAACAAAGTTATTGGCGCGCGGAATGTTTGCAACAATTCATAAACATTACAGCGTTGATGAAATTGGTGCATTTTTTGATTCTTGTCGCACACAGAATATTTCATTGGATAATTTATTCATCAGTATTGGTTTAAAGAACACCGATGCAGAAATTCAAAAACTGAAAGATTTAGAATCTAAATATAATTGGCGCACGTCCCGCAATATCTGTATAGATGCCCCAAACTTTTATATTCAAAAGGCATTGGATGTGTTGGAACGCGTTCGTGATGAATTTCCAGATTCCGTAATTATGGCGGGGAACATCGCCAGCGGTGATATTTGCCTTAAACTATTAGATTATGCAGACATTATTAAATGTGGCATTGGCAGCGGTTCGGCATGTCTGACCCGCAAACAAACCGGATGCGGAACCCCAATGGTGTCGTTAATTCTGGAATGCGCCGATATTGCACATTCGGTTAATGGTCATATCTGTGCCGACGGTGGAATTGTTGATATTGGCGATATATGCAAGGCACTATGCTTGAACGCGGATTTTGTTATGGCGGGCGGAATGTTTGCCGGCACCGACGAAGCCGAAGGCGACATAATTGAAAAGCATTTTGAAACAAATGAAATTATCGATGGCACGCGCGTAATTCAAACCAAACAATTCAAGGCATATTATGGTATGTCGTCTGAATATGCGAACAATAAATTCGCCGGCGGAATGAGTGATTATAAAACATCCGAAGGCCGCGAATTACTGATACCATATACGGGCGCATTGGATAAAATATTGCAAGATATTACCGGTGGAATTGCATCGTGTTGCACATATATCGGTGCGGCATCGGTAAAACACATGGCAAAATGCGCCACGATTATTCAGGTTCATAACCAACTGAATAAAGTGTTTGAAAAGTATTCGATATAAAGTAATTATTTAGATTGTGCGCCAAAATATTTTGCAATGTTGCGGTTGCAACTTTCGCGTATACATTCGGCGATTATGCATCCTGTGCACTCTTCTTCGTTGCAGAAAAAGTAACAATCTGCCGGTGGAAATGCACCTTCGTCACAATCACAATTTGCACCAATTCGGCTTTTGGAACCCAACCTAGCATATTCAGTTATCCAACGATTAAATATTTTTTTATATTGTGGGTACTTGTCTAATTCTTGTAACAGAACTGAAAAACGTTGAATATGTGCAATTGCGTATTTGTTAAAACTTTCTTGACGGTTTGTAATGTATGAAAGTGTATTTTCATGTCGATTATAAAAGTATGTAACATTGGGTGCAGTTGCAACATTACGCGCATATAACGTCGCCAACATACAAAACAATATGTCTTCATCAAGGCGCATATTCGCCAAGAACCGCAAATTGTATTTATCCAACATATCGCGACTGTATAACGCAAAATTTGCATTTTCGCGGGCATCAGCATATATCATCGCCATATCTTTATCTTCTGCACTAATGCCATAGGTAACCTGATCGGCGTATACCTGGCGAATTGAATACATTTGATGCCAATTGATTGTTATTTTCCCACCGAAAACGACATCTGCTGCGCTATCATTTGCAACACGCAACAATTCGGTAAAATAGGTGTCCGTAAAATGTTCTGCTGTTAATTTTGGCGGAACACTTCCCACCTTTTTGCTAACCATATTGCCCCTGGCTTGCCCAGAATTCTTGGTATTAAAATATCTATCGAATGCCGCGATATCAAGCCCGACCATATCATCACAATCAACAAAAGTTATATATTTCCCATGCGATGCGGCAATTCCATTATTCCGCGCCACCGAAACACCCGCATTTGCCTGATTTATTACGGTAACATTTGGGTATATTTCCGTAACCGCAGATAAAATCTTGGTTGTATCATCAGTTGAACCATCGTTGACCACGATTATTTCATACTGGGACGCGCCCTGTTGACGCAATATACTATCCAGACAGCGCAAAATATAATCTTGGCCGTTGTACACAGGAATAATAATCGAAAGTTCTGGTCGTTTCATACTTAAAATTATAGACAAAATATAATAAATGTCAAGTATCTTGGTTTGATACATGATTATTTTATGGTATAAAGTATGACAATGATAAAAAGTAATTTCAAAAAACAACCGCCCAAATGGGCGGTGTTTTCTCCTTGTTTAGAACCATTTCCATGGTTGCACTATTTTTAGCAGTCCCAGCCCCAACCGTTTTTTATCCGTAAACGCATGACCACAACGCGGACATACGATAAACGGTGCGACTATCATTTTGTATTTCTTGTTTATCATAGACCAGATATACAGACCCGCAATCCATGCCGCAACCACCAAACCCCATGCGACATAGCCAAAGTATTTATTTACGGTACGGGTTAAAATCTGAACCACACCAACATTAGATTTTTCCAAATCATTGTAAATCTTTACCGCGACCGGCCACGAAGATGGGCGCCATGGATAGACATGTTTAATTCCATAGTTGGTCAACAATGTTGTTCCCAAACCACCAGAACTTTTATCGATTTGATTTTTAATGGCTTCGTCTATCATCTTGTCCACTTCAATTTGTGTAACTTTGACCAATTCTTTTTCCACGGTATCCAATTTTTCGTTTACCATTTGGGCGACATTATCAACCTTGTCCACCGCCGAATTTGCTTTATCTATTGTTCCATCGGCCTTGGCAACAACATTATCAACCGCACCAGTTTTCACACCAAATCTGTTGGCAATACCGGTCAATGCCTTAACCCCCGATGTAGTATTCTTGGCTTTTTCGGTTGTCTCTTTTGCTTTTGCCGTTGTATCAGTTACTTTATCAACCTGCTTTTCAACAATTTTTACTTTTTGAATTGCAACATTAACCGGTTTTTCAAGATTGATAGATTTTTTAATTCCACCAAGTAATTTTTCATACTGTTCAACAATGTTGCGTTGCAAATCAAAGAACATAGAAACAACAATTGACTTTTTAATTGGACCCGAATAATGATTTTTCACATATAACGGGAACCACGCCACAAATGCCAACCACAAAACAGTAATTATGAAAAATATACGTTTCGCATGTGTGACCAACGCGGTTTTCTTTTTAACGGTTTTTGCGCCGCCGCGATCTATTACTTCGATTTCTTTTTTTGCCATTGTTGCCTCCATTTGTTTTTATCTTTTAACATTTGGAAATTAAAATCAACAGTTTAGTTTTCCCCTGTATAATTTTTTATAAATTCTTTCTTAAATTCGGCGAAACGTCCCTGCTCTATGCTTTCGCGAATATCGCGCATTAAATCTTGATAGAACCACAGATTATGTTGCGTCAATAATGTTGCACCCAAAATTTCGTTACACTTTATCAAATGGTGAATATATGCGCGCGATAATTTACACGCCGGGCAATCGCATTTATCATCCAATGGTGCGCTATCATCACGATATTTCGCATTGCGCATATTCATCGTTCCATGACGCGTGAATGCCATTGCGGTGCGACCCGCACGCGTTGGCATAACACAATCAAACATATCAACACCGCGTTCAACCGCACCCAATATATCCAATGGTGTTCCTACGCCCATTAAATAACGCGGTCTGTCCGCCGGCAACATTGGGGTCACCGTTGCGATCATATCAAACATTACTTCTTGGGGTTCGCCCACGGCCAGCCCACCAATCGCATAACCATCAAAACCAATTTCTGTTAATGCCTTGGCAGACTTTTCACGCAAATCTTTGAAATCTGCACCTTGGACAATACCAAAAATTCCATATCCATCGCGATTAACAAATGCATCTTTACTGCGGCGCGCCCAACGCGTAACCATATCTACATTTTTCTCGGCTCTATCCCGCGTTGTCGGCAGGTGCAAACATTCATCCAAAACCATTGTGATATTGGAATCCAATTGATGCTGAATATGCACAGAATCTTCGGGACGCAGGAAGTGTTTTATTCCACCGTCAATATGCGATGTGAATTCCACGCCCTCTTCCTTCATCTTGACCAAATTGGACAACGACATAACCTGGAAACCACCACTGTCGGTCAGTATTGGTCCATGCCATCCACTGAATTTGTGTAAACCACCTATTTTTTCAACTAAATCACCCCCAGGGCGCATCATAAGATGATACGTATTACCCAAAATTACTTGCGTTCCTGTTGCGGCAACCTGTTCCATGGTAAG
>JAFZTZ010000008.1 GCA_017618595.1 Alphaproteobacteria bacterium
ATATCTTCATTTGATTGTTCGGATCATTGGGTACGACTTGATCTTAGCGATAGCAGCCCTGTGAACGTCGCTGGCAAGGCCGCATTTCCAGAATATACAGATCAAGAATTCTTTATTGATTTTCCATTTGGTAAAAATAATCGCGCTTTCCCAGGTCTAATTATTGGCGCAAAAACAGGTTGGGGCGGCGCAGAGCAGGTTGTATGGTACCCAAATTATCGTGTTGCACGTGCAAATGCCAAAAAATTTGCCGAAGGGTTAAATATACTGCTTGTTCAAAAGATAATCTTGTTGTTGACGTGGTGTCATTGACGACCAAACCCGTAACCCAAGGTGATAAAACAGGTTGGGCAATTACCGCAGAAATCGGTGGTGGTGTTGGTACCGCAATATCCATAGCAGGTGCAGTCGCCGCAGTTTCCGGTGTGGTTGCCGCAACCACATGGGAAGTCCCCGTCGCCGGTTGGATTGTTGCGGCGGTTGCCGCAACAGTGGCAACGGTTTCTGGTATAATTGCAATTGCCCCATCATCATTAGCAGACATGAATCAAGTTATGATTCTTGATGGACCATATAGGATTAAATAAAATGTTAAGAAAAATTATTGCTGTTTTTATGATACTTTTCGCTGGCAATGCATTTGCCGCCGACGAGATAAATCTTGGTGCCGAATTTGGTGGAGAACCACAAAACACAGAATGCGCCACGCGTGCATTTGCCGACGCGTTGGCGGATTCCGCCACTTTGGTCAGCGAATCCGATTCGGAACAGGCCATCAAAGATTGGATATACGACATATTTTTAGCCCCCGAAACATTGGTCGCGGTTACATCGTGTCCCGAAGTAATGGACGCCGAAGATGACGACATTATTATATTTATGCCGATTCAATACGTTTTTCCGGGCGGACGCGAAATTGTTGTAAACTATCAAACCACCGCCAAAGTTTTGCGTCAACGTTTACAACTGGCCCACAAACGTGAATTACCCGATTCAAATCCAAACCCAGAAATCAGCCAAAATGATCCGCACGCGACATGGGTTAATACCGATCCTGCGTGGTATGCAATTATGGTGACGCGCCCCGGTGTATTAAATGAATTTGTCGGCAAAGATAAAAACAACACCGTATCTTTCAAATGGGTTAAAGACAACATAGATTCAATTTATCCCGCGGATTTGGACGGCGTTTGTTCCACACGTTCGGGAATTGGTGCGAAAATAAATAATGCAATGGTACATAAAGTCATACGCGAAAAAACCGCGCAAATAGAAGACGATAAAAATAATTACTATGTCGCCGGTGATATTGATTTGCGTTGGGTATCATACGCGGAAATCGCACTTGATATTGCATTAACGATTGTCACATGGGGCGCCAGTGCCGCCGCAACCGGTGCAATCAAGGGCGCGCGGGCGGCAAAAATTACAAGCAATTTAGCGAAAAATATGAAACGTCTAACCAAAATAGATAAGGTCAAGGATTATGTTCGTTCATCTGTTAACGTTGCCAAGGCCGAACGCCGCGTTGAAAATATTACCAAGATGGAAAAATCTTTAAAGAATATCGCATCATTGGAAGAAAAACTTGCAAAAACAGCCAAGGGGACCAAGAAATATGACCGAATCGCCGAACAATTAAATAATGCGCGCAAGATTCATGCAGACGATTTGGCCAAAATGGGTAAAGATGCAGATCGACTTGGCGACATCAAAGACCTTGATAAATTGGCCGATATGCGCAAAGCCAGCAGCAAGGAAATAGAAGAAACACGCAAATTAATGGAACAAATGGCCAAGGATAACAAAGATGTTGCCGAATATGTTAAAAACTTTGACGCAATAAAAGATGTTAGCAAATATGCAAAAGACCTGCGCGCGTTTAAGAAAGCCCGCACCGGTAATGTATTTTCCCGCGCATGGCAGGGAATTAAAAATTCCCGTAAAACGATGAAGGCAATACATGGTGGAACAAAAAAATTGGACAAGGCTGCAAAAGTCGCACGTCATGGTATGAAATCTGGCCGCGCACGCGATTGGCTGTTCCATGCGACACGACGCAACATGGCGCGCGTTACACGTGTTACCGAAGATTTGGCGGCATTAAGTTTTGTTCTTGGGTTATTGGGCGATTTTTATGATCGAACCGAAGTTTCAACAGATGAATTTTCAAATGGAATTGAAATGGAACCATTATCATTGCTATCCGCCGATAGCATAGAAGGTCAAGACAACGTCGTAAATTACGGTATGTGGTTAATGTGGGCAGGTGATTCAACATCAGCCGAAGATGATGATGCCGCATATCTTCAGGCAATGGATTTCGCACAAAAATTCTTTCAAGATTTAAATGAAACCCAAACCGAAACAGGCAGGAAAGCATGCGATGTCGATATATACGTTGTTCGCCCAGTAATTCGTAATCCGGGAACCGATCACCAGGCGCTGTATTGGTTGATTATGAACGATGAACCATGGACAACGGGTGAATTATAAATCTGGCGATAAAAAACCTATTGTTTTTTGCGTATATTTTCGATATAATGAAACAGAAGCAAAGAAAATATAAGGAGGTAAAGAATGAGAAAACTTTTCACCGCCTTGGTTGTTATACTTACGACCGCATTGTCCGCCAATGCGTATCAGGTTATGTCGTCCAAAGAAATGGGTAAAGACGATGCAAAAAACCAAAATGTCGTTGTAAAATGCACAACAGATCTTGGCAAGATTTCTAATCAAACATGTTCTTTGCGTCGCTATGTTAAATGCACCGGCACCGGTGTCCGCAAGGTTTGTTCCGGGTGGCAGGGCTGGCGCGATTTACGTAACCCTGAAAAACAATATTCTGATTGGCGAACCGCGGCAAGTGCATGCTGTCGTTCATTGGGTTTGCGTTAAAATTTTCACTTAATTTACTTATCGATATAATGGGTTGGTTGGAACCACGTGACATCCATTTTCACGACGAAATTCGATACCGTTCAACCATCCGGTTAATACACTATTTGCATACCGGCGTTGTGCAACATTGGTCAAGAATTTTTTGCGCACATCAAGCCAGTCATTAAGTATATCGCCATTATAATTTTTTGCCGCCGCAACCAAGTCATCATCTATCTTGCAATTTTTATTTAGCCCTAAAAATTCTCTAAATTGTTGAATTGATGTACACACCCCGGCGCCCGCCGCAGATATAAACAATTCCCCAGAAATCACGTCTGGTAATCTTTCAAAGTGATATTTGTTCCAAAACCTATCGTAATAAACCGTCTCTGCATCCTTGCGCGTCAGTTTACTAACATCCATGTTCATACACTTTGGTCCCGATCCCAAACCATAGCACGTATAACCGCATGGATCATTTGGAATTGTGCCACAACCACCTTCTTTACGGAATAGGGTAATCAGCGCTTTTTCAAATGCCGGCGAAACCTGTTCATATTGTCCGCTTGTTAATACAGTATTTTCAAACCAACTGCTTCTTGCGGCGGGATAACACGAACCCCCAGTTGTGCTGTTATTTACAATAACCGCACCACCACCAATTGTCCTGCCTGCGAACATGTTATTCCCAGATGGCGCG
>JAFZTZ010000042.1 GCA_017618595.1 Alphaproteobacteria bacterium
ATAATTATATCACAAAATTCGTAAAAACACCTTAGTTTTTTTACCGAACTGTAATAATTTTTTGATTTCATCAGTTCGTGAATTGCACAGTATGTACTGCCAAATGTTCAGCCATTTGGATGTTTTTTATTATATTTACCTGCCACAATAATTTACTTCTCTCTGATTATACCTTTATTCACTGGTACGTTCAAATATCTATTTAACAAACTAGATTTTTGCTTAATCTAGCGCTTATTTATTTTATTGTAAATATACTCTGAGGCAATGCTTGTTTTTTCCCCTGGATTCTCAATCAAATCGTCTACTGTGGTACTGGCATGATTAGGACCACCTATACGACTCGTTCCTCTGATAAGTATCCCACATAATTTGTTACTGCGATCGATAAAAGGCCCGCCAGAATTTCCACTCCAACCCTGACATCTATTAGGTTCTTTAAAAAAGCAGCTTGAAACCTTTAACGTTCTATCTTCTACTAAATTCTTAAGATACCACGAACTAAACACACCACTTTGTAATTTATGTTTAAAACTACTTGCTCTATCATGCAATACATATATTCCCCCATCGGCTTCGATACCTGTATTTTCCTCTGATATATTTGTTATTCCTTCTTTTTGCAAATAGTCTATGTATCGTTGTTTAAATTCTTCGATTTCTTTATCACTCATTATTTTTAATGTTCCATAACCAATATTCCGAATTAGTCTGCCATCATGGTATCCATTAGCATCTGCATATATCCATGGGAATTTATTTTCCATATTTTGCACAGAAATTACATTTATATGATATTGTCCATGAATATCTCTGATCATATCGACTGGCAACCGGTATATCGCCCAATCCCCATCAAAATTGTTATCATTTGCCAAATCATAATTTCCAACTTCAACCAAAGTGACGCTTATTTTGTCGCCATTTTGCAATTTAATATCCAACTTTTCATCTGGAATCTCATCAAAATTGGCATCCGAACAATGTTTAGCGGTAATAAAATACAACATATCTCCATATCCAACAAAATCTTTACTCGTTAGCGCACGATTCCATTTTACTATGGTTCCAGAACAAAGGATTCTTCCAAAAATATCGTAAATCCCAGCCACCGCATTATATGGTTTTTGTTTTTTTTGATCGTTTGTTACGTAACAACGTCTATCAATCGTGTATTTAGACGGGTTTGTACAATGATCCGCCGCCATGGATATGAACGGGATACAAACCAATAAAGATGCTATTATATATTTCTTCATTCAGCGATATCTTTGCACAGTATTTTTTGTATTATTTTCCCATCGATTGATAAACACGTCCAACAGGTATATCACCGTCTCCACCTGCGCTATTCGTATATTTGTCGAAATCTTCCGAAATATAACCCGCCGATTGTGCATGATCCGCACCCCCTATACTGTTTCCACCACGCGTAAGTATGCCAACTAATCTATCCGAATTATCAATCAGGGGGCCACCCGAATTGCCGCTCCAACCCTGACATAAATTATTACGGTTACGGAAAAAGCATTTTGAAACTTTTAATTGGTTGTCATGAAAAACCTGCCGCTCCTCGAACATGCTCTTTACTACAGCCGCTGCCTTCTTTGAAAGATCTATTCCGCCATCATCTGTAAGGCCCGTATTTTCATATGACATGTCGGTTATGCCGGCCTGTTCCAACCTTTTTATATAATTTTGTCTAAGTTTTGCTATTTCATTATCACTCATTATTGTTAAACAACCATATCCTATTAAACTAATGGGTCTGCCGTCACGTGTTATGGCATCAGAATCTGCATATATCCATGGAATTCCATTCCACGTCTCCGTACCCCCAGTATATTGTCTCATATTCTTGTGCACATTTGCTATATATGGATCCGTAGATTCTTGGAACGGGTCACCTGGCAACCGGTATATCGCCCAATCACCCGAGAAATTACTATCATCGTTTATGTTATAATCCCCAACCGCGACCAATGTCGCATCATATTTATCACCATTTTGCAATTTAATATGCAACGTTTTATCTGGCTGACCATCGTTATCGTTGTCTGTACAATGCTTGGCGGTAAATAAATATAAACCCGAATCTTGTGGACCATTGCGCGCAGGTCCATGCCCGTAATCCCATCGCGCTATTGTTCCTGTACAATTAGTGTATTTAATAAAAGAAAGAATTGAAACAGGTTCAGGCCTAGTGATACCAACCACCGCATTATATGGTCGTTGTTGCTTTTGGGTATCGGTTACATAACAACGTTTATCAATCGTGTATTCAGATGGGTTTGTACAATGATCCGCCGCCATAGACATGAACGGAATAAAAAATAACAAAGACGTTATTATATATTTCTTCATTTTTAATCTCTCTCGCATTGTTCCAATTCGCGTTTAGTTTTGTATTCTTATTATATCACAATTTTTGGGGAAATACTGTTTTTTCTTTAATGCGATTTGTACCATTTATTCAGCACGACATTCATATAATTCATACCGCCGCATACACCGAAAACACCATGGCTTCGGCATTCGGCACGATATTTTTTTGTATTATTTCCTGTTGCACCAACAAACGCTATGCAATCCATACCTGCTGCGTTGGCCGCCATAAAATCGTTAATACTATCACCAACAACTATGCAATTTTGCGGTGCATATTTTTTTACCTTCGCCGCCAGCAAAAATATATCTGGTTCTGGTTTGCCATGTGCCACCATATCAACCGTAAAAACATTTTCATCAGGTATATAATTTTGTATCCATTGAAAGCATGGTATCATTTTACATTTGTGTTGTTCCATTGTCGCACCCGTTGCAATACAATGTTCAAAATTATTATTACGCATAACTTTTTCAACATTTGGCATAGGCCGCATAAAATTAGTCCCCAGGTAAAATTCCCGTTTATGTATTTTTTTCATAAAATCTTCATCCAATTGTAACCTTGGGATATATTGTTCTAATCTTTCTCGGCGGGTTTTATCCGAAATACCAACCAATAATTTTTGTTTTTCAGATGTGGTTAATTTTATGTGTTTTTCAGATTGCAATATTTCGTCCCAGGCGCGCACCCACAATTTCTCGCTGTCTGCGATAACACCATCAAAATCCCATATCAGTAATTTTTTCGTTTTATTCATTTTTATCTCTTTTCAATTTTTCTGCGGCCACG
>JAFZTZ010000043.1 GCA_017618595.1 Alphaproteobacteria bacterium
ATGGATATAAATTTATGCCCATTTTGTAATCCTGAAAGTGGCCAGAAAGCCGAAGAATGTTGTAATCAAAAGGTATTGGCATTGCCAGATGCAATTGGCGAAATTCAAATGATTGCCAATAATCTTCGTCAAAGATAAAAAAACACCGCATAAAGCGGTCTTTTTTTAATCTGGTCGGGGCGAAAGGATTCGAACCTTCGACACCTTGGTCCCAAACCAAGTACTCTACCAGACTGAGCTACGCCCCGAACGCCGTATATTATATACTAAATTTTATTAAACGCAAGTTATATTTATACTAAATTGACTTTTAAAACTTATTACGGCATACTACGGGGTATGGAAAAAAAGAATACTGTCGATTATTCATTGCATACGCATACCATCGGGTTTGATGGGCGTAATAGTGTGGCTGATATGGTTGCGGCCGCAGATGCGCGCGGAATGAAAACATTTGGAATTTCAAATCATTTTATCGTGCACCCACATATCAAAAAATCAAAAATGTATGAATATGCGGTGCGTGGCGGATATAGTGGAATATATTCTGATAATATCGAGAATTCTGTTGAAAAATTTGCCCGTCATTATGACGAAGTTCGCGCATTGCGCCGAAAATATCCAGATATGAATATCCTGTGCGGTATGGAAATGGACTGGTTCAAATATGACGGTTGGCGTGATGTCGTGAATTATGCGGTGCGGCGGTTACATCCAGATTATGTGATTGGTGCCATGCACTTTATTGATATGGGCGAAGATGGTGTATTAAATATTCATGATATTAAGCAGGCCACGCCCACAGAAACGCGCAAATTGTTGCGCGAATATTATCAAAACTTGATGCAGTTGGCAGAATTTGATTGGCGCGATATGGAATTCCAATTTAACTGGATCGCGCACTTTGATTTGCCCCAAAAGGTTGGTTTGTCTGATACGAATATGGAAATCGCAGCATTGCGCGCATTAAAGCTAAATTCTGTGCCATTGGAATTGAATACGCGGTTAATCAACAATATAAATTATACATTAAAACCAGAAATTTTGGCGGAATTATCGGGTGCAACGGCGATTTTAAGCGATGATGCACATGATGCGGTGCGTATCGGGGCGAACTTTGATTCTGTGCTAGACACAATGCATGGGGCAGGGGTGAAAAATATCTGCGTGTCAGCAGATAACCTAAGCAAATTTGTAAATATCCGTAGCCGTTAGGGCAAAATAGGGCATTTGTCCGTAAATTTATGGCACATTTGGGTAAAAATTTATGAGAAAGCCCCCCAAAAAAAATTGCTGTGTTTTCCAAACAAAATAATTGACAAAAGAAAATTAAGTGCTATAAATATGCTATACAAGAACAAAAGAGGGTCGACATGACAAAAAAAGAACGCAACATACAAGTCCAAAAAAGTATGGAAGCATTAGCAAACAAAGAAGGGCCAAAGTTTATTGACTTGCTGTTTAATGCATTTCATCAAAAAGATCGTTTGGCGATATTGGATTTAGTAAATTATTTTGTCCGTAATATACGCAGTATCCAGGCCATCGTTTCGATTAGATGTCGTTATGCGCTGCACGCAATGTTGTACATGTTTCGTAACGAGGATCGTTTGGAAATTTTAAACGGCTTATCAAAAGCAGATCTAGTTGCATTAAAAAGATTGATAGCCGGTGTTCAAAAATATAATGTCCCTGAATACGAAGGGTCTTTGGGATTGGTTGCGGAAATACCAGAAGATAAACTGTTTAGTGATGTTTCTAACCCAGAAGAAGAAATGAGACGCAAAATAGGCGTTATTCATGTCGATGTGTGGTGTTTTTGGGAGGCTATTCTGCCGGAATTGCAAAAATGGTCTGATGCGATTACAGAATTTCAGCAGGCCAAAGCAGAACAAAATGCCGCCCCGGAATCCGATAAGGTTGAAGTAGAAGAAACTGGGAAAAACGAAGTTATCCCAGAAGGCGAAAAAACAGAATTGTGGTCCTATCAAGAATTGGCCGATCATCTGGGACTGACCAAGGCGCAATTGAACAGACGCAAACATTATCTGTTAAAGACGCATGGCCAATACCGTGAAACAGTAAATGGCTATTTCATCAAGGGCAGCTTCAGGGCAGAGTGCTTTCACGACTTTCAGGCATTGTTGAACCTGGTAAAGCACTATAACCGAAAAGATAAGCAAAAAGCCGAAACCTTGCCAGAAGCACTGATTGAAGAAGTTGCATCAAAGCCAATGATTGAAGAAAAAGCGGCTGACGATACAAAATCAAAACGCGGTAAACGCAAGGCAAACAAAAAAAGCGGGCAAAAACAGAAAAAAACGGTCAAAAAAGTTGTTGAACCTGCAAAAAAGCAATCGGCAAAAGTTGATGGTTTGGTTGGTGTCAAAGCGTTGGAAAAATTGGTGGCGAAATGGATAGAAATGTTAAGTGATGCAACCGCTAAACGTGAGCAAAGTCAACAGTTGTTTCAAGAAGCGTCTGATGCGGAACGTGCAGAATCTGATCCTGTAAAGCGTACACCGTTGCTGGATAAAATGCGCGAAGCCAATGCAGCGTTGGTCCAAGCCATGGAAGATGAAGAAAAATTACAAGAACTGATTAAAAACGCAAATGATGCGTTGCACCAGTTCCAAGATGCAGAAAATATGATAAAAGAGGCCGAAGCCAAAAAACGCCAAGCTTCTGATGCTATCACGAAAATGTTGGCTAATGCCAAGTAAGAAGGCAAATAAAAGTGTTAGTGTTTGTTCTTGTATAGAACCGCCCAAATGGGCGGTTTTTTATATAAAACAACTAGACAAAGAAAGTATTGTGTGTTATAAACAACCAGATGTTAACAAATAGGGGACAACATGGCATACGAAGCATCGGGGACAGATAGATACAAAGAAACAGCCGGATTTATATACAGTTGCATTTCCGTGGTAAGAGACAGAAATTCATTGGGTGCACGGGTTCTTTTAGATTCTCAAATTGAACTTGTGGCATCAATAGTGCAAAGAACTTGTAAATGGGGCAAGTGCGATTATCTTTTACATTTATTATTGGCCGGTGTGCGCGCAATGGATCATGTGTCTGTATTGAATCAGATGTCCGCAGAGAAGCAAGAACTGTTGAAAAAGGCATTGACGGTGGCCGTAAAACATCCGAAACCAGATGTCAAAGCAGCCGAAGCCGAACGTAAATTGAGCATGGAAAAAGCACGAAATAGTAAAACAACTTGGAATTTACAATCAGATGAGAAACAATTGAATCTTTGTAATCGTAATGCGGCTGAATGTGCGCTGTTGGTCGCAGAAAGATGGGAAATTGTTACCGAAGAATTGAAAGATTGGGCGCAATTGTTGGAAGTGCCGTATGATAAAAGTGTGTGGCAAGAACAAAAAGTAATCCCTAAGAAAAAACCGGAAGAACCTAAAAAACAGAAATCTGATTTCCCGGTAATAGATGATGCATATATAGAACGCGTTAGAAATAAAAAGGGGCGCGGTCGTCCAAGAAAAGACAAAACTGTTGTGGTTTCCCCGTCAAATCTTGTTAAAGTTTCGCCAAAAGAAAAACGAGAAGTGCATTCTGATACTATTACAACAGAAGATGGTAAAGAATTGTGGTCGATATCTAAATTAGAAGAAAAATTGGGTATTAAGCATTTCCCGGCCAAAAAAGCGTATTATATAAAAAATCATCCTGACGCGCGTGGTATCATAGAACGTTGGTTTGAAAAACGTGGCTATGCATTATATTTTAAATCGGAAAATTTTTCGAAATTACAAGAATTGATGTTCCCACCAAAGAAAGAAAAAACTGTAAAGGCCAAAAAGACAGTTATGCAAGATACCGTTGGGCTGACACCTGCGAAAAAAGACGAGAAACGGCGTTCAGACATTCTTAAAACAGTTGATGGCAAAGAATTGTGGTCTGTACAAAAATTGCAAAAAGAGCTGAAAATATCAAACTTTTCAATGGTGAAATCGCAATACCTAAAAAAACATCCCGGTGATAGAAAAATGATAGAGGGATGGTTTGAAAAACGTGGAACAGCACTGTATTTTGATTCGACATATTTTGAAAAGTTAAAAGTATTGATATGTCCGCCCAAAAAGGCAAATGATGATACTAAACTTGCACCACAACAACCTGTTGTGACACCAAAAACAAAAGATGGCGTTATACAACAAACCCAAGACGATCAAGATGAAAATTTATTGATTCTTTTCGGGGCGTTGGCTCAAATTATGGGGTATACAAATCGCGAGGTGCTTCGTAATAAAATTACCACATGTTTGGGGCGGGCCACAGAAGGCGAACAAGACAAAGTTAGGTCTTGGTTTGTGAAAAAAGGTAAAAGTTCGTTTGGCTGGTTCAGATCAGGACACGTCGGTGAACTTAGAGCTTTCCTTAATTCATACGATAAACGTAAAAGGAAAAAGACGGAAGAGCCGGCACCAGTAGCGGATAATGTTGTGACGGTTGTTGAACCACAACCCGTGGTCCAGGAACTCAATATTACAGAGATTCCAAACGAAACACAGGCGCCCGAAGCGATCGTTGCCCCGGTTGTTGTTGCGGAAGAAGAAAATGCGCATAAAATTGAAGAAAAGGTTGTGCCATCTGCGCCCGTGGCATCATCGCCCCAAGTACAAAAATCCCCAGAAGCCGACATCCCTGCATTTAGTATGGCTGATGTAAGGGCGGTCGTAGCCTATTTGGAACGCTTGATGGGTTTGATAGAATTAGCCACCAAAGATTATCAGACCGCAGAAACAGAATATCTAAAAGCAAAAGAAGAATACGAAAGGTTGGACCAGCGGTTAGGGGAATTGAACCAAACTTTTGGTGATATCAAAGATGCATTGGTAAATGTTGAAAGAGCAGAAACACATCTTGCAAATGTATTGAAACAGTATCTTCCCCAACAGAATATCGGGCATTAGTATAAAATAAACCGCCCAAATGGGCGGTTGTTTTATGCGATTATTTTCTGTATCACATAATTTGCCATAAATAATCCAAATGTGCCCGTAACGGTGATTATGGAACCGAAGCTTTTTCCTGTATCTATTTCGCCGGTTGGGGTCTCGGTTGAAAATACAACTGGAAAGTCCGGCAAATGTTCATCACGGACGATTTTGCGAATTCGTGATGCCAATGGGCATGCAAAGGTTTTTGATATTTTATCCATCTTGATTTTGGTCGGATCTGTTTTGCGTGCCGCCCCCATCGAAGATATAAAAGGAATATCATTTTTCTGGCACCAACGATAAAGTGCAATTTTTGATGGAATGGTGTCTATGGCGTCTATGACAAAATTTGGATGCACGGGCAGGGCGGTATTTTCATCGAAAAACAGATCCAATGCGGTTACTTTTATATTTGGATTTATATCGGCAATTCGTTCCCGGATAATATCGACTTTCTTGCATCCCAATGTCGAATTTGTTGCAATTAATTGGCGGTTTATGTTTGATTCTTCGATCGTGTCAAAATCGATAACAATTATGTTCCCAATACCTGTTCTTGCCAATGCTTCGGTGGCGAAAGAACCGACGGCGCCACACCCAACAACCATTACTGTCGCATTTTGTAATTTTTGAATTTTTTCGTCGCCAAACAGCATACGACACCTAGTCAATTGGTCGGACATAACTTATAACCTTTTGGAAATTTTGATATATTTGTTCGCTACATTCCGCCGTATTTTGATCGGTCAGGGTTGCAATTGAATTTGTCACATCTTCAATTTTTTGGATGGCGGTGTCGCTATCGTATGCATCACTTTCGGTCAATAACCGCGCAGGCGGGGTTTGTAAAATGCGACTTTCTGCTTTGGCATCTTGGGGTGCGGAATATGAAAAATACACATTATATTTATCGGCGATTTGTGATATTACGCATGGGTCGTCATTAAATGCGTGCGCAACGATTAGTGGGGGCATAGATTTTGATAACTCTTTGAATATATGCAACAATTTATCCCATGCGCCGACACAATGTATGTGTGCAGGGCGATTTAATTCAGATGCGATTTTTAATTGTGTGATAAAAATTTCCGCCTGGGCATCCATATCCGCGTGATACTTGTCCATCCCAATTTCGCCGACCATCAGGCATGGATTTTTCGCCAATGTATCATATAATTCGTTGGCCCAATTTGCTGTGATAGTTTCAATTTGCCACGGGTGAATACCGATACAGGCAAATGTTTTATCGTCGATGGCATTACAAAACTTTTCCCATTCTGATTGGTTTGTTGCATCACATATACGCCCCGCCAACGTATCCGGGCAGGGTGTATTTGGAATTATGTGACAATGCGCATCGGTATAATTCATCATATACAAACTATAATTGCGATTTTCTAATCTTGCAACAAAGATTTTTATGTGCTTTTATTCGCATTGCAATTATTGGGGCGTTTTATCATAATGTTATAAAAAGAAGGGAAAATATGGCAACAAAACTTACACGCGCGGAACGGTTAAGCAAATTTGGAAATTTAATAGATAGAATCTATCGTAATACAGTCCCATTGTTGATAATCGAAGCGGTGTTGTTTACCGTGGTGGCTATCTTTCTGATGGCGTGGCCCGTGGCAATATTAAATGCGATGACCTTTGTCATGGGTGGGGTGTTTATTATTTTGGGGCTGTACCGCATTAGCATGGTGTTTGTTTCGAACATAGGGTTTGGAATAGGGGCACTGGATGTGTTTTCCGGGTTTGTTACGATGATTTTAGGAATTGTGTTTTGCGTCTATCCGCGCGGGGCGACATTGGGCATGATATATGTGTTCCTTGTGATGTTTTTGTTAATTGCCCTGCGTATGCTGTTTTTTGCAATGAATATGATACGTATAGGATTTGAACACTATTGGATAGATATGTGGGGTGCGGTTGGGATGACGGTTATCACGCTGATATTACTATTTTTACCGAATTTGGCCATGGGAATATTGGTGTGGTGTGTGGCGGTATATTTATTGCTTTATGCGGCATCAGATATGTATATGTTTTTCAAATTGTTGCGGTTGCGTCGCGCAATTAAAAAATAAAGTAAAAAAATATTGAAAATACAAACTGTTTTATGTATAATATGGCCATGATTATCGAAAAGCGTATCTTTTTCGTTGTTCACCACGCCCACGCGGGCGTATGTTTCTAGCTACCTATAATTTCACATATTGGGCTGTATCACATGGTGATACAACAGGTTTAACGGTTTAAACAAAATAGGAAAATAAAATGGATTTAAAACCAACAAAACCTTTATCGGGATTTATAGAATTATTACCGGCGCAACAGCGTTGCTTTGACGAATGCACGCGTCGTATGCAGGACGTTTTACGAACCAGTGGTTATTCGCGCCTTGATTTGCCGGCAATTGAACGGGCCGAGGTATTAACGGACAAAGATAACTGGGACGAAATTGAAACGCAAATCTTTCTGTTCCAAAAGGGCGATACGAAAATGGGGTTACGCTATGACGGGACGGTTGGTCTGTCGCGTTTTGTCGCAGGGCACCTGAACGATTTAACGTTCCCATTTTACACATATCAATTCGCGCGTAACTATCGTGGCGAAAGACCACAACGTGGACGTTATCGCGAGTTTTGGCAATTGGATATCGACATTTTGGGAATCCAAAATTTGTCGCTGAATTACGATGCGGAAATTGTTTCAACGCTTGTTCGCGTGTATGAATCTGTTGCGGATATCGTCGGTTCTGTAAAAGTAAAGATCGGGAACCGTCGGTTCTGGAACGCGATGTTTGCGTATCTGAATTTGAATGACGCCCAGGCACGTGATGCATTTGTGTTGATTGATAAGCGCGACAAGATTTCTGATTTCGTAGATGGGCTGATAGAAACCGTTGGTGAAAAGGCTGCAAACGAAATAAATTCCGTATTTACAAACGGTTATCGTTCTTTTACGGGGAAAAGTGCGGAACTGGATGCTGCTATTTCAGAAATGGATAAATTTATGTCATTGCTGGATGCAATGGGGGTGAAAAACGCGGAGATAGATGTTTCTATTATGCGTGGTCATTCGTATTATACCGGTATTGTATTTGAATTCTTCTCTATCGATTATCCAGAACTGCCCGCGGTGGGTGGCGGTGGCCGCTATGAAAATTTGGCGTCAAAGTTTTCAAAAACCAAAATTGTTGGGGTAGGTGCATCGATAGGTGTATCGCGTTTATTGGTGGCTTTGATGGAAATGGGCAAGATAGATTTAAGCAAATGGGAAAAATCTATTGATGTTGCAGTACTGGTTATGGGTGATGATAATTTGCCGTATGCCATGGCTGTTTTGAATACTTTGCGAGATGAAAAAATACCGTCTGTGGCGTATTTAGACACCGATAAAAAGTTTAAAAGTCAGATCGAATATTCTGATAAAATTATGGCTAAATACAGTATAATAATTGGCGAAGATGAAGTAAAAAATAAGGTTGTTGCGGTAAAAGATATGAAAACCGGCAACCAACAAACTTTATCGCTGGCGGATGCAATAAAATTGGTGCGGGGGAACGCGTAAAAGATGGTAATAGATCAAAAACTTTTAGACATAAAACGGCGCGCCGAAGATATTCAGGTTCAAATGAATTCTGGGGACGTGTCGGGTGCGGAATTGACCAAACTTTCGAAAGAATATTCACATTTGGCGGAAATTTTGCCGCTGGTGGATGAATATTTTCAGACAAAGCAGGGCATTGCCGATGCGACCGAAATGCAGCATGATCCAGAATTGCGTGATATTGCGGTTGAACAGCTGGAAAGTTTAAAACATGCCTTGCCAGATATAGAAAAACGGTTGCAAATTGCCTTGCTTCCGCGTGATGATGCGGACGATAATAGCGCGATTATGGAAATTCGCGCTGGGGTGGGTGGCGAAGAATCTGCGCTGTTCGCGGGCGATTTATTTAATCAATATAAATCGTATGCTATGCGGCATGGGTGGAAAATTGAAATGGTTGATGAAAACGCCACGTCATTGCATGGATACAAGGAAGTTATATTTAGAATCGAAGGCGACGGTGTGTATGCGCGTATGAAGTTTGAATCGGGTATTCATCGCGTTCAACGTGTGCCAGAAACCGAAGCAGGCGGCCGTATCCATACAAGCGCCGTATCCGTTGCGGTTATGCCCGAAGCGCAAGATATAGATATTGCAATTGAAGAAAAAGATATTCGTATCGACGTTTTTCGTGCGTCTGGGGCAGGTGGCCAGCACGTTAATAAAACCGATAGCGCGGTCCGTATTACGCATTTCCCGACGGGTATCGTGGTCACGTGTCAAAATGAACGCAGCCAGATTCAGAACAAGGCCACGGCCATGGCGGTTTTGCGTTCCAAATTATATGAAAAAGAACGTATGGAACAAGATGCGGCGCGTACATCGTCCCGGCGCAGTATGGTCGGTTCAGGGGATCGCAGCGAGAAAATACGTACTTATAATTTCCCGGAACAGCGTGTGACCGATCATCGTATTAAATTAACCCTGTATAAACTGGATGATATCTTGGCGGGGGGCGAAGGTTTGGATGAAATGATAGACGCATTAATTGCAGCCGATCAACTGGAACGTCTTGCCGCGATGGAATAGGTTAAAATCGCTAAAAATGGGTCGTTTTTCATGTAATTATAAAATGGTCGCTTTCGCGACCTTTTTTATACCAAAAACGGTCAAAAAATGGCGGAAAACCGCCAAAAATCGCCAAAATTTCATAAAAATCAAAAATTAAAATAATAAAGTAAAAACGGGCGGTTAGACATTGATGTTGATAGTGGTTCTAAGGAAATAGGGCGGTGCAGCGTTTTTATGACGATAACACCAAAATTGCGCGGATTTTTGCGGTAAAATTGGTAAATTTTTTGGCTTTATAAAAATCTGAAAAGCAAATAGAAAAAAATGAAATGCAACCATGCACACCTGGGGATGATTTTGCATGGTGGTGATGGACCAGGGTATATCAAATAATAAAAATTTATATTATTAAACATGATCATTTTGTTCTTGTTTGCAACCGGCAGGTTATATGGGTTTTAGAATAATACTAAAGGCGCATAATATATATTATGTATAGTTTGGTGTGTTAAGAACGGGAAATCTTATGAATGGGAATGGGATAAGAATGATCGACAATGACGATACTAATAATGGGATAAGAATGAAAATATCAATTATAATGGTGGTGGTTGTGGTGTGCGGCGCTGATGCGGTGGGTGCTCTTTTTGTAATGGATGGCCTTCTCTGTTGTTTGGTGTTTTGCTATTGGCGCGCTGAACCTATAAATATATGCTTGGATGAAATTTGCTCGCTATTAGCGCGATGGACATATAAACATATTGTTAAAATTATTCTGCTCGCTATTAGCGCGATGATCATGTTAAATATATGCGTAAATGAAATCTGCTCGCTGGTACCCGCGGATCTATTGTAATCTGTAGGATTGTTTTTTGTGATTTTTGGTTTTTATCGTGTTTTATATTAAATTGAGTTTTCTGGGAAGCATGGCGTGTTTTCTTGTTGGTTTTCGTTGATTTAATGAACTTCGGCTTTTTGCGTTTTTTTGGGTCTGTATAATCGGCCAAAAATGCGAAAATCGCCCTACTCTAACCGAAGTTTTTTAAAAAAATGGCGGATTTCTGCGGGTTTGCGGTGGTTTGTGGACCAAAAATGGTCATTTTTACCCCTGCTTTACCCCGATTTTGATAAATACTAGAATTTTTTCAAGATTTCAACCAAATTTGTGCTTGCGGCAAATTTGAATATGGTGCTATACTTAAATATAAGACAGGAAGGAAAATCACGTTGAAATTTAGTATTTTTAATACGTTATTCGTGTTCTGTGCGGTGTTTTTAGCCACATCGGGTGTGGCATTTGCGGCTACGTGTCAATGTGGTTGGACCACGTGTGCAGCCAATCAGTATTGTGTTGAGAACTATTATTGGGATCAAGAAGAACAAATTTGGGATTATGACTATTATTGCGAAGATTGTCCGTCGGGGCAAGTACATAGCAGTAGTGATTGTTATCAATGTGTTGCGCAACCATGTCAAGGGTATACTGATTGTCCGTCGGGTATCGGGGGGGCTGGTAAAAAGTGTAAAGTTATAACGGGTGAAGATGGATGCCCAAGTAGCAGTGGGTGCACCAAATATGAAATATGTGATACCAGCAATAACGCGATCACTTATCAAGCATCCAGCGGTTGCCACATAGAAGGAAGTTATCATGTTTGTAAACCAAATACGCTTCCGTGTAGTGAGTTTAGTATAGATGGTCAGCATGGAAATTGGGAATGCCAACGATCCCAACAAACAGGCAATGCAGAATGGGATATAAGTTTACAAAAATGGTATGTGGGAAATTGTACTTGTGGTTTTACAGACCGTAATATAGATAACATGGGGGTCGGAGATAGTATTATAAAATGTCAAAAGGCATCTGCTGAGTATGTTGTTTGGCCTGGTACGGTATATGAAGACGATATTGGGGGAGGAATTTATTATGTGCCTACTCGTAGGTATTGCAGTAAGTGTTATCCTGGTTTTTTGCCGACTATAGTTGCAGCATCAAACACATGGCAAGACAACGGTATAAGTATTACAACGAATTACAACGATGGCAGTAATAATAGCTGGGGGGCTTGGAAGTGTGACGTGGGTGTAACCGCACCGTATTACTCAGATGGTTGCGTTATCAATTTTAGTTTGTCAACAGGAACCGCGGCGATTAACGATCCGGCGTGTAAAAAATCTTGCCCCATCGGAACAAAAACGACTCAAAATGGTGCAATCAGCGTATCGGCGTGTAACCAATTGGATACAGATCAAAGATTCCAGGATGATACGGGTATATTCACCATAACTGGTTATGCGCAATGCTCTAATAATCCGTAATAATGGTATAACATTAAAAATAATAAAAAACCGCCCTATTCCATGGGCGGTTTAATTTTTATGTGCGATTTATTATTTCGCCTTGGCCTGTTCAAACAACTCTGTTGGTTTTACAGATTTTTCTTTTGTTTTAACATGCGTCAGCATCGCATCCAACGCTTTGCGTTCGAAAATCATACCGCGCAGCATTGTAACCGCATTTTGATTTTTGTTATAGAATTCAAACACCTGTTTTGGATCTGGGTAACGTGATGCCTCGGCCCAGATGGCGTTTTGCAAATCATCACGGGTCACTTCGACTTTGTTTTGTGTACCCCATTCTGCCAAAATCAACCCCAATTTCACGCGGCGTTCGGCGTCTTTGCGTTCTTTCTTTTCGTCAAATTTGCAATCATCGCCGCATTTTCCATCACAATGTTCATGATGATGTTCGTGTTCGCGACGTGCCATATCCAATTCTTGTTCAATTAATGTTTCCGGCAAATCAAGTTTTACCTTGTCGGCCAACACATCCAACAATTCATTGCGCATTTCTTGTTTTGACGCTTCGTCATATTGTTCGTTCAAGATATTGCGAATATGATCGCGCAGTTTATCAACGGTTTCAAAACCAATCGTTTTGGCAAATTCGTCGTTCAATTCTGGTAAGATATGTTTGCGAACTTCGTGCAGAACAATTGCGAAACGTGCCGCCTTGCCCGCCAAGTTATCGGCATGATAATCTTTTGGGAATTTTACATTAACATCGAATTCATCGCCGGCCTTGTGCCCGATAATTTGATCTTCGAATCCCGGAATAAATGACCCCGAACCCAATACCAAGTGGTGCATTTTCGCCGCGCCACCTTCGAATTCCGTGTCGCCCAAGAATCCGGTAAAATCAATAACCGCGGTGTCGCCATTTTGTGCCTTGTATTTGGCATCTTGTTTTTCGGCGGTGCTGCGGCTGGTGCGCAGGTTTTCAATTGCCTTTTCTACCTCTGATTCATCCAATTTTGTAACCTTTTTGGTCAATGTGATTTTATCCAAATCAATTGCCGGTAATGCTGGCAAAATATCAAATTCCAATGTATATTCTACATCTTTGCCGATTTCCCATCCGGCAAGATCTGCCTTGGGACTGCCGGCAAGGCGAATTTTCTTGTCCGCCGCATATTTTTCCAAATCGGCGTTCATTAATGTATCAATCGCTTCGCCCATTGCAGATGCGTTGTATTTTTGACGCAATACGGACAATGGCACATGACCCGCACGAAATCCCGGCATTTTCATATCTTTGCCGTATTTTTTCAGAACTTCGTCTGCGGCCTTTTGCACTTCGTCCGCGGTCAGAAAACCGTTAACAGAATAATGTAAATCTTTGATTTTTTCTTTTTTAATCATAATAACATTCCTTTGGATAGATATTGCCGTGCAAGTATACACATATTTTTTACAGATTTCAACAAATTTTAATGGGAAAAAATAATAAAAAACCGCCCAAATGGGCGGTTTTGATTTTGTCGCCAGATGGCAAACATTAACGTTTGCTGAACTGGGTTGAACGACGTGCTTTGCGGAAACCGTAGTGTTTACGTTCAACAACACGGCTATCGCGGGTAAGGAACCCGGCGGCCTTTAATGCCGCGCGCAAATCTGGTTCAGATTTTTCCAATGCCTTGGACAAACCGTGCTTTACCGCACCGGCCTGACCAGACAAACCACCGCCCATAACCATTACAAATGCGTCGTATGCACCTTCGCGTTTTGTAACCGCAAATGGTTGATTCAAAATCATTTGCAACACAGGACGACGGAAATATTCGGCCATTGGGCGTTCGTTGATAACGATGTTGCCCTTGCCTGGCATCAAATATACACGTGCAACGGAATCTTTACGTTTGCCGGTTGCATAAATTGCCTTGTCCAATTTTGGTGTGGAAACTGCTGCTGCAGATTTTGCCGCCGCAGGTTTCGTTGTTGTTTTCTTGGCCGCCGGTGCTTTTTTAACTGCCGGGGCCGCTTTCTTAACAGTTGTTGCCGCTTTCTTGGCGGTTGTCTTTTTTGCTTCTGCTGCCATTATTCGCCCCTTTTGTTTTTACGATTCAAACCTGCAAAATCAATTACAACTGGATTTTGCGCGGCGTGTTTATGTTCGGCACCTGCATATACGTGCAATTTGGTCAAACGTTTGTCTGCCAATGCAACTGCGGTGCGACGGCCCATCATGCGCTTTACGGCGTTTTTAACCAACAATGTTGGCTTTTCGCTGCGCATCTGGCCCAGGGTGCGTTCTTTGATGCCGCCAGGATAAGTTGTGTGCCAATAGAATTTTGTTTTATCGGCCTTGGTCCCAGACAATGCGACCTTGTCTGCGTTAATGATAATCACATGATCACCGCAATCCATGTTTGGTGTCCATGTGGCCTTGTTCTTGCCACGCAGAATGTTCGCGGTGTACGCCGCCAAACGACCCAGCGTGCAATCAGTTGCGTCAATCAGATACCATTTGGCTTCTAATTCGCACTTTTTTAACGATTTTGTCGTTGCCATTTTTGTTTTGCCTTTATGTTTATTAAAAAGTTCGCCCTATTATGTAGCAATGCCGCGGAAAAGTCAAGAAAAAACAATACGGTAAAATAATACCGTATAAAATAGTGGCGGACATACAAAAAACTTTATACAAAAAACTTGAAAGCGTAATGCTTTTTTGCTAACCTGCCCTGGCGGACTTTTATATATGGAGTATTAAAAATGGCAACAGATGATGTAAAAAAAGTAATTGAACGCGAGGCAAAATGGCAACGTCGTTGGCGTGATGCACGTGCGTTTACCCCGAAAAATGATGGTTCAAAGCCACGGTTTTATACATTGGTGGAATTCCCATTCTTGTCGGGCGCTGGGTTGCATGGCGGTCATTTGTTGAACTATTCTGGAATGGATGTTATGGCGCGTTTTCGTCGCCATTTGGGATATGATGTAATTTATCCTATGGGGTTTGATGCAATGGGAATTGCCGCAGAACATTATGCGACAAAAATTGGACGGCACCCGGCGGATATTGCAAACGAATTAAAAAAATCTTATGCCGAAGTAATTGATTCTGTGGGTTGGTCGGTTGACCCGGAAACGCGTGTTGCGACATCGGATCCCGAATATATAAAATGGACCCAATGGATGTTTATTCAGTTCTTTAAGGCCGGCTTGGCATATAAATCAGAATTGCCAATGAATTGGTGCCCGAATTGCCGCACGACACTTACCAACGAAGAATTGGAAGATGGTTGCTGTCCACGTTGTCATGGTGTTATTGAAAAGAAAGAAAAAATGCAATGGAATTTGGCGCTGTCAAAGTATGCTGATAAATTGCTGGACGGGCTGAAAGATTTGGATTTCGATGAACGTGTTAAGAAAGATGAAATCAACCTTATTGGAAAATCAAAGGGCGCAGATGTCGATTTTCGCGTTGGCGATGATGTGATGACTATTTATACCACACGCGTTGATACTATATTCGGTGTAACATTCTGTGTTATTGCACCAGAACATAAATTGCTGCGCAAATGGTTGGATTCTGGAAAAATCGAAAACAAAGACGAAGTTGAACGGTATATCAAAGAATCTGCGGCAAAAACCGAAATTGAACGCACCGATGCGTCACGCGAAAAATCCGGTGTTGAATTAAAGGGAATAAAAGCCGTTAATCCATATACCAATACCGAAATTCCGGTGTTCACATCGGACTATGTATTGGTTGATTATGCGTATGGTACGATTATGGCGGTGCCGGCACATGATGAACGCGACTGGGATTTTGCCAAGAAATTCGGTTTGAAAATAATTCCTGTGTTGTCGGGTGGCGAACCTGATAAAGTATGGGAAGGTGATGGTTTACATATAAACTCTGATTTCTTGGACGGTATGGATAAAGAAACGGCCATTGCAACCGCGATTAAATATGGCGCGGATAAGGGTTTTGCCCGTGGAACAACGAAATATAAATTAAAGGATTGGGGTTTTTCACGTCAAATGTATTGGGGTGAACCAATTCCATTAGTATACTGCGAAAAATGCGGTTGGGTTCCGGTGCCTGATGATCAGTTGCCCGTTATGCAACCATATATGGCAGATTACAAACCAACCGATGATGGCGAAAGTCCATTGGCGCGTGCAACCGAATGGGTAAACACGACATGTCCATGTTGTGGTGCGCCGGCAAAACGTGAAACAGATACTATGCCGGCCTGGGCGGGGTCATCGTGGTATTTTATGCGGTATCTGGACCCGAAAAACGACAAAGAATTTTGTTCGCGTGCGCAGATGGAAAACTGGATGCCGGTTACGCACTATAACGGCGGACACGAACATAACACGCGACATTTGATATATTCGCGGTTCTGGCAGCATGCGTTGTATGATTTGGGTTTGGTAACAACACCCGAACCGTATGCAAAGCGCACTGCGCTGGGGCTGTTGCTGGGCAGTGATGGATACAAAATGTCAAAATCGCGCGGCAATGGGTTCCAGGCAGCCGAGTTGCTGGCCCAGGTTGGTGCGGATGCGGCACGTGTTTCGGTACTGTCATTGGGACCATGGCGGAATAATACGATTTGGTCGGATGGTGCGCTGGCCGGGGTGCAAAGATTCTTGAAGCGCGTGGAAAATTTCTCGGATAATTTGACCGATGATGCATTGACCGAAGAACAAGATAGGTTAGTTAACAAACTTATCGCGGATGTTACAGACCGTATTTCAAATATGGGATTTAATACATCGATATCTGCGATGATGGAATTTATCAACGAATTCCCGGGCGGCAAAATGCCACGCGCGGCATACGAAGTGCTGATTCAAATGTTGAATCCTTTTGCACCGCATTTGACCGAAGAAATGTGGGAAAAATTGGGGCATACCGACATTATGGTATTTGAACCATGGCCGACATTTGATGCGTCAAAGTTGGTCCAGAATACCGCGACATTTGCGGTAACAATAAACGGAAAGCGTGTTGCCGAATTTGCGGCCAATTTAACCGCCGAAAACGAAGAACTTATCGCGTTGGCGCGTGCGGCGGCGGGTGCGAAAATTGATGGTGCCGAAATAATTAAAACTATCGTAGTGCCCAAGAAATTGGTTAATTTCGTTGTAAAAAAATAATGGTGGCCAATAATTAAAACCGCCCATTTGGGCGGTTTTTACATTGCGTGCGCTGCATTCCTATAACCTAATAAGTCGTTTAATGCGTTTGTCCGCAGTTCGTCGTATAATTTCGTTAATGCCGCCTTTTTTTCTTGTATTGGGGCATCCGGCTTGGCTGTTTGTGCGGTCCGCAATGGGTCAATTTCTGCACATCTTTTTATCAGCGTTCCATAATCAAGTTCGGTTGGTTCTGGTGGTTGTGGTTCTTTTTCAGATTCTATTTGTGCCCTAATCTTTTGATCTATCTTAACCTGATGGCGCATTGCACAATAAATTTTATGGTTTGGATGCGGAATATAATGCAAGAAATCTCTCATTTCTGGCAACAATGTATGCTCAATTGCGGTTAATATGACCTTTTCACTAGCATTTTGCATATTACGCTGTGTTAGAACAAGTATGCCGTTACCTTCGGCGGCGGCAATTTTTACCGCTTCGCATGGGTTTTCGATGTAATCGATACCATCAAGATATCTTGCAACATGAATTTTCTGCATTTGAAGTGTTGGTTTGGGGTGTTTAGTTATAAGATTCGGGTATTCACGCGAATTTTTCAATGCTACAATCCATTGTTGTTCTGTTGGGTTCTTTACGTACACAATCCATTCGCCTGCTGTTTGAAGCGCCGCGTTTATAACCGCATCAGAAGGATTGTGCAATTTATATAAAACTTCGCCCCATTGACTTTTGCGTGCCGCGGCAATTTTCACTTCTTCTGGGATTTCGTCTTCTGGGACAATGGTCAGAAAGGTTTCCAGGCAAACTAATGGATCAACGTGTTTTATTATCCAAAGCATAAATTCAGGCGTGCATTCTTTTTTTGTCATCATGCCATTAAAAAGCTGATACTGTGCAATGGACGTTGAACCAGTAAGATCACAAATTTTTTGTTTTTTGCGCTGTACCCAATAAGCAGGGTCTTCTCGTGACAAAGATTTTTTATAAATAGCGTATTCCATTGAATTTATTGAACCAAGATTATGAAATCTTGTCTATTCTGCGACGACGTTTTTCTGAAGAATCAAATGGACTTTCCAAAAATGCCTGGGCACACAGAAACGCCATTTCGATATCTATATCATCGGCGCCCAACGCCAAAACATTTATATCGTCGTGGAACCTGTCATCGCGTGCTTGGTCTGGTCGGTCGCAACGTGATGCGCGAATATGACGGTAACGGTTTGCGGCAATTTGTACCCCGGCACCCGTTCCACATACCAATATGCCGCGTGTTTCTGGTTCGTCCAGCATCGCATCGGCAACGGATTTTGCAACATCTGGAAAATCAACCGGCGTATTCAAATCATCGGTTCCCAAATTCACAACATTATAACCAACCGCGCTTAACATTTCGATTAAATATAGTTTCAGCCCTACCCCACGATGATCGGCGGCGATAAATACTTTTGATATACTTTTATTCATTTTTTGTGTCCTTGCGTTTGGCCAATTTGCATTCAAGGCCGGTATTTGATGTTATGTTTAATGTTTTATATGATAATGTACCTGTCATTTTTGCGTAGCTGAAAACATTGGCGATATCAACTGTGGCCGGACCATCCAATGTGCCATGCAGGAATAAATTTGCCGTTGTAACCTTGCCTTCAACCGTTCCACCACGACCAATAACGACCGTTTCGGCATCTATATCACCGATAACATGGCCATGAATCTGAACGCTGTGGTCTGTTTTTATATTGCCGGTTAATTTGCAACCCGCACCAATAATGGTTGGTGATGTTTTTTCATCTGCGTTTGTAAATGCCAACATTTTCCTTTCCTTTTTATTCTTTAACGAATTTTTCTGGGTCAAACGGATTTCCCTTGTACCGTATTTCATAGTGCAAGTGTGGTCCGGTTGAACGACCCGATGAACCGCCAAGTCCCACAATTGTCCCCGGTCGCACCCAGTCACCACGTGATACTGTTATCTTAGACAGGTGCGCATATAATGTTGTGAACCCAAGGCCATGATCAATTTCAACCGTTGTACCATAACCCACGCGTTCCCCCGCCGATATAACACGCCCCGGTGCAACCGCCATAAGTTCTGTGCCAACCTTGCCGGCAAAATCTATGCCACGGTGTTGTTTCTGTTCCCCGGTAAACGGATCCTTGCGTTTGCCATATTTTGATGTGATGCGCATATCTTTAATTGGTGCGCCAAGTGGCAATATGCGTTTAAGTTTATTAAGGCCATTCCACAATGTAATGTCATTTGCCAACTTCTGATATTTTTCATCCAATTCTTTATCTATTTCCAATGGATTAAATACGGCGCCAACCAACTGATTAGAATATTTGTTCGCGCCCGCAATCAATGTGGCTTCGTTTAACCCAAGGGTCGCCATCACGCCATTTATGTGTTTCAAATCTGCGCGCAATTCCGCCATATTTTCAGATGCCAACTTTGATACGGCATCCACGATTTTGTTATCTGCTTCGACGACCTTGGAAATAGTTTCCAATAACTCTATATCGCGTTTTTTGATTTCCACATTTTCTGCGCGCGTTAATTCGTATTCAATTGCCAATTCAGACATTTTACTGTATTCCGGGGCATAATCTTCGTCGGTAAACATTTCGGTAATACGCGTCTTAAGGAAGTCCAATTCGCCCCAGTTCTTGCGGCGTTCGCTTAATAATTCTTCTTTTTGGGCGTCGGTAAGTTTTGTGTCTTTTAATAATTTATCGTCAATGATGTTTACATTTTTTGTTAGTTCATTGTATTTTCCAAGGTAATTTTGCAAATCTATCATGTGAACCGCATATTTTTCACGCATCTGTTCCAATTGCAAGGTTCTTTTCTGCAACATTGGACGGTGATAAACAAACACATAGGTTGACCAAGATGCCCAAATTGCAAGTCCAACCTTGGCACAGAATTTTGTAAAACGCCAAAAACTGCTTTGGTTAAAAGTGTAAACATTGCCACGTGGGGTATCCATTACCGTAAATTCGCGCGGTGGGAAAATACGGACAATTACGCGCCAAATCGCGCGGAAAGGTGCAGTAATAAACGCCCATAGTGACGTAAAATATCTTGTTATAAAGTTTATCATAACGTGAATAGCATAATAGAATAATCTTGATTAGTCAAGAATCACAATTTTTTTGCCCCTTATCGTTTTTTTACGGCCTGGGCCGCCAATATTTCTGCAATGGATATTCCGTCACGCAGAACCGCATCGTTATTTATGGACAGGCCGGTAAACAAATTGACATTTGTGGCCCGCCCTAATGTCCCAGAAATTAACACTCGTTCGGCGGTGTGTTTAACGCTAAACAGCGGCAATATGTTAATGTTTCCGCAATGATGGCGGGTCATTTCACTAATAATATTCGCGGTTTCTGCGGCATCAATAATTATAATAAATGTGCCGTTGGGTTTGACGCGTGCAATGCAATGCCCCACCCATGCATTTAAATCTGCATTGTGGTGGGCATTATGATTTGCCGGTGTGCCTTTGAAATATGGTGGGTTTGTGATAACCAAATCAAATGTTTTGCTTGTGCGCCATGTGGTAATGTCCGCATTTATCAGTTCGGCATCGCGATTATTCAATTTGAAATTTTCGGCCGCCACATCCAACATATCTTGCGATATATCGATCGCTGTCATGTGAACATTTGGCATACGTGCCATCAGGCATAGTGCCACCGCGCCTGTTCCCGTACCGACATCAAGAACGGTTTTTGGATTACCATCGGCAAAGGCCGCAGCCCACACCGCATCACATGTTGGACGATATCCAGGCCCAATCATTTTGACGCGGCCACCCATCATTGTAAAAACTTCTTGTTTTTCAACCATGACTATATAATAATTCATTAAAAATAAAAGGCAAGTTTATGTTTAATGAAACCATGGTTGTGGCAAGTGCGGTTAGTGCTTTTAATAATGTTGCGGTTGCGACACCGGCTTTTTTATGGAATGCCGTGCTGTGTGTGCCGTTATTTGCGGCCATTTATTTGTTTGTTCGGCGTTTTTCGGCAAAATGCGGTATTGCCCCATATGTGACGGTTGAACGTATAACCTTTTGGACGGTAATGTTAACGTCGGCATGGGTTGTGTTGATGGGGGGAAATTACGCGGTGTTGCGCGATAATATATCGTTATTACCGTGGGTTACGGCGGCGGTGTTATTCGTGTCTTGCATATTTATCGGGATAAATACGCGTGCAATAAAATTACCGGTTTGGTATGGGGACAAAAACGCGACAAATCGGCACAGATGGATAATAAATATCATTGTGTTGTTGTTCTGTTTGGTTCCGGTGGCACTAAGTGGTATGCTTAATTGGTGGGGTGCAGTTTTACAGGTTGTGGTGGTTGTTGCAGGACTGATTTTGGGGCGGTATAGTGGCCGCCAGATGCGTGCTGTGCCATGCACATTGGGGGTTATGTTTGTGACGGTAATCGCAATTTTGATGCAGTCAGAACTATGGCGGTTTGGTCAATTGGGTAATTTGACGCCGATGCATTTATTGTGGGCATTGGGTACCGGAATTGTAATTGCGGCGGCGATGGCGCTTAACTTGGTTGCACCGCGTGGACGTGTGCATAATAGTGCCTATGTAAAATTAAAATGGTTGATGCGTTTTGTGCTGGGGCTGTGCGCGGTTTTGTTCATTTTGACCGAAGCTGTCCCGATTTTCATTGCTGGTGTGGTCGCCGCGTTTATTTCATTTGCCTTATCCGTTTGGCATGCAGACAGCATTTCTGGGGAATTGGGCAATTGGATGTTGGCATGGGCGATAATTCTGTTCGGGGTTTTAATCGATGTGGCGACGATTACCGCCATGGGTGTAATATGGATCGCCCTGCCCGAAAATACCAGACGCCAAGGCATTGAATTTTTGTTATAATTCGTTAGATTTATTGAATTTAAATGCGGTTTTTAATACTGTATTATAATCACAGCAAATATTTGTTATAAAACACAGGTGATTAATATGACGACGATACATCCAACCGCAATCGTTCACGAAGGTGCCGTTTTAGGAGCCGATTGCAAAATCGGACCATTTTGTATTGTGGGGCCAAATGTTACCCTTGGGGATCGGGTTGAATTGGTTTCAAATGTTGTGATAGATGGTAAAACATCCATTGGTGATGATTCCATTGTTTATCCATTCGCAGTTCTTGGGGTAATGAGCCAAGATTTAAAATGGCAAGACGAAGCGGCCATGACGGGTTTGCGCATTGGCAAGCGTTGTCGTATTCGTGAATATGTTACAATTCATTCGGGCACACCGGCATCAGATGGAACCGTAATTGGTGATGACTGTCAAATTATGGTTAACGCACATGTTGGCCACGATTGCAAGGTTGGAAACAGCGTGGTTATGTCTAACCTGGTCCAAGTTGCCGGACATGTAGAAATTGAAGATTTTGCGATTTTGTCTGGTGGGGTTATGGTATTACAGTTTGCACGTATTGGGCGCAATGCGTTTATTGGTGGTATGTCGGGCGTTTCAAATGATATCTTGCCATACGCAATATATGATGGGGCGCGCGCGGTATATCGAACGATAAACCGTGTCGGTCTGATGCGTCATGGGTTTACAAACGAAGATATGCATGCAATTCATGCGGTGTATTCGGCGGTATTTCGTGACAAGGATGGAACGGTTGATGAACGTATTGCCCGCGTCCGTAAAGATGTCAAAAATAATAAATATGCGATGGACGCAATTGATTTCATAGAAAACCGATCAAAACGCGGAATTGGAACATCTGATAATGCCGAATAAAAAAATCAAGATTTTCATTATTGCGGGTGAAGTTTCAGGTGACGCGTTGGGTGCGCGTATTATGCGCCAGATGAAAAATACTGCCGATTTTGTGGGAATTGGTGGGGCGGAAATGACCGAATGTGGCCTGCGTTCTGTTTTCCCAATGGCTGATTTGTCGGTTATGGGTGCCATAGAGGTTTTGGCGCATGCGCGCACATTGACGCGCCGTATAAACGATGCGGTTAACGCAATTTTGGATACAAAGCCGAATTTGGTTTTAACCATAGATTCACCGGGTTTTGCACGGTCGGTTATATCAAAATTACGGAAAAGTCACGCCGGTCGTGCGTTGATTGCAAATGGTTTGCGGTTCCATCATGTCGTCGCCCCCCAGGTTTGGGCATGGCGGCCGGGGCGTGCAAAAAAATATGCGCAGATTTTTGATAAACTGTATGCATTTTTTGATTTCGAAGTGCCCTATTTCACAAAATATGGGCTGTCCACAATTGCGGTTGGTCATCCAATCGCCGAAAAAATTATGGAATCCGCCAAGAAAAATATCCACGCCACCACAGATAAAATTATAACCATTGTCCCCGGCAGTCGTATTAGCGAGGTTAAACGCTTGCTGCCGATATTTAAATCGGTGGTTGAAACAATAAGTTCTTGCGGTTATATCGGATATAAATTTGCGATTCCGGTGGTTGAAACAACCGCCAAATATGTCCAAGATGAAATAAAAAATTGGACGGTGCAACCAGAATTAGTTGATGGTCGTAATCGCTATGATTTATATCGGCAAACATATGTCGCCATAGTGGCCAGCGGAACCGTATCGGCGGAACTTGCCATGCTGCATGTGCCGGCAATTGTTGCATATAAAATGAACGCGATAACTACATGGTTGCTGCGTCGGTTTATTCGTGTTCGTTGGGTATCGCTGGTAAATATATTGTTAAATCGTTCTGTGTACCCCGAATGTCTTGGGACAATGGCAACATCGGATAATATTATAAACGAATTAGATACAATTATTTTGCCGGCCAATCGCGCAAAAATGGTGGCAGATTTAAAAAGCGCAGATAATATGTGGATGCACAAAAATGGTGCCCCAAGTAAAATTATCGCCGATGATATATTGGCAAGTGTTGGTTGTTAATGGTAAGTGTTAGTGGTTAGTAATCACACAAAACCGGGGACATATTGCCCCCGAATTATTTTTAGATTCCTGTTGGTAATTTTTCAAACTCACTGCTATTTGTTTCCATGTATGTTTCACAGTCATCTTGGTGACCGATAGGACATACTTGGTTCGTATCTGTATTTATGTTTGATGTGCAATAACCATCAACTGCTAGATCTTCGGGGGTGCATGACCGATTAAAATTGCACATGGCGGTTATTGGAGCACCATCGCTCCCACATGTTGCGTCATTAGGTTCATAATCTTCAAGGCCTATTACAGGTACACACTTGCTGCTAAGACCATTTTTGCTTCGCCTGCCCCCATTTTCCCAACATGAACAAATCCCCCATGACTTAGCATCTATTAGCAATTCATAATTTTTAAAACATAAATTTTCTGTAAGATCGGCGGCAAAACCATAAGACGTATTCAATAAGGTCAACATATCATTAGGCCATACGACAGTACATAAATTATCTGGATCATTATACAAATTGTGGTTTATAAATTGTGCTTCAACAAACTTACCCTGATTATTCATACATTGGGTGGATAGTGTGTCGATAATATTATTGTAAACATCGGTGGCGATGCCAGTTGGACGCAAGCGGCGGTTCTGGAATTTGTAATCGTTTGTCCATATAATTGTGTCAGAATCTACGTCATCTGCCTTGGCCCATCCGTATGCAAATGCCTTGTGATCGTCCGCTGCACCGGACGGATCGGTATAGGAATATGTGCCATAACCTGTTTTGCCTTGGTTCGCAACAATTGTATCCATGCCACCAAATGCCTCGGCCACAATGTCGGCGCATTGGGAAACCGATGCAACACGTTTTGCGCATTCAGATACATATATTGGGTTGCCGGCGCTGTCCGTTTCGCGTTTTCCGTTTTCGCCATATCTGTACAGGGTGAACCAATCTAATGCGGTCATATTCGTGTTGCGGTCTATTGCTACGGTTTCATCCCCAGGTGTTGATGGTATAATATATGCGGCCGTGTCTACCCCCGTTGTTTTGAATAATCCACTGGATGGATAGTAAAAGTTTTCGTAATTTGTTCCGCCAAAATCACTAAAGCATTGTTGAACAATGGCGCGACACGCGTCCAGTCGGTCTTTATCCGTTTGCATGGTGATATAATCCGAGATGATGTTTTGGTTGTTTGGATCATCGACAAACATATTATTGCATGATTCTATGTAATCACTGCACATTTGCTGGGTCAAAACAATTTTACCGGGCATCAGGGATAATTCGGATGTCCCATCTATTAGTGATGCCATTGCCGCGGTCACGGCGGCCTCTTTATCGCTATAGCAAGAGGATATAAGGTCAAAGCATCCGGTTTTGATGGTTTCAACCTTGGATTGTTGGGCATAATAAATTGCCAATAATGCACGATCCAAATATTCCGACCATGCGGTATCCGCGATTTCTACGCATTTATCCAATGAATCTTTGGCAAACTTCTTGGTTTTGCTTTCAAATGTCTTAACAAACTTTTGGTTCCCCGCGATTTTCGACAGTTGTTGATCTACGGCGTCTTTGCCACTATCAAATTTCAACAGGTTCGCCAATTCATAGAACCGTTTGACACCCGAAATGGGTGCGCCGGTTGATACATCTATGAATTCGCCATTGTCCAGGCATTTGTGATAATTGGCACCGCATACCTGCTCGCTAAGAATCGCAGATTCAATATTGTTGATACAGTCGGTTAATGTGTCTGAATTATGTTTGCGGCGGTTTTCTACGCGCGCCAGATCCAACATTGCCCCGCCCTCGCGAATCGCGGCTTTTAAATCTTTTTGTTTGTTTTCAAGTGCGGTTTGAACCGTATTACAATCTTGCTCTATCGCCATAAGGTATGCGGTTACGGCGCGTTGCAGGGCGGCATCGGTACAGTCGGCGGCAACCGCCCCACGACATGATGGATACACCGCGTTGTATAATTCTGTGCCGTCGTATGATGCGATAACCTGGGCGGTATCGGTCAGTCCAAATGCATTTGATGTATCAAACGATATGTTTATGCTGTTTAGTCCGGATAATTTGCCGGATACAGTTGCATCATCGCCACGAATAGAATTCATAATTGCTTCTAGTAATGCCTTGGACGCCGAAGTATCCGCCGCAAGTGCGTTTTCCCCATCGGATGCGGTGTGCATCGCGGTGGCCTGGGCGGCGGTTAAACCAACCACATCAAGATTTTCGGTAAATTCGGTTATTTTACTGTTGGTTTCGCCGATATTTGTGCGCACAGATTTTAAATCATAGATGCGTGAACTGCACGAACAACGACGGTAATCATCGTTCTTTAATTGGCAGAATTGATCCATGCATTGAAAATATGCATCTTTGCACTTGTTGTACGCCGCCCCTGTACGTGTTTCGGCGACCGTTGTTGCGGTTGTTGCGTCACGTGCAGTTGTTGTGCGCAGATTTGCGGTGCGCGCGGTTGTGGTCCGTGTAATTTGCCGTTCGGGGCGCGTTATTGTCGTACGCGTTTGTGGTGTAATGCGCAATGCCCCGGCACGTGTAACAGTTTTTGGTGTTGCGGTGCGCGATACAACATTGCGTGTTGTGGTTGCGCTGCGGCCGGTATCGGTACTGTTCGCGCGGGAAATGTTGCGTTCAGTTGTCGTTTTTGTGCGCAGGTTAACATTGGTACTGTCACGCACCGCAGACACCGCGGGCGCGCATGCTAAAAAGCCCAGAATTGCGCCAAAAATCAGAATTTTCTTCATCTCTGATAAAAAGTGTAGCAAAATTAGCAAAACCGGGGCAAGTGAAAAGTTGTGTATTTTTGTATAAATAATTAACATTTTTGTGATATTTTCCGCTTGCAAAATGTTCTGTTTTGATTTAACATAGATTTCGCTTTATGGGCATTTGGGCATATGGCGGAATTGGTAGACGCGCTAGTTTCAGGTACTAGTGGGGCGACCCTTGGAAGTTCGAGTCTTCTTATGCCCACCAATGCAAACAGTTTTGGGGTTGTAGCTCAGTTGATAGAGCGCTACGTTCGCATCGTAGAGGTCGTGGGTTTGAGTCCCATCAGCTCCACCAATTTTTTAGGGTCGGTTGTAAAGGGTCCTTTGGGGATATGGCGGAATGGTAGACGCTGAGGACTTAAAATCCTTTGGTCATTGCGACCGTGTGGGTTCAAGTCCCACTATCCCCACCACCAAAATTTCAAGCAAGTATTGAAAATTTGTGTGTCGGGCAAAAACGGGTTATCCGTTTTTTTATTTGGATGTGTAGCTCAGTTGGTTAGAGCGCTTCGTTCACATCGAAGAGGTCGTTGGTTCGAGTCCAATCACATCCACCAAAAAACATGTGGGCGTTGTCCATTTTTTTATTTTTATATTGCCATTTAATAGTGTATGAAAATCAAATAGATGCCGGAACGAATTGCCTTATCGTTTTTTTATACACCCATGCGCAAATTCTAACAATTGTGACGATGGGGCAAGTAATTTGTATTTGTGCAATGTTGATTCAATGTTCTGGCGCAATACGTCCGCCCGATTGTTTTGTTTAGTATAACACCGCAGGTAATAGTGATCTTGGAAATTCAGATTGGCGGCAATTGAATATATGATTTCATTATCAGGATTGGCATCTTCAAGGTATTGCCCTATGAATACCCAATCAAAAAAATCTTGATCGTCCTTCAATTTGCTGAATTTTTTCGCGGTAAAACTTTCAGTAATGCGGTCAAATATTTTTCTAACACTATCTGGAAATTGAAGATAAAGTTCAAGAAATGCCACTTTATATTCATATTCATTAAATATGGGATCTGGTTTATTTGTTTCTTGGGCTTCTTGGCATAACTTGTCAAGTCGTTCCCACGTATAAAATCTTTCGCGGTTTGCTTCTGCGAGGCGGAACTTTTGAACCACATTTTGCATAATTTGGATTATTTCATCCATTGGTTCTTGTTTCCTAACCAATTTACTTTTGCAGTATGGATATGTCTTGTTGTACCAATAATTTACCACGTTGGTGAAATTTCTTAACGCGGTTTGTTGCACCGGATTAAATGGTTCTTTCACGTTTTTTTGGGTTAGATAGTCACGCGTGGCAATCATCGCATCTGTGAATGCGGTGATGCGTAATAATGCCCGATCATATTCGTCTTGGACGGGGTTAAATGCAAATCTTGTTAAATGCGGTTCAATATAAAGTGTTTTTTGTTTGTTATATACCAATGTGGATAAATTGACAGCAGTTGTTTGATTTTGCGCGATTATTTTTTGAATGTTTGTGGATGACATAATGTCATAATTGTTCGCAGGATAATAATTGTCTTCCAGAAAATGCGAAATTGGACCGCACAACAAATCCTTTTTTTCAATATCGGTAAATCCTTGGAAATTTTGTTGTTGCGATTTTTCCAACAATGAACACCAATTTTGTATTTTCTCTAGTGTACCTGGTTGATATTGTTTTTGCGTCTGGATCATTTCTGAATACTGATCGCGATATTTTTGCAAGATCGCATTCAAAAAATCTTTTGTTGGATTTAATAAATCGTAAAATTTTACAAGAGTGGCTTTTATTTCGGCATGCCATTTGTTGTCGTCATCTACGCGATGCTCCCAGTGTGCCAGTTCTTCTTCGTATGGTTCGGAAAAATAATCATCCACCAGTGTGTCTAGAAATTTATCTTTCTTTTTCATTTGGATAATTTCTTCTTCGGATTTTCCAACGATACTTTTTGCTTCTTCAAGGACAGCGGTATCCATACTTAAATCTGAATAGCAACATTCTAATTGATCTTTTATGCTGTCCAATGCAGTACTTAACATAGCAACCGCATCCTTTTGCTGTTGCTGTTGTTGTGCCTGTTGTATATGGTTTTGTAAGAGAATTTTCATGGTGCCCTTTGTGCGTTTTTTATCACAAAAA